>NZ_ACDZ02000009.1 GCF_000173915.1 Gemella haemolysans ATCC 10379 | reverse complement strand
CGCTAGTAATCGCGAATCAGAATGTCGCGGTGAATACGTTCCCGGGTCTTGTACACACCGCCCGTCACACCACGAGAGTTTGTAACACCCGAAGACGGTGGCCTAACCTTTTAGGAGGGAGCCGGTCACGGTGGGACAGATGATTGGGGTGAAGTCGTAACAAGGTAGCCGTATCGGAAGGTGCGGCTGGATCACCTCCTTTCTAAGGATAAGGAATACGTTGATAATTCGTTTAGTTTTGAGTGTTCAAAACATTCAAATAAGAATAAAATTTAATAGGGGCCTATAGCTCAGCTGGTTAGAGCGCACGCCTGATAAGCGTGAGGTCGATGGTTCAAGTCCATTTAGGCCCACCATTTATTCTTAATTAAATACAATTTCATATGGGGCCTTAGCTCAGCTGGGAGAACGCCTGCTTTGCACGCAGGAGGTCAGCGGTTCGATCCCGCTAGGCTCCACCATTTTTGCACAATGAAAACTGAATATATATATTAGATCAAAAATAATTTTCTATAAAGTAAAAGAAACAGATTTACAAAACCGAGAAAAAAGTAAGTAAGTTGTAAAAACTTATTCACAAAGAGTTCAAGGAAAAGAACGAAGCGTAAAAGCTACACACGATTAAGTAGTAAAGGGCGCACGGAGGATGCCTTGGCACTAGGAGCCGATGAAGGACGTGACAAACGACGAAATGCTACGGGGAGCTGTAAGTAAGCAAAGAGCCGTAGATATCCGAATGGGGGAACCCACCGCTTTTAAAAGGGCGGTACGCGAAAGCGAGGTAACGCAGGGAACTGAAACATCTAAGTACCTGTAGGAAGAGAAAGAAAAATCGATTTCCTGAGTAGCGGCGAGCGAAAAGGAAAGAGCCCAAACCAATGTGCTTGCATATTGGGGTTGTAGGACTCTCAACAAAGTGTATGACAAAGTATAGTAGAACTAGCTGGAAAGTTAGACCGTAGAAGGTAAAAGTCCTGTATACGAAATGCTAAGTTGGCGCGAGAGAGCACCTGAGTACGGCGGAACACGAGGAATTCCGTCGGAATCTACCAGGACCATCTGGTAAGGCTAAATACTACCTAGTGACCGATAGTGAACCAGTACCGTGAGGGAAAGGTGAAAAGAACCCCGGGAGGGGAGTGAAAGAGAACCTGAAACCGTGTGCTTACAAGTAGTCAGAGCCCCTTGAGGGTGATGGCGTGCCTTTTGTAGAATGAACCGGCGAGTTACTTTATCATGCGAGGTTAAGTGGAAGACATGGAGCCGCAGCGAAAGCGAGTCTTAATAGGGCGAAATAGTATGATGGAGTAGACCCGAAACCAAGTGATCTACCCATGGCCAGGTTGAAGTTTAGGTAACACTGAATGGAGGACCGAACCAGGACACGTTGAAAAGTGTTTGGATGAGCTGTGGGTAGCGGAGAAATTCCAATCGAACTTGGAAATAGCTGGTTCTCTCCGAAATAGCTTTAGGGCTAGCCTCGTTGTGAGTTTACTGGAGGTAGAGCACTGTTTGGACTAGGGGCCCATCCCGGGTTACCGAATTCAGACAAACTCCGAATGCCAGATAAATATCAACGGGAGTCAGACTGCGGGTGATAAGGTTCGTAGTCGAAAGGGAAACAGCCCAGACCGCCAGCTAAGGTCCCAAATTGTATGTTAAGTGGAAAAGGATGTGATGATGCACAGACAACCAGGATGTTGGCTTAGAAGCAGCCACCATTTAAAGAGTGCGTAATAGCTCACTGGTCGAGTGACATCGCGCCGAAAATGTACCGGGGCTAAACATACAACCGAAGCTGCGGATATAACTAATGTTATATGGTAGGAGAGCGTTCTAACATCGTAGAAGCCGAGCTGTAAGGCGAGGTGGAGAGGTTAGAAGTGAGAATGCCGGTGTGAGTAGCGAAAGATAGGTGAGAATCCTATCCACCGAATGACTAAGGTTTCCAGAGGAAGGCTCGTCCGCTCTGGGTAAGTCGGGACCTAAGGTGAAGCCGAATGGTGAAGCCGATGGACAACAGGTAGAAATTCCTGTACCACCAAATATCGTTTGAGAGAAGTGGGGACAGAGGAGGCTAATTGATCGTCCTGATGGAATAGGACGTCTAAGCACAAAGGTTGAGTAGTAGGCAAATCCGCTGCTTGATAAGACTGAAGTGTGATGGGGAGCGAAATATAGTAGCGAAGTCAATGAAGCCAAACTCTCAAGAAAAGCCGCTATCGAGATAAGAGGTGCCCGTACCGCAAACCGACACAGGTAGTTGGGAAGAGAATTCTAAGGTGAGCGAGAGAACCATCGTTAAGGAACTCGGCAAAATGACCCCGTAACTTCGGGAGAAGGGGTGCCTACGAGAGTAGGCCGCAGTGAATAGGCCCAAGCGACTGTTTAACAAAAACACAGGTCTCTGCAAAACCGTAAGGTGAAGTATAGGGGCTGACGCCTGCCCGGTGCTGGAAGGTTAAGAGGAGTGCTTAGCGTAAGCGAAGGTATGAATTGAAGCCCCAGTAAACGGCGGCCGTAACTATAACGGTCCTAAGGTAGCGAAATTCCTTGTTGGGTAAGTTCCGACCCGCACGAAAGGCGTAACGATTTGGGCACTGTCTCAACGATGGACTCGGTGAAATCATAGTACCTGTGAAGATGCAGGTTACCCGCGACAGGACGGAAAGACCCCATGGAGCTTTACTGTAGCTTGATATTGAATTTTGATGCAGTATGTACAGGATAGGTAGGAGCCAGAGAATCATGCACGCCAGTGTATGAGGAGGCGTTGTTGGGATACTACCCTTGCTGTATTGAAATTCTAACCCTCGGCGTAGAAGACCGGGAGACAGTGTCAGGTGGGCAGTTTGACTGGGGCGGTCGCCTCCCAAAGAGTAACGGAGGCGTTCAAAGGTTCCCTCAGAATGGTTGGAAATCATTTGCAGAGTGTAAAGGCACAAGGGAGCTTGACTGTGAGACCTACAAGTCGAGCAGGTGCGAAAGCAGGACTTAGTGATCCGGTGGTTCCGCATGGAAGGGCCATCGCTCAACGGATAAAAGCTACCCTGGGGATAACAGGCTTATCTCCCCCAAGAGTCCACATCGACGGGGAGGTTTGGCACCTCGATGTCGGCTCATCGCATCCTGGGGCTGTAGTCGGTCCCAAGGGTTGGGCTGTTCGCCCATTAAAGCGGTACGCGAGCTGGGTTCAGAACGTCGTGAGACAGTTCGGTCCCTATCCGTCGTGGGCGTAGGAAATTTGAGAGGGGCTGTCCTTAGTACGAGAGGACCGGGATGGACGTATCAATGGTGTACCAGTTGTCACGCCAGTGGCATAGCTGGGTAGCTAAATACGGAAGGGATAAGAGCTGAAAGCATCTAAGCATGAAGCCCCCCTCGAGATGAGATTTCCCACGGATATTAAGACCCCTTGAAGACGACAAGGAGAATAGGTTAGGAGTGTAAGCACGGTAACGTGTTCAGCTGACTAATACTAATAGGTCGAGGACTTAATCAAGTGAAAGTTCTTTAGAAGTAACTGTTGACAAAAAGAAAAAAGATGATATAATATGTATATGAAGTTTTCGTCTGGTGGCGATAGCGAAGAGGACACACCTGTACCCATACCGAACACAGAAGTTAAGCTCTTTAGCGTCGAATGTAGTTGGGCTTACGCCCTGTGAGACTAGAACGTTGCCAGGCAACAGTGAGAGCCTTCCTTTTGGAAGGTTCTTTTTTTACTTATAATAAATTGACTAAAAAAGAAAAATAGTTTATACTGATATTGTGTATTGAAAATATACACGAACTTTATTTTTTTTACTAGTTTTTCTTTTTCATAGCTTAAGGAAAAACTTAGCCATGAGAATAAAACTCATGGCTTTTTTTTATGGATTTTTAATTAAAATTTATTTAAGAAAATTATATAGTATTTTAAATTGGTAATTTAGAAGATCAAATAATTAAAGAGACCCTACAAATTAAATAGAGTCGCTTATTTTAGTATTTGTTATTTTTTAGTTCTATGGATATATGGTTTTCTTTCTGCTGGTTTAATCTCCCCCATGATTGAGTAAATATTAGTATCTGTAGCTAATACAGCATGCCCACAAGGTGCTTCAAATGGAATTTCTCCTAATTGGTACCAGCGGTTTTCTTTTAAGTTGTAAACTAATTCTTTTTTATTCCATTTATAATCACTTACAGGACGTCTGAAGTATGCGTCACGATATTTTGCGTGATCTTCACCTTGTAATGTAGTTAAGTTGAACACTGCATCTTTCCATACATCTTTATTGAATCCGCCGATTACTAGTAGTTCATCTTCATTTAATGGAGCTAAATCTGCACCTAGAAGTGATACTTCCTCATTATCTATAACTACATCAGCAAGTTGAGTCCATTCTTTTGATTTTAAGTTAACTTTATATCCATCGTTATAAGTTTCGCTAGCTCCCCCACCATATACATATAGTTCATTATTGTATACATAGCTAACAGCTTGATTACGTAATTTTCCAGGAAATTCTGAAAATACTTCGAATTTCTTAGTTGCTAAATCATATGCATATAGTTCATTGTTATTAGAACCGTTAATAGATCCGATACCGAAGTATAGTTTATTGTCATGAACTTTTGCGATAACATTTTCTACAGTAAGTGGAAGAGTGTCGATAACTTCAACTTTTAATTTATTATCAACAACAGTGAATACTAATAATTCTGATGATGTTTCAGTTTTATTCGCAATGTAGTATAAAGTATCGTTATGTACTGCACTTGGTCCATATGCTAGAGGATAGTCAAATTGAATTTGATCTAATAAAGTTACTCCATCAGCTGTTTCTTCATATAAATATACATCTTTATGATTTACTTTAACTCCTCCATCAACAGGAAGTCCACCTGGGAAGTTAGCACCTCCACCAAAGATTAGTTTATTACCTAATACTCCTTTAACTAAACCTGCTGTTCCTATATTATTTTCGTAGCCTTTTTGAGCCACTACAGTAGCTATATTTGTCCATTTTAGTTGTGTACTCATTATTATCGTACCTCCCTATTATTTTTTAAATCAAACGCTTACATTGATATATTTTTTAGAGTGGGAGGGTTCGACTGATGATTCTATATTAGTCGAGAGCCACTCCCACAAATTTTGTTATTTAAAGTCTGCTTCTTTATCTACTATTACATATACACTAGGGTGATTTTTTAGAATAGTACAAGGAATATTTTCAGTAATTTCCTCATCTGCTACTAAACTTCTAATAGCATCTTGTTTAGCTTTACCAAAAGCTAATAAGATTATATGTTTAGCCTTCATAATATCTTTTATCCCCATTGTTACAGCCTGTTTTGGTACTAGATTAATATCATTATTAAAGAATCTAGAATTTGCTTCTATTGTTTCTTGTTTTAAATCAACAATATGAACTCCAGTATCAAAAGATGTACCTGGTTCGTTAAATCCGATGTGACCATTTGAGCCAACACCTAATAGTTGAACGTCAATATTAGCATCATTAAGTGCTTCTTGGTAAGATTTAAGAGCATCTTCTAAATCTTCAGCACTTGCGTCAGGAACATGTGTATTTTCTTTTTCTATATCGATATGATCGAATAGATTAGTTTCCATGAATTTATGATAACTTTCTGGGTGATCATAGCTGATACCTACATATTCATCTAAATTATAAGATCTTACATTTTTATAGCTAAAATTCCCTGCTTTGTGGTCTGCAATGATTTCTGCGTATAGACCTGTAGGTGATCCACCAGTAGCAAGTCCTAGTGTTGAATTTTCAATAATTAAACTTTTTAAAATTTTGTACGCTTCTTTTGAAGCTTCTTGTTTAGAATCAAAAACTAAATATTTCATAGAATTACCCCTTACTTTTTAATCTTCTTTTTATAAACTTCTTCTCCACGGGCGAAAGTTGTTAGTACTTCGTATGTAGGACTAATAACAACAAGGTCAGCATCGTAGCCAACTTTAATTTTCCCTTTACGATCGGCAAATCCTAGCATTTCTGCTGGGTTTTTTGTACAAGAGTTGATGGCAGCATCTACAGGTACTAAAGCATCCTCAATTAAAACGCGTAGTCCATCGATAACTCTTAGTGTAGAACCTGCTAAACGCCCATCATCACGGTGAGCACTACCATCTTCATATATTTCCATATTTTCTCCACCGAAGATATAAGAACCACGTCCACAACCTTTAGCACATAGTGAATCGGTAATCATAATTCCGTGATCGCGACCTTTAGCTGTGAAGTATGTATTTAAAGCATCTGTAGTAGAGTGGATACCGTCACAGATAATTTCTCCATAAGCATCACGCGCACGCAGTGCAAATCCTACTTGACCTCCGTCACGGTGGTGGAAACCAACCATTCCATTATAAACGTGAGTTTGGGAAGTTGCACCGTTAGCGAACGCTAGATAACTTTCTTTATAGTTACAAGCAGAGTGGCCTAAACTTACACGGATACCTTGACTTACTAAATATTTAGTAAGTTTATAATCAATATCTTTTTCACACGCGATAGTAATAAGTCTAATTAGATTTTTACTAGCTTCTTGGAATTTTTTAAATTGCTCTACACTAGGTGTTTGGATACAATTTTTAGGTTGAGCTCCACGTTTTTCTACATCTAGATAAGGACCTTCGAAGTGAATACCTAAAATTTCGGCACCTTCGTAACCTTCTTCATATACTTTTGCTACATTAGCAACAGCTTTTAGAAGAACTTCTTCAGTTTGTGTAATTGTTGTTGGTAAAAATGATGTTACTCCCTCAGAAACGATATTTTTAGTCCAGTTACGAAGCCCCTCTTCATTAACATCATTTGTATCATAACCATAAGCTCCATGAGTATGAACATCTATAAAACCAGGTAAAATACGATTAGATCCGAAATCATAATCTACTTTATCGAATGCATCATAATCATAAACGGCAGTTATTTTTTTATCTTCGACTTCTAAAATAAGAGGAAGAAATTGTCCGCTTGACCAAACTTTTTTACTTTTTATTAGCATAATAGCACCCCTTTTAAATAAAATTTTTATCTTTAAATTTAATGTGTTAAATCCTCTTTAAGTTAATTTTAACACTTTTTAAATAGATTTGTAAAGTAGAAAAGTAAAAGTTTTCAAAATTAATTTAAAGGTATTTTTGATATTTTTTATAAAACGAAAAATTCCTGTTTTTTTAATAGAAAAATTTAAGGTGTTATGTTGATGGAAAAGGGAAATTATTCAAAAAATATGATAAAGAAATTTTATTTTTTTGAATTGTTTGAGTATGGATATAAATCTTAGTATTCAATTGTTATATTAGATTTTCTATATAAGCTTATACTTAATATTAATGATATTATAAAGCAAGGAATTTCTAATGAAAAATTATGTAAATTCATAATAAATTAGAAAATATTTCTAGAATTATAGTTTTCTAAAAATTAATTTTATTGATTTAATAGAGAAAAATCTATTTTATGTAATGATAAAAACACAAGATACTTACTATTGACTTTGATTATAAGAGGAATATAATTATATTGAGAATAAAGTTACTGATTTTATAGAAGTAATTTTATTTTAACTTATTATATAAGAGGATGATAATATGGATAAATCAAGATTAACCTTTCTTGGTGTAATAATAACTATAGGAATAATATTTGGAGATATAGGGACCTCGGTTCTTTATGTTATGAAATCATTTGTTCATAGTACTGATGCAACGATGAATGAAAACTTAGTTTTAGGGTTTATCAGTTTAATATTTTGGGTAATGACTTTACAGACTACGACAAAATATGTAATGATAGCGTTGAAAGCTGACAACAAAGGAGAAGGAGGGGTATTCTCGCTTTTTGCCTTAATAAAAAATAAAACAAGGCGTAGTGTAGCACTTTTAGCGATGATAGGAGGAGCAACACTTCTTGCGGATGGAATAATAACACCTGCAATTACGGTAACCTCTGCGGTTGAAGGATTACATGATATTGTTCCATCTATAAATACTAACGATGTAATTGTTTTAGTGCTTATAATCTTTATATTTATTTTTTCGTTTCAACGTTTTGGAACAAAAAAAATAGGTTCGCTCTTTGGACCTATAATGAGTTTATGGTTTTTATCATTGCTATTTTGGGGAGTGAAATCTATTAGCACTAGACCTGAAATATTAAAAGCTGTAAATCCTAAATATGCATTACAGTTGTTAATCAGTTATCCTGGTATTTTTGTCCTATTAGGAGCGGTATTTTTATGTGTATCAGGTGCCGAAGATTTATATGTGGATTTAGGTCACTGTGGTCGAAAAAATGTTAGAATGGCATGGTTTTCGGTAAAAGTATGTCTACTTGCGAACTATTTTGGTCAGGCAGCATATTTACTATCAACAAATTATAACGCGACAAAAAATCCGTTCTTTGCGCTAGTGCCGGATAGCTTTATAGTATTTCAGGTGATACTCGCGACACTTGCTGCGATAATCGCGAGTCAAAGTTTAATAACAGGATCATTTACGCTAATATCAGAGGCGATAAAATTAAATCTATTCCCTAAATTAATGATAAAATATCCTACCGAGTTAAAAGGTCAAGTTTATGTATCTACGGTTAATATAATATTGTTTATTTGTAGTAGCTGTGTAGTATTATTCTTTAGAACAAGTAGTAATATGGAGGCTGCGTATGGACTAAGCATTAGTGTAACGATGTTTGTAACGACATTGCTGTTAAGCATATATTTATATAAAGTAAAAAACAAAAAAACTTTTGCGCTAATTTTCTTATTATTCTTTGGAATAGAGGAACTGTTTTTCCTATATGCAAATAGTTTGAAATTCGTTAATGGTGGTTATATAACTGTAATTATCGCCTCATTAATATTTATAATTATGTTTATTTGGTATAAAGGAACAGAAATTAAAGAACGTGAAAGTCAATATTTAACTGTAAAAAATTATACGAAACAGTTGTTGAAGTTAAGCGTAGATAAAAGCGTACCGAAATATGCGACAAACCTAGTGTATTTAACAGGTGCTAAACATGAGGAAGATGTGGATTATGCTGTCTTGTATTCTATTTTGAATAAACAACCTAAACGAGCAAATGTCTACTTCTTCGTTCATATAAATGTATTAGACGAACCGTATAGAAGAGAGTATAAAGTTACTAAATTTAGTGATAAGAAAATATTAAAAATCACCTTTAATCTAGGATTTAGAGAGAATCAAAGGGTCAATATGTTTATGCGTCAGGTAATCGCAGATTTATTAGAAGATAAAGAGCTAGAACTACAACCTACTAAATATAATTTAAGAGGGAAAGCTGAAACAGTAGGAGACTTTAGATTTGTCTTGATTGAGGAAGTATTAGGTAACAGCAATGGCTTGTCTTCATTTGATAACTTTATAATGGGATTAAGGTTGAAACTAAAAAAAATTACGGTAACTCCGGAAAAATGGTTTGGTTTAGATACTAGTGTTATTACTAAAGAAGCGGTACCTTTAAATGTTGTTCAAAGTACAGTAAAAAAATTAACAAGAATAAAATAAGAAAGATCAGACTTAGAAAAGTAGTTGTAATTTTACCTTACTTATTCTGAGTCTGATTTTTGCTGTTTTTTTAAAAAAATATTACATTAAATTTGCAATATATATTAATAAAAAATCTTTATTTACGTAAACTAACGAACAGGGAGATTGAATTATTTTAACCTTTATATAATAAGGTATAAATATAAAAAGAGATAATAATTATCGAGTATTAAATTGACAATTATTTTTCTTGGGTGTATACTAAAATTAGGAAAGGTATTACATGGTAAGTGTAATTTAGAGGAGGAAAAATAATGAAGAAAAATAATAAATTTTCAATAAGAAAGTACAGTGTAGGGGTAGTATCGGTTATAATAGGATTATTTATTTTAGCTAGTACGAATACGAATGATAGGGTATATGCTGAAAGTAACGACGGTGTACCACCAATAGTTTCAACAGTGCCTGAGGGTGGAAATCCGGGTGGTGTTGATAAAGTAGTGGATAAAAATAATGAGGTTGTTGATAAAGGAGATCTTTCGAAAGTTCCAACACCGGTAACACCAGGATATTTTGCAATAGAAAAAGGAGCTCCAGAAGTTGCGGCGATACCCGATGCAGCAGAGAAAGACGTTACAGTTGATTTATATGAAATAGGTAAAATAAAATATCGAGATATAAAAACTAAAGAAATAGTTGCAGAAAAAATGTACGATAATGATCAAATTGATGCTACGAAAGCTGGTATAACAACTTTACCCGATTTACCAGAAGGATATGAATTTGTAAATCAAGGATTAGAGAGAGAAGAAACTAGACAGGTAGTAGCTCAAGAATTTGGGAAAGAACCTTATGTAAAAGATGAAGTAGGAATAAAAGTTAAACTTCAAGAAGTTGATGGGAAACTTGCTGTAGACCCTAATATAAATATTGAAGCAGATAAATTAGCTCCAGGGCATCACCTTGTATTTGATGTGAGAAAATATATACAAGATGTAGAAAAAGGCACAAAACAAGTTGTAGAATTTGTTGGAGCAGAAGGAAAAGCACCGAAAACAAACATCCAAGAAGGGTATAAATTCTTAGGGAAATATAATGAAAAAACAAGAGAGACTATATGGAATGAAAAAACACACGCTTATAATAGTGTTGATGCACCAGTAGTTAAAGGGTATTTCGTAGATAAAAAACAAGCAGGTGGAGAAACATTAACACCAGAAAAACCAGAAGTAACAGATAAGGTAACGTATAAACATTTAGGGAAAATAGTACCAGTAGATGAAAAAGGTAATCCAATAGCTGGGGCACAAACACCTGATTATTTAAACGATTTAAAAGATCCAACAAAAGCATTAGAAACACCGGTACCAGAGTTAGAAGGATATGTACCAACAGTAAAAAGCGTATTACCAAAAGATCCTGGAGTAGATACTAAAGTAGTATATAAAGAAAAAATTACTGATGTAGAAAAAGGCACAAAACAAGTTGTGGAATTTGTTGGTGCGGAAGGAAAAGCACCGAAAATAAACATCCAAGATGATTACAAATTTAAAGGTAAATATCATGTTGTAACAAAAGAAACAGTGTGGAAAGAAAAAACACATGCTTATAATAGTGTTGATGTACCAGTAGTTAAAGGATATTTCGCAGATAAAAAACAAGCAGGTGGAGAAACATTAACCCCAGAAAAACCAGAAGTAACAGATAAGGTGACGTATAAACACTTAGGGAAAATATTACCGGTAGATGAAAAAGGTAATCCAATAGAGAAAGCTGCGACACCCGACTATCTAAACGATCTAACAGACCCGACAAAAACATTGGAAACACAAGTACCAGATGTGAAAGGATATGTACCAACAGTAAAAAGTGTAGTACCAAAAGATCCTGGAGTAGATACAAAGGTTATCTATAAAAAAGAAGAAAAAACAAAAACACCAGAAAAACCAAAAGAAACACCGGAAAAACCAGAAGTTCCGAAAGAACAACCAAAAACTCCAGAACAACCAAAAACACCTAAAATGCCGAAAGTACCACAAACAAAAGTGCCAGAAAAACCAGTAACACCAAAGGTTCCAAAGCTAGAAGAAAAACCAACACCAGAAATTCATAAAAAAGAAAATGTTAAATTACCGAATACAGGTGAAAAAGAAACTGAAACAGCAGCATTTGGAATGTTTATGTTATTATTAGCAGGTGCTTTGAAAACTAAGAAAAATAAATAGTTATAAATAAAATAAGAGGAATCTATACTGATTCCTCTTATTTTTATGAAGTAAAAAGGAAAGAGTATGGAAAAACCATACTCTTTAAAGTTATTTATACACTAATTGCCTATTTAGAAAGTTTACGTCTTACAACAAGTCCGATTAATCCGATTAGGCTTAATCCTAGAGCTGTAGTGCTAGATGTATTCATACCAGTGTTTGGTAATGATTTTTCATTTTTAGCTTCAACTTTTGCAGGCTCTTTAACTTCAGGAGCTTTTTGTCCAAAGTCTACACCAGGTGTAGAAGGTTGAGCAGTTCCAAGTTTAGCTAAGTCAAATGCTGGTACTTCATTAACAGTAGCCTCTACAGAGTTTACTCCACCTTTAAACTCAGGAATTTCATTAACAGCAGCTTCTACAGCGTTTACTCCATCTTTGAACTCAGGAATTTCATTAACAGCAGCTTCTACAGCGTTTACTCCATCTTTGAACTCAGGAATTTCATTAACAGCAGCCTCTACAGAGTTTACTCCACCTTTGAATTCTGGAAGTTCTGGTTGTACAAGTGCATCTCCATTAGAAGCTTCAGGTTTAGATGCTTTTGGAGTTTCTCCCACAGGTTTATTGGGAACAGTAGGAGGAGTTGTATCATTTACTCCCCCGTTGAATTCAGGAGAGTTAGCTACAGTAGGAGGAGTTGAATCACTTACTCCCCCGTTAAAATCAGACCCATTATTTCCAGAAGGAGAGTCACTAGGGTTAACCCCACCGTTGAATTCAGGAGAGTTAGTTACAGTAGGAGGAGTTGCATCATTTACTCCCCCGTTAAAATCAGACCCATTATTTCCAGAAGGAGAGTCACTAGGGTTAACTCCACCGTTGAATTCGGGAGAGTTAGCTACAGTAGGAGGAGTTGAATCACTTACTCCCCCGTTAAAATCAGACCCATTATTTCCAGAAGGAGAGTCACTAGGGTTTACTCCCCCGTTGAATTCGGGAGCATTAGGAGTAGTTGGAACTTCATCAGGTTGTTTAGCATCGTCAGAAGGGGTATCACTAGGGTTAACTCCACCTGCGAAGTCTTTAGGTTTTTCACCCTGAGGCACTTCTTTTAAGTTGTTGATATACTCTAAAGTTGCGTTGTAATCGTCAGTTAGTTTATCAATTTCATCTTTATAAGCTTTTACTACTTTGTTAACTTCGTCAAATTTAGCTTGAGCTTCGTCAGCAGCAGTTTTAGCAGAAGCAACAGATGCTTCTAATTTAGTTACAGCATCTTGTAATCCGTCTTGGATAGCTTGTTCAGCATTATTTTTCTTAGCTGTTTCAAGTGCAGTTTTAGCTTTTTCTAAAGTTTCTTTTTGTTTATCTAATGCAGCAGTTTTTTCTTCTACAGCTTTAGATTTTTCAGTAGCATCAGCTTTGTCTTGATTAGCTAGTTCAGTTAATTTTTCGATTTTTTCTGCTAAATCATCAACAATATCTGTAAGTTTTTTAACGATTGGTTTAGAAGCTTCTTTGTTATAAGCTTCGTCAAGTTTTTTCTGTTCGTCAGGAGTTAATGTTTTATTTGGAGTTGTTGTAACAGGAGTTACATCGTTTACTTGATTTTTATCTCTTAATTTATTTTCGATGTCTTTATTAGCTTCTGCCTTAGTGCTATCATCTTCTAATTCTTTAGCAGCTTGAGTAGCTGAGATAACACCAGATTTGATAGCAGCTAGTAAATCTTCTTTACCGATTGCAGCTTTAGCTTCTTCGATAGCTTTAGCTTTGTCAGTGATTTTAGTATTTTTATTAATTGCAGTTTCAGCTTCTTTTTCAAGTTGATTTAAAGCAGCTTTAAGAGCTTCTAAGTTATTTTTTTCATCTTTTTTAAGTTCTTCAACTTTAGCTTTTGCTTTTTCAGCTTCTTCTTTAGCTTTAACTAATTCAACTTCTGCATCAGCTTTTGCTTTATCAGTTTCATCTTTTTTAGTTTGAGCAGCTGTTACGTCGTCAGCTTCTTTTTTAGCTTTAGCTGTAGCTTCTTCAACTTTTTTAGCTTCTTCAGCAACTTTTTTCTCTAATTCAGCAACTTTAGCATCAGCTTCTTTTTTAGCATCAGCAGCTTTTTCAGCTTCTGTTTTTTCAGCTGGTTTAGCTGGTTCTTCTTCTTTTGGTTTAGCAGGTTCGTTAGCTTCTTTTTCTTTAGCAGCTTTCACTTCTTCTAGAGTTTTATTGTACTCATCAGTAAGTTTGTTAAGTTCGTCAGCATAAAGTTTAGTATCTGAAGCAGCTTTATCGAATGCATCTTGAGCAGTTTCTTTAGCTTTTTCGATGTCTTTTACAGCTTTATCTAATAAAGTAACGATATCACTAGAAGAACCGTTGTCTTGAGCTGATTTTAATGCTTCTTTAGCTTCTTTTAATGTGTCTTCTTGTTTTTTAAGAGATTCAGCTTTTTTATCTTCTTCAGCTTTTAATGCATCAGTATCTTTTTTAAGAGCATCGATTTCTTCACCTAAATCATCAGCTTTGTCTTGAAGTTTTTCTGACGCAGGACGAGCAGCATCTTCTTTTTCAGCTTTTTCAATTCCAGCTTTAATGTCTGCTGGTAGTTGATCTTTAGATTTAGCTTCTTCAGCTTTAGAAGCTCCAACATCAACTAAAGAACCAGCTTGGTCTTTATCTCTTAATTTTTTCTCAATTTCTTTATTTGCTTCAGCTTTTTCGTTATCATCTGCAAATTCTTTAAGAACATCACCAGCTTTTAAATCGCCAGATTCTACAGCTGCTAATAAGTCTTCTTTACCAAGTACTTTTTTAGCTTCTTCTTTATTTGTAACTTTAGTATTAGTATCGATTTCTTTTTCAAGGTTAGTTAAAGATTCTTTTAGAGCATCTTTAGAATCTGCTTCTTCTTTCTTAGCGGCTTCTTCTTTTTTAGCTTCTTCTTTAGCTTTAGCATCAGCTTCAGCAGCTTTTTGTTTAGCAGCAGCTAATTCATCATCTGCAGTTTTTTTAGCTTCTTCAGCTTTAGTTTTTGCAGCATCAGCTTCAGCAGCTTCTTTTTTCTCAGTTTCAAGTTTTGTAGCTGCTTCGTTAGCTGCAGGAGTAGCTGTATCTACTTTTGCTTGAGCTTCAGTAACTTTTTCTTCAGCTTTTTTAGCGTCAGCTTCAGCTTGTTTAATTTCTGAATTTGTAACTTCTGATTTAGGAGTTTCAGCAGTACCAGTTTCTCCAGCAGGTTGTGTGGCTGCAGGTTGTGTTGTTTCTGCGTCGCTAGCGTGAGCTATAACTGACCCGGTAGTTGCTACCCCAAGTCCAACAAGGACAGAGGCAACACCTACCTTAAATTTACGTAATGAATATTTTCTTTTTGTTTCCATAAAAAAATCCCCTTTTTAAAAATATAATAATGACTGTGTTTCTAAAATGTTTGTTTTGAAGTTGTAAACAGAACTTTCAGAGACGATTAATGTATTAATAATTTTTATTATACAAGAGGAGAAGTTATAAAACAACAACTTTAGTAAGTTATGAAACTTAATCGTTATATGGTAAACCTATATTTCGAAAATTTTAAAATAAATAAAATTATATAAAAAACCGAACAAGTTAAATATAAAAATTAAAATGTATATATATTAATATAGTGATATAAATAGATTATATTTATTGATAAAAATATAAATATAATTCTTAATAAGTGGATATGAGTGTCTAAAAAAAATAAATATTAAATTTATGTTACAAAAAATATGTAAACCTTCAGGTATTGGTTTTTGTGATTAATAAAAAATTAGTTTTAGGGTATGTTTTATATAGGTGACAGTATAAATGATGTTATATTTTTAAAAAAATATATGTGTAATATAGATTTCTCTATCTATAATTAAATTAAAGAAGAATTCCAAAAAACAAGATGTTCGAATCTGGAATTTTGAAATTCTTCTAAAAATATATATTATTAATAATTTTCTTCTAGTTTTCTAAATTCATCCCTAGTATGTTGAGGTAAACTCTTACCGTAGTCCATCATAAGGACGATGTCTTTAAATGCAGCTTTTGGAATAGCTAGACGTTCTATATCTTCAACTCCAACATCTAGATTAATATCGTCTATATGGTTTGATTTTAGTTTTTCTACAAAGTCTGGTTCTGCGACAAACGGTGAAGATAATCCAATCATATCCGCGTGTAAAATAGCTGCTTCACATTTTTCTACAGTATTTATACCACCGGATGCGATTAATGGAATTCTTCCATTTAAATGTTCGTAGACAACTTCGTTAATAAGGCGACCGTGATGTGGACCTTCTGCACGTACTGTATTTAGATAAATATTTTGTCCCCAGCTAGCAATTGCCATATATGATAGAGGGACTCTTTCTAATAACCAATCTGTAAGTTGATTAAATTCTTCAACTGTATAACCGACTTCTTCACCACGAGTTTCTTCAGGTGTTGCACGATAACCGAAGATAAAGTCTTTTGATGCTTCTTTTTTGATTACTTCATATACATCTTCAAAAACTTCAATGATGAAACGTGAACGATTTTCTAATGTATCCACTCCGTATTCATCGTGACGTTCATTAGAGAAAGTAGAGAAGAATGTCTGTAATAGAAGACGTTGTGCACTAGAAATTTCTAAACCATCAAAACCAGCTGCGATAGCACGGCTTGCTGCATGTTTATAATCTTCTCTTATTTTTTGTATATCTTCTATAGAAAGAGGGTGGACGATGTGTTCTACAGGCGAATTAAGTTCCATATAACTTGGACCAACAGCACGTTTATTAGTGGTAACATAGTAGTTAGCGAAACGCCCTGCATGTGTTAGCTGTAGGATAGCTTTCGCTCCACCAGACTTCATAGCTTGCGCCATTTTTTTAAGTCCAGGAATACACGCATCATCATGAACACTAAAGCCGTATTCAAAAAGTTGACCTTCAAGGTTAACATAAGCAGCTCCTGTAATTTGTAAAGGTGCGGTTTTCTTTCGTCTTTCGGCGTAAAGTAGATCTTCTTCTGTAATAAAACCTTCTGCAGTAGAAGAGTTCGTAGTCATAGGAGAAAGAACAAAACGGTTTTCTAGTTCTATTCCATTAGCTAATTTAACAGGTGTTAATAATTTTGATTTCATAAAAAATGCCCCTTTAAGTAATGTAAATAACATACAACTAGAACCAATATATTAATGATAAGAAATGCAGTACTGAAAAATGTAACAGTTTCTATTTGATCTATGTGAATTTATAAAAGTTCAATAGATTAAATCACCATAATTTTTTTATAAAATTTCAAAGTAATGGTGCTAGGTATGTGTACTTTTACTGAAAATGTGTTATAATAAATTCGTAGTTTCAGAAAAGGTTTTCTTACAATTAATTATATCAGATAATTTACTAGATAAAAAGGTAAAAATGAATTCAAGAATAGAGAATTTTTTTAATAACTCTATAAAAAATAGAGGATAGAAATATGTAAATCTAAATAATATGTAAGAAAAGGAATAACTCAATAAATCTATTTCTTCGAAATTGTGATTTTTGAGGCATTTCCAAATAGAAAATAATGTAAAACATAAGAGGATAATAATATGAAACTTAGTATTTTAGATTATGCTATTGTAGATGAAGGAAAGACTGCGATAGAGGCAATAGAAGAGAGTATAGAACTTGCCCGCCTAGCTGAAAAACTAGGTTATAGTCGTTTTTGGATGGCTGAACATCATCAGGTTCCTGCTTTAGCTAGTAGTAGCCCAGAATTATTAATGTTGCACCTTCTTCAAAATACAGAAAAGATACAAATAGGTTCAGGTGGAATAATGATTCCGCACTATTCACCGTATAAAATTAGCGAATGGATCAAGCTTCTTAGTGCATTATATCCAGATAGGGTGAACCTAGGAATTGGGAATAATCCTGGAACGAAAGTAGTTCAGAAGTTGATGGATACAACACCAATAACGAGAGACGAGTACAATGATAGCTGTAGAGAATTGCTAGAACTTCTTACAGGTACTGAAACACTAGTTCAACCACCGGAAGCGAAAGTAAGTCCTATGTGGTTGTTGTCTACCAGTGAAAAGAGTGCAAATCTAGCTGCGGAGCTAGGACAAAACTATGTTTATGGTTTATTCTTTAATCAGGCTGTAGATTATATAGAAACAGCAAAAAGGTGTTTAAATACTTATCGTACTAAGATGCGTGAACAACAAAAAACACCACAAGATGTGGTTGCGGTATTTATTGCGATAGGAGAAGATGAACAAGAAGCAAAAGATTTAGTACGTTCGTTAGATGTCTGGCTTCTTGGTAAGAAAGAATTTACAGAATTTGATAGATTTCCTAGCATACAAACAGCTAAAGAGTATGAGATAAGTGAAGCGGATATAGAAAAAGTAGAAAAAAACAGAACACGTTTAGTTTGGGGTACGAAGGATGTAGTAGTGGAAAAACTAAAAAACTTAGCAGAAGAATTCGAATTAGAAGAGTTGATGTGCATACCGTTAGTACCAACAATAGAAAGAAGAAAAAATATTATTGAGATTTTAGCAAAAGAGCTAATGGAAAAAGAGGAGAAAAATTAATGACTTGGAAGGCGATAGAGTTAGAAGAAAACAATGCCGAAAAACTAGCACAGCTAATAGATGAAGCCGAGGCGATAGTCATAGGAATAGGGGCTGGAATGTCAGCTGCGGATGGTTTTACTTATATTGGAGAGAGATTTACGAGTAACTTTAAAGATTTTGTAGAAAAATATAAGTTTTTAGATATGTTACAGGCGAGTTTGTTTGATTTTCCGAGTTCACAGGAATATTGGGCGTTTCAAAGTCGTTTCGTCTTGTTAAATTACTTTGATCAACCTGTTGGTGATAGTTATCTAGCGTTGAAAAATATTCTAAAGGATAAAAATTACCATATTATTACGACAAATGCCGATAATGCCTTTGATGTTGCGGGTTATGATATGGATAAAGTCTTTCATATTCAAGGAAAGTACGGGCTTATGCAGTGTAGCAAACATTGTCATGCGAAGACATACCAAGATGAAGCGTTAATGCGTAGATTGGCTGTAGAACAGGAAAATATGGAAGTTGACTACAGGTCTATTCCACTATGTCCAGAATGTGGTGCACCGCTTGAGGTTAATAAGCGGAATGCTGAAAAAGGAATGGTAGAAGACCCAATCTTTTTCGAACATCTAGATAAATACAATGAATTTTTAGAAAATAATCGTGATAAGAAAACATTATTTATTGAAATAGGAGTAGGATTTACGACACCTCAGTTTATAAAATATCCATTTTATAGAGAGCTTGATAAAAATCCTAATGCGTTAATGATTACTATGAACCAGAAGAAATATCAATTTCCAGAAAGGATTGCTTCTAGAGTATTGTGGTTTAACCAAAATAGTAAGGATTTAACGTTAGATGTGGAAGAGTTATTGAAAAAATAATGAGGATTGAAACCTCGCATAAGTTGACTCTAAACATAGTACAATGCGCATAAATTTCGCGCGATATAATTTAATATTAGCTAAAAAAATACATTAACAAAAATTAAAAAATAAAGGAGAATAAATTATGTATTTAATAGAACCAATTAGAAACGGAAAATATTTACCAGATGGAGCGCTAGTAATGGCGATGCAAGTTTACGTACTTAACAACATCGATATCGATGAGACTGTAATCTTCCCATATTACTGTGAACCAAAAGTAGAAATCGGATTATTCCAAAATGCCGAAACTGAAGTAAACCATGAATATATGAAAGAAAAAGATATAATCCTAGTTCGTCGTGATACAGGTGGTGGAGCTGTATACGTTGATAACGGTGCTGTTAACGTATGTTTCTTAATGCCTGGTGATACTGATGTATACGGAAACTACAAAAAATTCTATCAACCAGCAGTAGATGTACTTCACAGCTTAGGAGCTACAGAAGTTGAACAAAGAGGTCGTAATGATTTAACTGCTCGTGGTAAAAAAGTAAGTGGAGCTGCGATGACATTAGTACGTGGTAAAATCTACGGAGGATATTCATTACTTCTTGATGTAAATTACGAAGCGATGGTTAATGCTTTAACACCAAACCGTAAAAAAATTGAATCAAAAGGTATTGAATCAGTAAGAGCACGTGTAATGGGTATGCGCGAATTATTAAAACCTGAATACCAAAATGTAACAATCGATGAGTTCAAAGACTTAGTTATTTGTGGATTAATGGGCATCGAAGATATTAAAGATGCGAAAAGATATGAACTTACTGATGAAGATTGGGCTGCAATTGAAAAACTTGCAGATGAAAAATACCGTAACTGGGATTGGAACTACGGAAAATCACCACGTTATAACTACAACCGTGATGCTCACCTTGCGATTGGAACAGTTGATTTCAGCTTAGAAGTTGAAGAAGGACGTATTACAAAAGCGAAAATCTATGGAGACTTCTTCGGAAAAGGTAACGTACGTGACGTAGAAGAAAAACTTATCGGAGTAAGGGTAAAAGAAGAAGACTTACTAGAAGCTCTAGGAAGTATTGATTTAGCATTCTACTTTGGTAATGTAGAAGCTAAAGAATTAGTAGACTTAATCTTAAGCTAGTTTTACAAACTATGTAAAAGAGGTGTGAGTTTATGGAAAAATTATTAACTCCCATAAAACTAGCAAACGGTGTGCAGTTAGAAAATAGGTTCGTACTGTCACCGATGACGACTAATTCTTCTACAAAAGATGGAATTATCACAAAAGAGGACTTGGATTATGCATTAAGACGCGCCAAGTCAGCGCCATTGCAGGTAACAGGTGCGGCTTATGTCGATGTTGATGGACAGTTGTTCGAGTTTGGTTTCGGTGCACATGATGATAGTTGTATTCCAGGACTTACTAAGATGGCAGCTGCGATGCAAGACGCTGGAGCGAAGGTTATTTTGCAATTGACTTATTCGGGTGCGGGTGCTAATTACTACGGGGTAAATCATAAGGTTTATGGTCCTAGTAAGTTAAAGTTGCATCTTCCATTTGAACATGAGGTAGAAGAGTTGTCTCATGTTATGATCAATGTGATTAAACAAAAATACAAAGATGCTACGAGAAGAGCGATACGTGCAGGTTTTGCAGGAATAGAAATATCAACAGCACAAAAGCTAATGCTACAGACGTTTTTCTCAACAGTATCGAATAAACGCCATGATGAATATGGTGTAGATTCACTAGAAAATAGAGCTCGATTCATCCTTGAAGTTTTTGAAGAGGTGTATGAAGTTATAAAAAACGAAGCACCTAAGGATTTTATTCTAGGGTATAGAGCAACTCCAGAAGAGACACGTGGTGCGATAATCGGTTATACTGTTGAAGAGTTCAATCAACTCACTGATTGGATATTAGAAAGAGTGCCGTTATCTTACATTGCGATAGCGAGCTGGGGACAAAATATTTATCTAAATAAAGTTCGTGCGGAAGGTCCTAATGAAGGTCGTTTGATTAACGAAGTAGTCCATGAACATCTAGCAGGACGTGTTCCGCTAATGGCTACGGGTGGAATCAATAGTATAGAAAAAAGCCGTGAAGCTATTATGCATGCTGAGATGGTAGGTTTGTCTAGTGTTTTTGTTGCTGAACCGGACTTTGTAGCTAAATTCCAAGAAAATCGTGAGGAAGATATTAATCTAGATGTAAGTGTGGAGGATATCAAAAGACTAGCGATTCCCAAAGCTGCGTTTAAAGATATCGTGCTTATGATGGATTACGGAAAGAGTCTGCCACAACACACGAGAGATGAATTTAGAAAATTAGAAGAAAATTACTAAGAAGACTGTTATGATTTATAGAGAGAATTAATTATATTAACAGTAGACTATTAAGATGAAGCGGCTACTATTATCTAAGGTTGAACTTGAATAATAGTAGCTTCTTATGTTGTAGTGTTTTAGAAGACGAGGAGTGCTTATGTATTTAATAGAGCCGATAAGAAATGGACAATATATTTATGATGGAGCAGTAGCTTTAGCTATACAAGTACATGTTTTGAATAAATTGAACTTAGATGAAGATATAATATTTCCTTATTGTTGCAAACCAAAGGTGCAGATTGGACTTTTTCAAAATGCCGAAAAAGAGATTAACCATGAGTACATGAAAGGTCACGGGATAACACTTGTTAGACGTGATACAGGTGGAGGAACAGTATTTTTAGATGAGGGGGCTGTGAATATCTGCCTTATTATGAACGGTGATAGTAATGTTTATGGTAATTTTAAAAAATTCTATGAACCTGCGGTAAATATTCTACATGATTTAGGTGTGAGTGAGGTTGAACAAACAGGGCGAAATGACCTTGTTGTTGATGGAAAGAAAGTTAGTGGAGCTGCCATGACTCTTGTTAATGGTAAAATTTATGGGGGATATACGCTACTTCTAGATGTTAATTATGATGCGATGGTAAATGTACTAACACCTAATCGTAAGAAAATTGAGTCGAAAGGAATTGATTCGGTACGAAGTAGAGTTACAGGTCTTAGAGAGTATTTAGATGAGAAATATAGAGATTTATCTGTAGTAGATTTCAAAGACTTATACTTATGCCGCTTGTTTAATTGTGAAAAACTCGAAGACATAAAACGTTATGAACTTACAGAAGAAGATTGGCAAGAAATCGATGAGTTGCTTTCTAAGAAATATCAAAACTGGGATTGGAATTACGGAAAATCACCACGTTATAATTATAACAGAGATGCTCGTCTTGGAATTGGGACTATTGAGTTTAATCTGGAAGTAGAAGCGGGACGAATCACAAAAGCTAAGATTTATGGAGATTTTTTCGGAAAAGGTAATGTCGGGGATATTGAGGAAAAACTAATAGGAGTAAGGGTAAAAGAAGAAGATTTACTAGGAGTATTAGAAGGTATCGATTTAGGCTATTATTTTGGAAGAGTAGAGGCGCAAGAATTAGTAGATTTGATATTGAGTTAAGGTGAATATTAAATGATATCTTGACGCAGTGACTTATTAGTTTTTAGTTCTAACTGAAATTAAAAATCAATTTCTGTAGAATTAAAATTTTTGTTGATTTTTTTTTTTTAGAATGTATAATATACCTTTGAGTAAAAATCAGTGTTGAATTATAGCGCCGATTCTCAAGAAAACTTATAAAAAAGAAAGAAAGAAGGTTGTAAAATGAAAAAATTAGCAAAAGCGTTATGGATTGAAAAGAACGAAGGAGTTTACATTGTTGGACCAACAGCTGAATTACAAGATGACGTTGGTACTGTAGGATTCGTAGAATTTTCAAAAAATGAAAAATTAGCAAAAGATGATGTTATCTTACGTTTAGAAGCATCAAAAACTGTATTAGACGTTAACGCGCCATTAGCTGGTGATGTAGTAGAATACAACAAAAAAGCTGAAGAAGAGCCAACTGTATTAAACTCAGCTGATCCAAAAGAATCTTGGATTGTTAAATTAACAAACGTTGATGAAGTTGAATTTAACAAATTACCAGACTACAAATAATAACATTAATTATGTACTAAATTCGGAGCTTGGGAAGACCTGGCTTCGAATTTTTTTTATATATAAGAGGTAATATGTAGATTATCTTCATATATTGAACTATTTAATTAATTAGGTTAATAAAAGAAGTTGAGGTTAAATAATAAATCGAAGTTATCCGACGGTTGATAAATCAGTTTTCTTTTTGAGTACACTTCATAGAAATAACATATTAAAATATTTGAAAATAGATAAGAAAAATGATAAAATATATTGTTAGAGATGTTAAGTTTTAAAGAATATTGGTAAGTGAAAATTATATATAACAGTATAAATTAGGAGAATAAAGATGATAAAAAAACAACATAAGATTAACATTAACCAGAGAGATAATAGATTTAGTATTAGGAAATTTAATGTTGGGGTTGCTAGTATAGCTGTATCTTCTGTGGCGATAGCAGGGGTGATGTTTCTTGGAAATACTAATCTAGCCTATGCAGGAGAAGGTGATTCAGGTTTTAATAGAACGGGAACGGGAGACTCGACAGTAGTAGATGCACAAGAGTTTGTAATGGTGACTCATGAGAAACCGGGTGGCGTAGTAGAGGATGTAGCTATTTTAAAATCGAAATTTTCAGAAAGTCTTGATCAATTAAAGAAAGATTATCCTGGATTTACTGCGACAAATTTACAACTTGTTGGAAAAAATAAATATAAAATTACATATGTACCGGTTACTACAACAAATAAACCAAGTTCAACAACAGAATCTGTAGCTACTAATCAAACACAACCAACAGTTGAAAATAGAGTCAGTTTACAAGGTAATTTAGTTGGAAAACAAACAGAATATAATGTAGGTGAACAAATTATCTCAACATTTAGATTAGATGTGTCTGCACCTTCGAAATTAGAGGATGGGTCTTATATTTTAGTAAATTTACCAGCTAACGAACCGATTACTGATGTACAACTTGGGACTGCTTTAAAAGTTGAAAAAGTAAATGATACACAATATAAAATTTATACTGGAGAAGTTCCAAGTGGTTCGTATGCTAGCTTTAATATAAGTTATAAGTTTGATAAATATAGAACGGGACGTAATTCACAAACTACAATTACAGCTCAGGTAGTTGATAAGACTGGTACGGCTATTACACCAGCTACTTCTACAACAGCTAGAGTAACTAATACAAATAAGAGTGGATATGCTAGTATTCATGTAGACAGTGAAAGTGGAGCTAGAGATTTAGCTTTATTTAACACAAATGCGCCGGGTGATTCTATTGATGAAACTAAGAATAAAGAATTAGTTTTAAAATTAACTACTTTTAATAAAGAGACTTCAGCGGTAAATAAAATTGTTCATGAAGTAACGTTACCAACTGGTGCAGTTTTATCTCAAGCATCTATAAATGATGGTTGGACTCAAGAGGGGACTATCGCTCGCTATACAAGAACAATAACAGATGCGAAGCCTGTGTTTGATCAAGGGAATAATACTAGTGATGATACGCTTCGTATTAATATGCGCCAAGCAGGTACATTAGAAGAGTTTTTAAAAGGAAAAGAATTTACATTTACAGACAATGTAATTTATACAGATAAATCAGGGGAAACAAATACAAGCCAAGGAACAACTTCACTAGTAGTAAAAGCTGTTAATCCATATGAGAATAACGGGGGAGGAGCAACACCAAATGCAGCAGGAGCGCAACCCCCATTAGTGATTAATAACTTTACTAATGAACAGAATTATGAAAATAGAGTGAATATTGCAATTCCTGGAATTAATACGGAAACAGATGATAAGAGAATTATAGTTTTCTGGAGAAGTGTTGATACTCCGACAAAAGTTAAGGAAGTTGAATTAACCATTGATAGTGATTTTGATCAAAAGAGATCTCTCGAGTTTTATGGTATTTGGAATAAGAATGGGGCTTACGCTGCTTGGTATGCACCAGATGACTTAGGAACTAGCAATACGTTTGAAGTATATACGGTAAATGGGACAACGGAAACGAAGTTAGGAGAAATTTCCTTTAAGAAAAACGGTGGAACTTCTATAGATTTACCAGAAGGAACAACTAAGGTCGTAATAAAACCAAAAGGTGAGATGAATTTTACAAGTAATACATTAAGCCAAGCAGGTATTTATTTACATCAAAACTTAAAAGGCTTAGAAAAAGCTAAACAGATGGTAGCGGAAGGAAAAGAACCGAAGAGTATTGTTACTGCACGAGTTTCAACTCAAGATACAGATGTGGTCAATACAAGTATTTCTAAAACGATTTTAGCAGATGCTAGAACAGCTTTAAAATTGACACCAAGAACTGGGAAGGTAGAAACGGTTCTAGCAGGGAACAAAACACAATCATTAAGTTCTGGAATAGAAGCTTATGATTACTCACCTTCAGGTTTAGGAAATCGTGTATATAGTACATATACTTCACATGGTGCTACTACAGATAAGAGCTTAACTTATCTTGGTGCGAAAAATGCTAAAATTATTGTTGAATTACCGGATGGATTTAGTTATGCAGGGAATAGTCCATTTGTAACTGTAGATGAAAATTATCAAAATACTGGTAAACGTGTATTGGTTATTGATCCAAAAGATTCAAATACTCGTGAGAATGTAACTCCAAATTTAGAGTTTAATGTAGCGCAGTGGGTTCAAACAGGTAGTTATCGTTTGAAATACACATTAGTTTGGGATGAAAGTAGATTCCTACATGGATTAAATCCTAATGATGAGTTTGATGGAGATAAGACAATTATCAATACAACAACTTTCACTTATGAAATTCCTGTAAGTAATACATCAGGGACACGATTACATGTAGATGTAACCGATAAAAATGATCAACGAGAAGGGTATACAACTTCGTTACAGAATTTAGCTCCGAAAACAGATGTGACATACCGTTTTACATTATCAAATACAGATAATTCAAAATTAGCAAATAATGAAGTACTTGTGACATTACCTAAAAAAGGGGATAAGAATATTGTTGATACAAATATAGCCCGTAATTCTGCATTTGATGTGGAGGCTACAGGAGAAGCAATAGCACCTGCAGGATGGACTGCATACTACTTAACTTCTCCGATTAATGGAAATGCTAATGAAGTTGCTGCAGCAACAACTTTAACAGCAAATCAAGTTACAGATTGGAGTAAGGTTACAGCAGTTAAGTTTGTTTCTAATCCAGGGACAACTTTAAATCCAGGATTGTCAAATGAATTTTTAGTACCAGCAAGAATTTCTAAAGATGCAAAGGATACACAGGTAGCTTATATTTCAGCAGCAGCAAAAACAAATGCAGAAAAAATATATAATGAGGCGAATGTAGCTTCTGTTAATATTAAAATAGAAAACATAAAAAATGGAGCTGTTAAAATTGCATATGAAGATATGCAAGGGAATACGATTAAACCAACAATAACAGCTATCGAAAAAAGAGCTTATACAAAAGATTATAATGTAGATACAGAAGAATATCGTCCTGATGAATTTACATATAATGGAATAGCGTATAGATATATGAAAGTTAAAGAAACATCTGCTCCAGTTGAAGGTGTTATTAATAGCGAAGAAATTACTGTAACTTATGTTTATGATACTTTGTACAAAGATGAAGTAGAAACAAAAACCATCACACGTACAATTAAGTATGTAGATGCAAGCAACGAAACTACAGAAGTCTCACCAAAAGTAGTACAAACGGTGACACTAACAAGAACAAACAAACGAAACAAAGTAACAAATACACTTGAAGAAGGAACGTGGACACCAGGAAGTTGGAAAGAGCAAGTCTCACCAACAGTAGAAAAATATGGAACACCAGATAAAGCAAGTGTGTCGTTAGTAGAAGTAACACCAACAATGGAAGATACAGAAGTAGTAGTGAAGTATCCACAAGCAAAAGAAGACGAAGTGGAAACAAAAGTAATCACAAGAATAATCAACTACCTAGAAAAAGGTACGAACAAAGTCTTGAAAGACCCAATGGTACAAAGTGTGACGTTAACAAGAATCAAAACAACAAACAAAGTCACTGGAAAAGTTATATATGGAGAGTGGAACAAAGGTAACTGGTCAGAAGTAACACCAGAATCAATAGCAAACTACAAAGCACCAAGTATAGCAAGAGTAGAAGCGACAGAAGTAACATCAACAACAGAAAATGAAAAAGTAGATGTGTACTATGAAGCAGATATAAAACCAGAGCCGAAACCAGAGCCGAAGCCAGAGCCGAAACCAGAGCCGAAGCCAGAGCCGAAACCGGAGCCGAAGCCAGAGCCGAAGCCGGAGCCGAAGCCAGAACCGAAGCCAGAGCCGAAGCCAGAACCGAAACCGGAGCCGAAGCCAGAGCCGAAACCAGAGCCGAAACCAGAGCCGAAGCCAGAACCGAAACCGGAGCCGAAACCAGAACCGAAGCCAGAGCCGAAGCTAGAACCGAAACCGGAACCAAAACAGAAAGATGTGTTAGTGAAGCAAGGAACAAGGGAGTTGGCTAATACAGGGGAAAAAACTACTGGGTTTGGAGCTTTAGGATTAATATCGTTAGTAGCTGCAGAGGTAGCTAGACGTAAAAAACAAAACTAAAGTGAAGATATTTAAAAAGAATGGTTATATATTAGCCATTCTTTTTATGATAGATACATTAAGGCAAAGTTATAATTTTATAGTTATTTATATTGAATAGTATAAAGATAATAAATAAAAACACATGATTGTTAATTAGCTAAAAAATCTAGACAATGCTTGAAAAAATAGCTTAAATATAGTAATATAGAGTGGTATGTAATAACTTTCTAGCCGTTTTTTGGTGAGGAAAATTACTATTATGGAAAATATTTATATAAAGAAAGAGAGATTAAAAGACTATGGGTCGTAAATGGAATAATATTAAAGAAAAAAAAGCGGCAAAAGACGCTAACACTAGTAAGATTTATGCTAAGTTTGGACGTGAAATCTACCAAGCAGCAAAAACTGGAGAACCAGATCCAGAAAGTAACAGAAATCTAAAAGTAGTTTTAGAAAGAGCGAAAACTTACCGTGTTCCTAAAAATATTATTGACCGTGCTATTGAAAAAGCAAAAGGTGGAAGTGAAGAGAACTACGATGAATTACGCTATGAAGGTTTTGGTGTAAGTGGAACAATGGTTATCATCGATACTCTTACAAACAATGTTAACCGTACAGCTGCTGAAGTACGTACAGCATTAGGTAAAAACGGAGGTAACTTAGGTGTTACTGGTTCTGTTAACTACATGTTTGACAACACTGCAGTAATCGGTGTTGAAGGTAAAAGTGCTGATGAATTATTAGAAATCCTTATGGAAGCAGATATCGATGCTCGTGATATTATCGAAGAAGATGAATTAACACTAGTATACGGTGAACCAGAAAACTTCCACGAAATCCAAGAAGCGCTAAAAGCTGCTGGAATCGAAGAGTTTGAAGTTGCTGAGATTTCAATGATTCCTCAAAATGAAGTAACATTAAGCGAAGAAGATAAAGCTAAATTTGAAAGAATGTTAGAAATGCTTGATGATTGTGAAGATGTTCAACAAGTATACCACAACGTTGACTTAGAAGCCTAGGTGACTTATGGTAAAAAAGATTAAAAAAAATAGATCATATAGCTATAATGACAGGAATATTAAGCCGACATTAAGTGATATCTCAGGACCAATAGAAGAGCCGTTGTTAGATGTGAATGGAGAAACAGCGTCAATCGTTAAACGTTTCTTTGCCTATCTAATAGACTTAGCAATTTATCTACCAATAGCTTTTGTGTTTCAATATATGACTGCGACATTACGAGCTCAAGGTGGAGCAGAAAATGAAAGAAATGCACTGTATATGACGATTTCAATAGTTATTTTTGCAGTTCTTTTATATGGATACCTACCGCATAAATGGCAAGGTCAAACAATTGGAAAAAAATTATTCAAAGTAAGAATAGTTCCAACTGATAACAAGAAAATTGAATTTTCTAGATATTTAATTAGAGAATTCTTAATTAAAGTTACAATAGGTTGGGCAGCAGTCCCAGTTTCAGCATTATTCTGGTTATATGAAACGTATATACTTAAACGTAAAGATTCGATAATGTTATACGATAGACTATTGAATATGCGAGTTGTAGCAGCTACAGAACAAGCAAAAGTAGAAAAAATAAAAGAAGATAAAGAAAAATAATGAAAAAACTAGCTGATTTAGGTGGACTTTAACCTAAAACTAGCTAGTTTTTTTGTGTTTTATGTTAGAATTAACGTTCGTTTTTATGTTTTTTTGTGTTTTCAGTTTTATATTTTTCAAAAAAATGTTACAATATAAATGTTAAATTTATTAGTTGAGAGTGGAGAAAAAATGTTAAAAATAGATAGACACAGCTATATTTTAAACGAATTAAAAACAAAGCATTTAGTACGTGTAAGTAAACTTGCTCATGATATGAAGGTAACAGAGATGACAATACGTCGTGACTTACAAGAATTGGAAGACTATGGGCATCTTACAAGAATACATGGTGGTGCAAAATTAAAACCGAAAAATTTTTATCAAGAAGATAATTACAATAAGAAGATTTCTGTAAATGTTGAAGAGAAAAAACAAATCGCAAGAAAAGTAGCGGATCTTATAAAAGATAATGAAACTATTTTTATCGGACCTGGAAGTACTACAAGTTATCTGGCAGAATTTTTACAAGATAAGAATCTTAATATTGTAACAAATTCATTGACGGTTTTTGAACAATTTAAAGATAATCCTTCTTGTGATCTTATTTTTATCGGGGGAAGATATCGTCAGAAAACAAAAGGATTTATAGGATATTTCACGCAAGACGCGCTTAGTAAAATAAGTGTAAATAAGGTTTTTGTGGGAGTAAATGGTATAGATTTAGAGAAGGTTACTATTTCTGATGAAGAAGAAGGGCGTTGTAACGAGACGATTCTTAATAACGCGACTGAACGTTATGTTCTAGCAGATCATAGTAAGTTTTCAACCCATGCATTTTATACATTTTTTCAACTAAAAGATCTAACAGCAATCATCAGTGATGATGTTCTTGATGAAACTATTAAGGATCAATATAGAAAAGAAGTAGAAATAATATAAAACGATAATTCAGGGCTTAAAAAATAGTCCTGAATTTTTTAAAAGGTTGTGAGTATTAAGTTTACGTAATCTGAATATAAAAATGTAACCTAAATGATAGAAGGAGAAACTTGCAAAATATTAAAAAACCTAGATTTAGAAATTTCTAAATCTAGGTTTTTGTTATTTAAATTAATCTTTAAAAAGTTTTCCGGCAAATCCATCTGATTTATGAAGAAGTGCTTTGTACACTTTCCACTTAAGATTAACTGTATTATCAAATTTATTAGCTTGAAGGTCTTTCTCAACTGCAGCATCGAATAGCTCTTGTAATCTTGCATATGTTGAGATTTTCTCACCATCAATCTCGATTTCAACGAAGCCTTTCTCAGCTTTAGCTTTAACTTCTTTATACCACTCTTTCTTCCAAGCTTCTAATGTGTTAAATCTACCATTAGAAACTTTTTGGATGATAAAGTCATCACCAAGACCTTGCTTACCAGCGGCTTTAGATTCTTGTTTGTATTTGTTAGAAGCATAACCTAAGAATCCGTTAAGGTAACCGAAGTACCCCCACATACGGAATGTATTGTGTTTGAATGAGATTGAACCAACGGCACTTTCACTCGTATTACCACCGTAAATACCAGTCATCATATTAACTACTGTATAGGCAGAATCAAATCCTTCAGTACGGTAATGACCGTTACCTGGTAGACCGTGTTTAGTAGCGAAGTTATTATCTACTAGTTGATCGATAGTTGTAAGAGTCATAGTTTTCTCAGTGTCGTTTAGATCACGAACTAGATCCCATTGGTGAGGTGCACCGATTAACCCATTACGATCAGCTTTTTCACGATATTTCTTATCGATTCTCTTGAACCACTTGTCGTTAGTTCCAGTGTTTTTCTTAATTACAGATTCAGCTTCTAAATAATCAAGCATCATCATAGATTCATTGTAATTCTTCATGTAGTGGTCAATTTTCTCACGACTACTTAATATATTAGGATTGTAGTTGTAAATTTGATTTCCATCATTTTTACGTTCGTAAGCCATGTTTAATCCTAATGCACCATATTCACCATTTGGATTTGATAGTGATGGAGATTGTAACATACCTTGAGCAAATGCTTCAACATCTGTTCCTTCACGGTGACGCCATGTTCCTAAGTATGCCATACGGTCATTAATATGTGTAGTTTCATGAGTGAATGCAGAAGTACCAAAGTCACTAATCATACTAGAGATGATGTAATATACAGCTTCTGAGTTTTGTGGATTAGTAAAGATATAAGCGTATGCCCCCATACCGTTATATCCGTGCCATTTACCTGTAGGTCCATAAAACTCACGAACTGGAGCATAGTCACCATTCTTGTTATGACCCATTCTATCAGCCCATCCATTACCTGGAACATCTTGGTTATCCCAAATTGCTGATGGAACCATGTTTTCAGATTTCAACAACTGATTACGTACATTATCAGCGGCAAGTCTAGACCAGAAGTCTAAGTAATTGATTTGCTCTTGTGCACGTAAGTCAATTTCTTTCTTGAACGCTTCGCGTTCAGCTTCTGTATTCTTACCATATTTCTCAAAAGCACTAAATGCTAACGTATTGTACGTTGAAATTAGGAACATGTGAGCCTTCTTAGTATTAAGAAGTGGTAAAATGTATCGACCATGTTCACCGTTATTTAAGTTTTCATATAAGTGATATTTCTTATTAGCAAAATCAGGGTTAGATGATTGTTTCTCAACTACATAGTTAGTGTGAGAAATAGCTTTCTTATACCACACATTCATGTCAGTATCTTCTGTAAATAACTTCATGTTATATGTTAAGAAGTCATTTAAGTTACCTTTACCTGTTGCTCCCGCAATCACATCACGGTAAGCATCTTGGGTTCTATCCCCTTTTAAGTTTTTCTCACTAGAACCAATTTGAATTAGTCTATCAAGAACACTAACATTCTTACCATAGAAATCAGGTTTGAACATCATAAGGTCTTTAATGCTCATATCATTGTATTTAAATCCATAATAACGATTTAAATAAGTAAGACCCATCATAATTTTAGCTTTGTTGTCTTCTACTTTTTTAAGAAGAGATTTCATAGCTGCAGCATCTTTATTTAACTGATGGTCTTCATTTTCAACAAGTTGTTTAACAAGTTTTTCTAAGTTCTCTTTAGTTTCTTTGAAGCTTTCTTCAAGGAATAATGAAGCTACATTACCAGAAATAGCTTTAACTTCAGGTGAATCAAGATTTACACCGTCTAATTTCGCTTTAATATCGCTGATTAATTGTGTTCTATCTTTAACAACCATATTTGGTGTGTAGACAATATCACCTAATCCTTCAATACTATATTCACGAACTTGTTGTACTTGAGATTCTTTTTGAGTAATAGTTTTTTCTTCTTTAGTACCATCCGCATAGTGGATCATAATCTTATCAACGTTAGATAAGTCAGTCACGAATTGACCGTCTTTCATACCTGTAACAGATAACACCTCTGTAGTTAATAATTTAGAATCTGCTGGAATCTTATTACCTTGGTTTATAATCCACTCTTTATTGTAGAATGGTTGAAGTTTTTCGATGTTACGGTAAGCAAGTTCTCGGTCTGCTTTGTAATCTTGAGTATCTTTATACGTATCAGATTTTGGTTTGATGTTGTTTAGTGTATTCGTAATAGGATCGTTAATCGCATACTTGTCAGCGGTAATTCCAAACGATTCAATTCGTTTATCAGCTTCAGCTTGAGAAACACCTTTAATTTGTTTTGAACGATTATAAGAAATATTACCAGATGCGACATCATTCACATAAACGTTATTCTTAAAGTAATCAAATCCGAAATATGGATCGCCAGAATCAACAGAACCTGAACCATACATGATTTCTCCATTATTTACCTTCATCATACTAACGTTGTTTTCAACCCAACCCCAATCATAGTTTTCGTGAATTAAACCACCGCTTTGATTGTTCGTTTTAAGTGTCATAGTTCCTTTAACAACTGATTTTGTTAAACGACCTTTTTGTTTCACATCATTAGGATTTCCCCCATGGTTAACTTTAGCAACAAGTCCACCAAATTTAGCGTTGTTGGCTTTAATGTTAGCATCTACATATGAACTGTCAACGTTACTTCTCCAGCTTTCACTGACAAGTCCACCAGACCACCAACCTTTATCTCCAACACTCTCGATATTACCGATAAATGCAACGTTTCTCATATTAGATTCATCAAGTTTATTAACCATACCAGTAACATCATTGTTACCAACAACATTACCTGTTACTTTAATATTCTCTATGGTACTATTTTTAAACATATCTCCTAATGGAGCTGTTTTGTTAGCCCAAGGCATATTGATGTCTACATTACCTAGGTTAATATCATGAATGTGTGCATTCTCAACTCTATTAAATAACGGTCGAGCCATATTATGAATCGTAAAATGATTATCCCCATTACTTGATAATTTACCTTTAAAGGTATTTGTTACGTATTGTTTACTTGGTGTAGGTACATTTGCTGCATTAAGATCTGCACCAAGTTTGAACTCTCCAGTAGGATTAGCTTGCATATCTTTTATAAGCTCGTTGAAGTTATAATAAACATTACCTTCTTTTAATTTTTGTTTTTCGAAGTAATGAACATACTCATTGGCTAATTTAGTAGAATCTGTGTGTTGAACTAAATCAGGAGCTGTTGCAGTAACTTTATATAAAGTTTTTCCATCTTTAACTACTTCTTCAATTTTATCAACAGAAAGTCTTGTCACTTTATTATCATGAGTTGTAACTCGTAGATAAAGTGGAGCTACATTTCCTGGATTTTCTGAAAGTAAACTGATATCTGTTTCATTACCTTCAGGATCAACACTTATTAAGCTTGTTTCTTTAATATTTTTAATTTCAACTTTTTTAAGATCTAATCGGATTGGTTGATCTTCTAAGGTTTCAGTTTCTTCACCGTTACCTCTATCGTAAACCATAGTAGTAGATAGAGTGTATTCTTGGTAGTATTTTAGATTATCTAATAATGCATCTAAATTATTTTCTGATAAATTAATAGTCTTAACAACTGCCCCATCTTTTTTCAGAGTAGCTGTAATTGATTTAATTTTTGTCTTAGTTGGATTTTCTAGAGAATACTTAGCAACTACCTCTTTAGCTAATACTTTTTTGTCAGTATTTTTAAATTTTAGTATTGGTTTCTCAGTTAATGGAACTAAGTTTTTGATAGCTTGTTCTAATTTTTCAGTAGCTGCATTCACTTTACTTTGAGTAGTAGCACCATCTGCATTTACAGGGTTTGCTGCTGCAAGGGCTTCTTCTAAAGTTTTCCATGTTTGAGTAGTGTATTCTTCTTTACGTTTACTGTTAGCTGTGTTAATAGCATTTTGTAATGCAGTTTTATCTACAGCAAGAGCTTTAATAGCGTCTTGAAGAGCTTTAGTAGCCGCATCTATTTCACTTTGTTTAGGAAGTGGAGCAGTTTGGTCGTTGATTTCTTTAGCTTTTATTTCAGCATTTTTGAAGTCATTCCAAGTTTTAGGGCTATAGTCAGCTTCTTGTTTAGTTTTTGCAATTGCTATTTGTTCTTGTAATTTTGTTTTATCAACATTAAGCGCATCGATAGCAGCTTTAAGTTTCTTAGCAGCTTCATCGATTTGAGCTTGAGTAGCAGTAGCATTGTCTTCTACGGCTTGAGCAGCATTTTTCGCTTCTTCTAATGCAGACCAAGTCGCAGGGCTGAAGTCAGTTTCTGTCTTAGACTTAGCAACAGCAAGTTGTTTTTCAAGTTCAGTCTTGTCTGTATTTAATCCAGTAATAGCAGCTTTAAGTTTCTCGTTAATGTGATCTACTTCGCTTTGTTTAGCTGCAGGATTGTTTGTAACTTTTTCAGCTTCAGATAATACAGATTGAAGGTTTGCCCAAGATGTATCACTGTAGTGTTCTTTAGTTTTTGATTTCGCATCTGCGATAGTTTTGTTTAAGTCTGTTTTATCAACGCTTAGTGCATCGATAGCAGCTTTAAGTTTAGCTGTTTCGCTATCTACTTCAGGTTGTTTTACAGAGTCAGAAGCGTAGACGTTTTGCGCAGCTGCTAAAATCGGTTTAAGAGCGTTGTAGCTTGCTGCAGAGTAATCAGCAGGAACAAGTGCAAGAGCTCTATCAATTTGAGCTTTTAGAGCTGTTTTGTCAATTTTTTCCTCAGGTTTTGGAGTTTCCGGTTGAGGAGTAGGTTTAGTTTCCTCAGGTTTTGGAGTTTCCGGTTGAGGAGTAGGTTTAGTTTCCTCAGGTTTTGTAGTCTCCGGTTGAGGAGTAGGTTTAGTTTCCTCAGGTTTTGGAGTTTCCGGTTGAGGAGTAGGTTTAGTCTCTTCAGGTTTTGGAGCTACAGGAAGTTCTGGTTGAGTTAAAGATTGTCCTTCTTTACCAGGTTCTTGAGTTCCTTTAACTGCTACAGGCTTTGGAGCTTCTGGTTTATTTGGTTTAACTTCGATTGGTTGAGGTCTGACTGCCTCTTTAGTTCCTACGGCGGTAATCTTATTCACAGGTTGTTTTGTAATTGAAGTTTTGATAACTTTGCTAGTAGATTTACCATCAACAGTAGTCACTTCGCTGAATACGATTTGTTCACCATTAACTCCTTCTTGGACAACTTTAGTTTGCCCTTTTGGTAAAGTAGCATCTGGTTGTTCAACAGTTTTGAAAGGAACAGCTTCAGTAGTAGATTTTAGTTCAGGTTTGTTTTCTACTAATGTTTTAGGTGCTGTTTCAGGTGTTGTTTTGTACTCAACCTTAGGTGTTGGAGTAGGTTGTGTCGGCTCAACGATAGGTTGTGTTGGTTTTGGAAGAACTTTTTGTTCCGATTGAGGTAATACACCTAAATCACTAAGAGTGAAATATCCAACATAACGATATCCATCGATATTGATTACACCATTCGCAAGTTCACTAGAATTAGCAACTGTTGTTTGTGTGTTGTAGCGTACTAACTCTTTGTTTTCAAAAGCAAATGATTGATAAGGCATAACTATGCTTTGTCCCATAGCTCCGATTAACACAACGCTAAGAACTTTGTTTCTATGTTTTTTAGACATTAAAAGAACTACTAATACCGCAGTTCCAATTCCAAGTCCAGCTACAGGTAGTGAGCTTTGCCCAGTATTTGGCAATGATTTAATTTTAGAAGAAGTTTTAGCTTCTTTTTTATAAACCATATAATATGTTTCGTTGTTTTTTACATTTTGAGGTATACTTCTCTTGATTAAGCTTTTTTCAGCTTCGGTTAATTCGTTTTCAGCTAAGTAAGTATACTTAACGCTTGAGTTGTTTTCATTGGCAAGCGCTTCGCTTGGTGCATGACTTCCAAAAAATAAAGCTCCGATTACAACCGGTGCTGCACCAAGAGATAATTTTCTAATTGAAAACTTTAAAATTTTATTATTATTTTCATTTTTCAATCGCATTAATTTTTTTTCTCCTATACATTTTTTTGTTGCCTTTTAATTCTATCAAAAAAGGTATGTTATTGCAATTAATCTAGCTTAAATAGAGTAGAATAAATTCAATAATTTTTTTTTGTTTGTGAATATTTAGAATAATAAATATTGTTATTTTATCTAAAGTGTTAGTCTATAGATTAAAAAATGTAAATATGTTAAGGTTGAAGATATATAAATGATAAAATTTATAAAAAATTAATGTTTATAAAATAAGGAGATATTTTAGAGTATAGTGAAAGAAATAGTTAAAAATAGAAGAGGATAATTAGCTATAATATCTTGAGAAATCATTATATTCTGAAAATCGTACTTTAATTAGTTATCATACTATAGAAATAGTTGCGACACCAAAGGTTTTATGGTATAATGTGTAAATTAAATTGTATTATTACAGTTTAAGGAGATCGAAGTTGAAAATAAAATATTAGAACAAAAAAATATATGAAAGGAAGATTTTTTATGAGCAAAGAAACAACAAGAAAACATAAAAAGAATGTAGTTGTTAAAAAGGCTGTAAGTTTGGAAACATTTGTCTTTTTAGCGATATTCTTCTCAATATTTGGATTTATGGCGAGAAAAATGGGAACACCGCTTATGTTTAAAACTATGATGGCAACAGCTCATGATTTATTACTGAATACAGTATTTTTCATTATGGCGATGGCTGTTATTGCTGGAGCAATAAGTGCTCTGTTATCAGAATTTGGGGCAATAGCATTAATTAATAAAATATTTGCACCGCTTATGAAACCTCTTTGGGGAATGCCTGGAGCAAGTGTAACTGGAGCAGTAGCGACGTATTTATCAGATAATCCAGCAATTATTCCATTCTCTAAAGATAAACGTTTTATAGCGTTCTTCAAAAAATACCAAGTTCCAGCGTTATGTAACTTAGGGACAGCATTTGGTATGGGGCTTATCGTAACGATGTTTATGATGGGACAAGGAGCTGGTTTTGTTAAAGCGGCGATTATTGGAAATGTCGGAGCTATTATAGGTAGTATAATAAGTGTGCGTCTAATGTTAAGACAAACTAAGAAATACTACGGGGATGAAGCTGAAGATCCAGTTGTAGATGCTGAAGTTGAAGGTCAATCACTGGATAAAGTTAGAATCGTACGAGATGGCAATCTATTTCAACGTACTCTAGATACTATCTTAGAAGGTGGTAAAGTAGGAGTAGAAATGGGTATGGCTATTATTCCAGGAGTGCTTATCGTTTGTACTTTTGTAATGATGTTAACATTCAAAATGCCTGCTGGAGGATATACTGGAGCAGCTTATGAAGGCGTAGGTTTCCTACCTTGGTTAGGTGAAAAATTAAAATTTATTCTTGAACCACTATTTGGATTCCACTCTGCAGAAGCGATTGCCTTTCCGATTACAGCTTTAGGAGCTGTGGGTGGAGCAATCTCGTTGGTACCAGAATTTTTAAGAAGCGGTCTTATTGGACCAAATGATATCGCAGTATTTACAGCGATGGGAATGTGTTGGAGTGGATACTTAAGTACACATATCGGTATGATGGATGCGCTTGGAGTTAGAAAATTATCTTCAAAAGCCATTCTTTCTCACACAATAGGTGGTATAGTCGCGGGTATTGTAGCCCACTACTTGTTTGTACTATTAGGATAATAGAATTATAAAAGACGTTGCTTTAAAAGTTACGTCTTTTTATTATAGAGTTTTAGAAATTTATTGAAATTTATATTTGAAAAACTATTGATGGATATTATTAATTCTTATGATTCCTTGAAGAGAAGTACGGTAAGTAGTATAATTAAGCTATATGTACTTTTTAACAAATATTATAAAAGGGGAAATCTTTTATGGAAAGATTTAAGAGTGTTAATTTTTATTATACCTTAGGTATAATGTTAGTTATTTCGTTAGTGGCGAAATATCTTGCGCAAGTACCAGCGTTAAAACTTTTTGGACACTTGGTAATTGCGCTTGTTATCGGTATGACGTTACAAACGTCAAAAGGATTGAAAGAACAGGTTAAGGCGGATATTCCGTTTATAAGTAATAAGTTCTTGCGCCTTGGGATAATTTTACTCGGATTTAAGCTAGCGTTAGATAGACTTTTAGCCGAAGGGAAGAAAACATTAGTCGTTGCTTTCTTTATTGTACTATTCATGATTACTTTAACTTACTTTATGTGTCGTGCGTTTAAAGTTGATCATGAACTTGCCTTGCTTTCTTCATGTGGTTGTGGTATCTGTGGTGCTGCGGCAGTTATGGGGGTAAGTGGTCAACTTCGTGCGAAAACAGATAACAGTGTTCTTGCTGTTGCGGTAGTAGCGATACTTGGTACAGTATTTACCTTGATAGAAGTAGCCTTGCAACCTTATTTAGGTCTCGATGAGTATAACTACGGAGTATTTACCGGAGGAAGTCTTCATGAAATAGCTCATGCGGTAGCTGCAGGAGGAGCAGGTGGTCAAGTAGCTCTTGATGCTGCGATTCTTACTAAGTTGTCACGTGTTCTTATGCTTATTGTTGTGGCAGGTGTGCTAATTGTAGTTAATAAAAAAACTCAAGATGAAACAAAAGGTAAAGTTCCGATGCCGTACTTTATTTTAGGATTTATCTTTATGAGTATTTTAGGAAGCTATGTTACTTTCTTAAAACCATTAGCACCTTATTTCGTTGATGCAGCGTATATCTTCTTAGGTATGGCAATGGCAGCTCTTGGTATGAGTGTTAACTTTAAAGTTATTAAAGAACGTGGTGTGCGAGTATTCACAGCGTGCTTCTTATCATCGGTGATTTTAATGGTAGTTTGCTACATAGTTGCTAAATTTATTTTCTAATTAGACGACTAAGCGTGTTTTTTAAGAAGTGTAGCCAGGTGGAATTAAAAATAATAAAATGTTGGAGGATAGTTATGACAATTACTAATCTTTTAGGGATAAAGTATCCAATTTTTCAAGGAGCGATGGCTCAAATAGCGAGACATGAACTTGTTTCAGCAGTATCTAATGCTGGGGCGTTAGGAATACTGGCATCAGGGGGAGTGAGTCCTGAAGAACTACGTAAAGAAATTCAACAGTGTAAAGAACTTACCGATAAACCTTTTGCGGTTAACCTAATGCTTATGATGTCGAATATCGATGAAATAATCGATGTTGTTATTGAAGAAGGTGTCAAAATCGTCACAACAGGGGCGGGAACACCTAGAAAATTCATGCCACGTTTAAAAGAAGCAGGGATAAAAGTTATTCCAGTTATTCCTTCTGTGAAAGCTGCGGTGAAAATGGAAGAGTTAGGCTGTGATGCTGTTGTTGTCGAAGGTATGGAAGCTGGAGGACATGTTGGAACTAGTACTACTATGGCGCTATTACCACAGGTAACAAGTGCGGTGAATATTCCTGTAATTGCGGCTGGTGGTATTGCTGATGGACGTGGAATGGCTGCGGCATATTGCTTGGGAGCGAGTGGAGTTCAGATGGGAACTGTATTTTTAGCTTCAGAAGAATGTCCGGTGACAGATGCATATAAAAATATGATCTTAGAAGCGGTCGATACATCGACTACCTTAACAGGAGAAAAATTCGGAGCACCTGTGCGTAGTATTAAAAATGAACTTACAAAAAGATATCATGAACTAGAAGAACAATCTTCAACTCTTATGGAGTTAGAAGAGTTGACGTTAGGGTCATTAAGGCGCGCTGTTTATGATGGAGATGTGGAAAACGGATCTGTTATGGCAGGACAAATAGCAGGGCTAGTTAATGAAATTCGCCCTGTTAAAAACATAATAGAAGATGTAATAAAAGAAGCACGAGAAGTGTTGGAAAAAACAGAAATATAGAATATAAATTAGATCTTAGGGGAGTGATTCAAAAATCGTGATTTTGTTGAGTCACTCCCTTGCAGTTTATTAAATATCTAAAAAGATTTTATAAAGCAAATTTAGATATCAATAAACCACTGCGTCTATGAACTTTGTTAAAATTTAGAGTTTTTGGATAAGTCCTTTACTTTTTATAGAAGTAATCTGTTTGATGGAAAGGAAATGTAAAATATAGTGTGAAATTAACTTTTATCTAAATTCCTAAAGGTTGTAAAATTATAGAGAATAACCATATTTCAATTGACTATAGTTACTCTTTATTATATTATAGTTATATAATTTATCTTTATTACAATAGGAGGGTTTTATGATAGACCAAAGACGTAAACATGTTACTTATGGTTCTTCTTTTAAAGACTTCTTTAAAGGTTTCGTGGACTTCACAGGTTATACATCTGTATCTGGACACTGGTTTCCTGTAGGGAGTATTTTAGGAGGACTTATCTTACTAACAGTTATAGTATTCCAAGGTATGTTTTCTTCAATTACGAGTATTGGTAGAAAATCAAGCCGCAGCTCAGATTACCTACTTAGTGGAGGAGCGTTAAGTGATGGAGTATCTACTCTTCAAACAGGATTAGCATTCGGAATATTTATTCTTATAGCTGGACTTATTTTAATTTTACCTCTAACTGCAAGTTTCACAAGAAGACTACGTGATGTAGGTTTTGCAACATGGGGAATTGTTATTTTAATAGCTTTATATTACATTTTAAGTTATTTCTCAGTGTATTTATTAACTCCGGTTTATGCTATTGTATTCTTCTTTGTGTTAATGTCACTACCATCAAACGCGGTAGAAACTAACTCAAACAGTGAGTTTGCTAGATTTTTCTTAAGACAAACACCGCAAGCTCAACAATACTATAGCCAATTTGCAAATCCATTTGGACAACCAGTTCAATATGATCAATTCGGTAATCCAATTCCGAATCAACCGCAATTTAACAATGGTATGAATCAAGGATTCCAAGGGCAAGCGCCACAAGGATTCAATCCAAACGCACCACAAGGACGCCCGCAACAAGGATTCCAAGGACAAACACCACAAGGATTCAATCCGAATGCACCACAAGGACGCCCACAACAAGGCTTCCAAGGACAAGTACCACAAGGATTCAATCCGAATGCACCACAAGGACGCCCGCAACAAGGATTCCAAGGGCAAGCGCCACAAGGATTCAATCCAAACGCACAACACGGAGGACAACCACAAGGGTTCAATCCAAATGCGCAACACGGAGGACAACCACAAGGGTTCAATCCAAACGCGCAACACGGAGGACAACCACAAGGGTTCAACCCAAACGCGCAACATGGAGGACAACCACAAGGGTTCAACCCAAACGCGCAACATGGAGGACAACCACAAGGATTCAATCCAAATACGCAACACGGAGGACAACCACAAGGGTTCAATCCAAATGCACAACAAGGAGTACAAGAACAAGCTGTTGTGAATGAAGTTCAAGAAGAACAACAAGTGCAAGCTTCTCAAGAAGTGAATGTTGCACCAGAACAACACGTAGAGGTAGCGCCACAAGTGGAAACTGCGCCAGTAGTAGAAACTCCAGCTCCTCAAGTTGAAGAAACTCACCAAGTAGAAACTGTAGCAGTTGCTGGTGGAGCAAGAAGCAGAAGACTTCAAAAGCTGAATAGAGCTGAAGAAGATGTTGCTTTCAAAAAAAGAAGATAATTAATAAGATGATCTAGTAGATTAATAAAAAGGTTCAGGTACAAAACTTGAACCTTTTTCTATTGGGAGTTCTTATTAATTTTCATATTTTGTAATTTTACTACTCAAGAGTATAATACTTACGAGTAGTAAAAATTGAATTAGGGAAGTGTAGAGTTTAGATGAGTAAAAATAACTGAAACACATATTTTTGATTCTACTGACTATTATAGAAAAATGAGAAATCGCTCATCTATTTTGTGGAAAAAAATTTTGCGGTAATAATTTCAAAAAAACTGATCTGATTTAAGATCGCTCACACATTATGAAAAAATCTTAGAAACAAATATGAAAATAAAAAATCGCTCATCATTTAGAAAAACAATCAAATATAAAAAATAAAACACTCATTTTAATCGTTTATTTTGATTATTTATGAGTGTTTTTGCTTGAATTTGATTGAATAGCTATATTATATTAGATATAATAATCATGGGAGTTAGGAGAGAAGAAAATGTTGAATGAAAGATGGAATAAAATTTTAGATTTATTAGATGAAAAAGGATCATTGAATCTAAAGGAGTTGATGGAACATTGTAATGTTTCAGAAGCTACGATAAGGCGTGATCTTACGAATCTAGAAGATAAAAATTTATTATATAGAACACACGGTGGTGCGATGAAACGCTCAGCAGCTCGAGGTAGTGAAGAAAGTGTCGAATCAAAACGTGCAGACTTCCTACAGGAAAAAAGAGAAGTTGCGAAGTACATTTGCGATAATATCTTACAATCAGGGCAGACGATTTATCTTGATGCGGGGACATCGACATATGAAATGATAGAATACCTTCGTGATAGAAGAATAACTGTTGTGACGAATTCAACATATCATTTACCGAAACTTATTAATAACAAAATTCATACAATAATATTAGGTGGAACGATAAAACACTCGACACAAGCTGTCATAGGTTCAGTAGCTATCGAACAACTGAAGAAATATAGTTTTGATATGTGTTTTGTAGGTTGTAATGGAATAGATGAAACTTTTGGTGTGACGACAGCTGAAGAAAATGAAGCATTCATAAAAGCGACGGCGTTAAAAAATGGTAAGAGAAAATACATTCTTGCTGATAAGTCAAAATTTGGACATAGAAAATTCCAAAAATTTGCCGAATTAGATGATGTAACTATCGTATCTTATGAAGTTCCAGAACAATATAAGAAATTTAAAAATATAATAGAAGTAAAAAGTATAAAGGAGGACTAACAGTGTATTATACAATTACTTTAAATCCAGCTGTTGACATGCTGACGACGGCGGAAAATTTCGCACTTGGAAAGCTAAATAGAACCCAAGAAGCGAAGTACGTAGTAGGTGGAAAAGGTATTAACATCTCTATCTTACTAAACAACGTTGGTGTTGATAGTAAAGCGTGGGGGTTTGTCGCTGGATTCACAGGGTATTTTATAAAATCAGAACTAGATAACTTAGGTGTAAAACATGATTTTGTAGAAACGCGCGGAGCGACTAGAATCAACATGAAATTAACTACAGAAACTGAGACTGAAATTAATGGTCAAAGTAGTAGTGTAAACCTAGATAACGTGAGCGACTTCTTTACAAAATTAGAAGTGTTGACGAAAGAAGACGTAGTATTCTTATCAGGTAATGTTATCGCGGGAATGGGTGTTGAAGACTTTAAAGCAATTGCTAAGAGAGTATCGGCATCAGGAGCAACATTAGTTGTAGACAGTAATAAAGAGTTAGTGTTAGACACACTTCAATACAAACCATTTGTAGTTAAGCCGAATGAATTTGAACTTGGTGAAATGTTTGGTGTAACCTTAAATAGTATAGAAGAAATCTTACAATACGCTGAAAAATTACAAGAACGTGGAGCGAAAAACGTCCTTGTTTCACGTGGAGCAGACGGAGCTTTACTGCTAACTGAAGATAAAGAAGTATTCGAAGTTAACGTAGCTAAAGGTAAGATAGTATCGACTGTTGCGGCAGGAGATAGTATGCTTGCGATGTTCGTTGCAAAATACAATGAAACAAAAGACTACCAAGAAGCCCTACGCTATGCATCTGCTGCAGGTGGTGCGACATCATTCTCAGTAGGAGTAGGAAATAAAAAGTTAATTGAAGAATTACTACCACAAATCGAAGTTAAGAAATTAAAATAAAATTTTAATAAATTATTTATAGAAAAATAAAATATTTCCTCGGAAATATATAATTAACAAAGGAGAAAGAAATGAAATTAACAGATGTTCTAAATTATGACTTAGTTCAATTCGGATTCAGCGCTGCTGACAAAAAAGAAGCTCTGAATAAACTAACAAGCATGTTAGTGGAAAAAAATATTATCGCTAGTAAAGAAAACTTCTTAAACGCCTTACTAGCTCGTGAAGCTCAATCAACTACAGGTGTAGGAGAAAATATAGCTATCCCTCATGCAAAAAGTGCAGACTTCGATAAAGCGATGATCGTTTACGCGAAAAGTGACGAAGGTGTTGAGTGGGAAAGTTTTGACGGACAACCAGCTAAACACATCTTTATGATTTGTGCGCCAGATGGTGGAGCAGATGAGCACCTTAAAGCTCTAGCTTCATTATCACAAGCTCTAATGGATGCAGATGTAAAAGTAGGATTAGATAAAGCTACTACGAAAGAAGACGTAGAAAAAGTATTTGCAGACTTCGTAGCGAAAACAGAAGCTCCAAAAGAAGAAAAAACAGCAGCTCCAAGTGGAGAAAAACCATATATCATTGCGGTGACAGCTTGTCCAACAGGTATTGCTCACACATTCATGGCTGCGGAAAAAATCAAAGAAACAGCTAAAGCGATGGGACTAGATGTTAAAGTAGAAACAAACGGTCAAATCGGTGTAGAAAACAAACTTACAAAAGAAGATATCGAAAGAGCAGCGGGAATCATCGTTGCGGCTGATAAAAAAGTAGAAGTTGCACGTTTTGATGGACGTCCAACAATTATGACAAAAGTTGCGGACGGAATTAACAAACCAGAAGAACTTATTCAAACAATCCTAGATGGAAAAGCCCCTATCTACAAACACGACGGAGCAGTAGATGCTTCAGAAGATTCTTCAGCAAATGAAAGTATCGGACGTCGTGCTTACAAACACCTAATGGAAGGTGTAAGCAACATGCTACCATTCGTAGTAGCTGGTGGTATTCTTATCGCATTATCATTCATCTGGGGTATTAACTCATTTGATCCGAAAGACCCATCTTACAACAAAGTTGCAGAAGTGTTATTCTACTTCGGTAAAATTTCATTTAGTATGATGTTACCAATCCTAGCTGGATTCATCGGTCGTTCTATCGCTGACCGTCCTGGATTCATTGTTGGTATGATTGGTGGTATTTTAGCTGATCCAAGTATTTTAGGTCTGAAAAGTGATTTATTAGCATACACTCCTTCAGGATTCTTAGGAGCGTTAGTAGCCGGGTTCTTAGCTGGTGGTATTATCCAAGTATTAAAAATTTCATTCAGCTGGATGCCTCGTTCATTAGACGGTATTAAACCAATCTTCCTATTCCCTATCTTAGGGTCACTAATCATGGGATTACTAATGATCTTCCTAATCAACGCGCCGATGGCAAGTGTTATGGAAGGATTAAAACACTTTATCGAAAGTCTTAACGGAAGCGGTAAATTCATCCTTGGATTCGTAGTAGCTGCGATGATGGCTATCGATATGGGTGGTCCAATTAACAAAGCTGCTTACGTAACAGGTACAGCGCTATTAACATCTGCTGGTTCAGCAGGGAGTGATGTAATGGCAGCAGTTATGATCGGTGGTATGGTACCTCCATTAGCAATCGCTGTTTCAGCAACAATCAACAAAAACATCTGGCCAAAAGCTCAACGTAGTGGAGCGTTAGTAAACTACGTAATGGGATTATCATTCATCACAGAAGGAGCTATCCCATTCGCAGCAAGTAACCCAACACGTGTTATTCCACCGTTATTCATCTCAAGTGGTATCGCTGGAGCGTTAAGTATGACTTTTGGAGCTGTATCAAAAGCTCCTCACGGAGGAATTTTTGCTATCGCAGCAGGTGCTGTAAGTAATTGGCCTATGTATCTATTAGCTTTAGTAATTGGTGCAGTATTAGGTGCATTACTATTAATCGCATCACTAAGTTTTGGGAAAAAGATAGAAGATTAATACGTTAAATATTTTATTTACAAAAATCTATATAAAGTAGATTATAAGGATTCTGATTTTCTTTGCAGAGGAAATTTCAATTATATTTTCCTATTGGTGAGGAGTCGTAAAGACAAATAAGGATAAAAAATAAAATCATAAAGACAAAGTAGTAAATAATAAATGGCTAAAAAGCACCCTTGATAATTTTTGAGGGTGCTTTTATTTTACTTAAATAATAGGTGTTTATAGAAGGATATGTTGTGACATAGAATTTTTCTGTTTACATGATGGAGGTATACCTATATAGGGTATGTAAGAAACTTGATATATATATATATATATATAGAAGAAAAAATATTTACACAAAAAGAAGAAAAATCAATATAGGGGTATAGGGTATATTTTAATGTATTTAAATTTCATTTTAAGTAAAAATAAAATTATATTTAATAATTAAAGAAAATAACTTTTAGAGTTTAGTTAGCTTATTATAACAAAAAAGAGTATTAATTATTTTTTTATAGAAATTTAAAACACATATTGAAACAGTTTTGAAAACGTATTCCCAAGAGGGGAATTTTGAAAATTTTTTTGGGTTAGTATATACAACAGTTGATATTTGTTTTAATATTGCAATTAAATATATTGTAAATTAGAGACAAATGAGCTATAATAAAATAAAAAAAATAAATTTTTTAAATTTTAGGTACGTTTAAGTTACATTTTGTAAAATACGTATCATAGTCATTATGATTTATTTTTATTTTAATCTAAAAGAAAAAGGAGAAGGTATGTTTAGTAAAAATAATACAAGAATGAATAACAAGAAGCAATTCGAAAAAGTTAACCAGTACGGTATTAAAAAGTTTAATGCTGGAACGGCATCGGTTCTTATTGCTTCTGCTTTTATGTTTTTAGGTGGAGCAGCGCAAGCAGCAGACACTAATAAAGAAGAAGCAACAGTAGCAGCTACTGAAAAAGTAGCAGCAGAAAAACCAATAGAGGAAAAAACTGAAACAAAATCAGCTGTAGTAGAAAAAGCTACGGAAGTAAAAGAAGTAAAAGCTGAAGCTAAAAAAGAGGTAAACAAAGCTATTCTTCAAGCAAAAATCAGTCAATTAGATAACCTATTCGTAACATTAGCAGAAAAAGAGTTATCAGAAGATAAACAAGTTAAAACTGTAAGTGCAGCAGTAGAATTAAACAAAGCTAAAGACTTAGTAGCACAATCAACAGCTACACAAGCTGAAGTAGATGCACAAGTAGCAGCATTAGAAGCAGCTATCAATAACTTAAATACAGCAGAAAAAACTACAGAAAAAGCAGTAGACAAAAAAGAAGAAAAATCTGAAACTAAAGTAGCTAAAGAAAACTTAGAAAAAGCAGTTTCAGAAGCAAAAGCAGTAAACCAAGCTGCAACAACATTCGCAACAAAAGAAGTTAAAGAAGAAGCTCCTAAAGCAGAAATTAAAGCAGCGGTAGCAACATCTGAAAAAGAAATCGCAAAAGCATTAGATATCTTCAACTCAGATTCTTCAACAAAATCAGATGCTGATCAACAACGTAAAGAATTAGAGAAAGCTATCGAAGCAGTATACGTAACAATGCAACGTGCAGGACACCGTGGGAAAGTAGAAACAGTATTAGCTGAGACTGCTTCAAAAATCACAGGAAAAGATGTTTTTAGAGATGGAGAAACAGTTAATGCTGTAACAAATGCTTATGTTGAAATGAATGCAGATAATACGGCTCCTACAGGATGGGGAGTTGATACTACTATTAGTACATCTACACTTAAAGCGGGTTCTATTACAAAAATTGAACTTACTAACTTAGCTGAGCTAGGTGCTGGTTTGGCTGTAAATACAGAAATCAGAGCGACTGATGGAACAGTAGTTGGTAAAGTTAAATCTATCGACTTTAAAACAACTACAGGAAACAACAATAACAAATCTGTACCATATTGGGCACAACGTACACAACGTGGTATGACTTATGATCAGCGTGTTGCTGAGCAACCAGCGGTAGCTAACGAAACTGGAACATATACTTACAACATCGAGTGGAACGATAAAGTAAAAGACTATCCGAATGTGTCGTTTGGAGCGAGTAATTTATCGGGTAATGGATATTTAGCTCCACAAATTTCAAAAGACACTCCGTATACAGCGACTATTAAAATTGATGGGCGTACGGTTCTTGAACACACTTATATAAGAAAAGGTCAACAACCTAGCTATCAAAAACAAGGTACTAGTGCATCACTAAGTGAAAACAATGGATTGACATACCTTAATAATGAGCAAATAGGTAGAAATGATTCAATCGTATTAAAAACTGATTCAGATGTTCGTTATGGAGTAGGATCTAAATTTACGATCAAACTTCCTAATGCTGATTTTACAGAATTTAAAGAACTTGCAGGAAGTTCTAACTTTATAAATGGATTAAATACAGCGTCTACTATTAAACCTAATAAAGGTGATAGTATTACTTACCGTCCACAAAATCGTTGGTCTAATGCTAGAGCTAATGAAAACAATGTATGGATTTTACAAGATGGTCGAGATACTGGTTTTACATTAACACCTAGATTAATTTCACCAACGGAATTAGAACTTACTGTTACAGAAGGAACTATTCAAGAAGATTCTATAGTCTCTATGCCTCTTCAATCTTTAGGTGTTGAAAAAGTAATAAAAGACAAAACTTTAACAAGTGAATATTCTAATATTACTTATGAAAATGGATTAATTAAACAAGGTTATGTAGGAAATGATAAAACTGCAGCAACTCTTACTGTATCAGGTGGAGAACCTATTAACGGTGGAAAAGAAGATGTTATAACTAAAGTTCCAAATGGTTGGAGTATTAATGGTGATGGTAAGGTTCAAGGTGAGCCGCCAACAGGAGCTGTTGTTAGAACATTCAAAGATCTAGTAACAGGTGAAGTTATAGGTTTCGAACCAACAAGATATACGGGGAATATTCCTTTAGGTGAAGATGGTTCAAAAGATTATACTAATGTGCTTGGAAACAAATATGATGTAAGTAATGATCACGTAGACTTAGTTAAAGAAGTTAATGGAGAAGAATACATTCTTGCAGATCTTCCTCCTGAAAACGTAAGAGGAACACTAAGTGTTACGAAGACAAGAGCAAGAGATTTATATTCTGAAGAAGAATTAAAAGCTAAAGGTATAAATGGATCTGCATTTGTTACTCCAGCAGAATATGATTACGTTAAGAAAACAAAAGTAGAAGAAGTAAACCGTACAATTAAATTTGTATACGCTGATAATGTTGCAAATCTTGCAGGTACAGAAGTATTCCCATCACAAAAACAAACTGTAAGTTACACAGGTTCAATCAAGTTAACTGCAGAAGGTAAAGCGGTAATTAACTCTAATGACAGACCAGTTTATATTAACTGGAAAGGAACTGATGGTCAAAGTACTGATCTTCCAGAACTTGCAGTACCTCAAAAAGAAGGATATATCGCAAGTGTTGAAAAAGTACCAGTACAAGCAACAACAGCTACAGATGAAGATTACGAATATGTTGTTAAATATACGGCAATCCAAAAAGCGAAAACAACATTTGTAGATGAAAAAGGAAACCCAATTCCAGGAGTAGCTGAAATTACTGAACAAGGTGGATCAGAAACTCCATTAACAAAAGAAGATGAAGTAAAAGCTAAGATCAAAGAACTTGAAAACAAAGGATATGAATTAGTATCTAATACATACCCACAAGGCGGTAAGTTCGATACGGATAAAGATACAGATCAAGAGTTCAAAGTAATACTTAAACAAAAAGAAGTTACAGTAACACCAGATCAACCGAAAACACCAGGAACTCCAGTAGATCCAAACAACCCAGAAGGACCTAAATACCCAGCTGGATTAGAAGAAAAAAACCTAAACAAAACAGTAACACGTACAATTACATACGTATACGAAGATGGAACTCCAGTATTAAATGAAGATGGAACACCAAAAACAGTAACACAAGAAGCTAAATTTACTCGTACTGCTAAAGTTAACTTAGTTACAGGAGAGGTTACATACGGAGACTGGTCAGAAGCTAAAGACTTACCGGTAGTTAAATCACCAGTAGTTAAAGGATTTGTAGCTGATAAAGCAAGTGTTCCTGTTGTAAATGTAACTGGAGATTCAAAAGATACTACAGAGGTAGTAACATACAAACCACTAGGATCATGGATTCCAAACATTCCAGGACAACCAACAAACCCAATCAAATATCCGAATAATCCAGATGATCCAACAAAACCAGGAACTGATAAACCGGTATTACCATACGTACCAGGTATGACTCCAAAAGATGGAAATGGACAACCACTTAAACCAGTGGATCCACAAGATCCAACTAAAGGATATATCATTCCAGATATTCCAAATGATCCAACTCAAAGTACACCAATTAACTACGAAAAAGATACTCAAAAAGCGAAAACAACATTCGTAGATGAAAAAGGAAACCCAATTCCAGGAGTAGATGCTATTACTGAACAAGGTGATTCAGATACACCATTAACAAAAGAAGATCAAGTAAAAGCTAAGATCAAAGAACTTGAAAACAAAGGATATGAATTAGTATCTAATACATACCCAGAAGGTGGTAAGTTCGATACGGATAAAGATACAGATCAAGAGTTCAAAGTAACATTAAAACAAAAAGAAGTTACAGTAACGCCAGATCAACCAAAAACACCAGGAACTCCAGTAGATCCAAACAACCCAGAAGGACCTAAATATCCAGCTGGATTAGAAGAAAAAGATCTAAACAAAACAGTAACACGTACAATTACATACGTATACGAAGATGGAACTCCAGTATTAAACGAAGATGGAACACCAAAAACAGTAACACAGGAAGCTAAATTCACACGTGAAGCAAAAGTTAACTTAGTTACAGGAGAGGTTACATACGGAGACTGGTCAGAAGCTAAAGACTTACCGGAAGTCAAATCACCAGTAGTAAAAGGCTTCTTAGCTGATAAAGCAAGTGTACCAGCTACAAAAGTAACTGGAGATTCAAAAGATACTACAGAAGTAGTAACATACAAACCAATCGGATCATGGATTCCAAATATCCCAGGACAACCAACAAGTCCAATCAAATATCCAAACGATCCAACAGATCCAACAAAACCAGGTAAACCAACAGAAGTGTTACCATACGTACCAGGATACACTCCAAAAGATAAAGATGGAAACCCACTTAAACCGGTTGACCCACAAGATCCAACAAAAGGATATGAAGTACCAAATCTTCCAACAGATCCAAGTCAAAATACAGTAATCAACTACGTAAAAGATACTCAAAAAGCGAAAACAACTTTCGTAGATGAAAAAGGAAATCCAATTCCAGGAGTAGATGCTATTACTGAACAAGGTGATTCAGATACACCATTAACAAAAGAAGCAGAAGTAAAAGCTAAGATTAAAGAACTTGAAAACAAAGGATATGAATTAGTATCTAATACATACCCAGAAGGTGGTAAGTTCGATAAAGATAAAGATACAGATCAAGAGTTCAAAGTAACGCTTAAAGCGAAAGAAGTTACAGTAACACCAGATCAACCGAAAACACCAGGAACTCCAGTAGATCCAAACAACCCAGAAGGACCTAAATATCCAGCTGGATTAGAAGAAAAAGATCTAAACAAAACAGTAACACGTACAATCACATACGTATACGCAGATGGAACTCCAGTGTTAAATGAAGATGGAACACCAAAAGTAGTGACACAAGAAGCTAAATTTACACGTGAAGCAAAAGTAAACTTAGTTACAGGAGAAGTTACATACGGAGACTGGACACCAGCACAAGACTTAACAGAAGTTAAATCACCAGTAGTTAAAGGATACTTAGCTGACAAAGCAACTGTACCAGCTACAAAAGTAACTGCAGATTCAAAAGATACTACAGAAGTAGTAACATATAAACCAATCGGTTCATGGATTCCAAACATTCCAGGACAACCAACAAACCCAATCAAATATCCAAACGATCCAACAGATCCAACAAAACCAGGTAAACCAACAGAAACATTACCATACGTACCAGGATTTACTCCAGTTGATAAAGATGGAAACCCACTTAAACCAGTTGACCCACAAGATCCAACTAAAGGATACATCGTACCAGATCTTCCAACAGATCCAAGTCAAGACACTCCAATCAACTACGTAGCAAATAAAGCAAACCTAGTAGTTAAATATGTAGATGAAAATGGAAAAGACTTAATCCCTGCAGAAACAACAGAAGGAAAAGTAGGAGATGAGTACTCTACAACAGGAAAAGTAATCAACGGATACGTACTTGTTCGTGTAGATGGAGAAGCTAAAGGTAAGAGTTGGAAAAGATGGTTCAACAGTAACATATGTTTACAAACCAATCGGTTCATGGATTCCAAACATTCCAGGACAACCAACAAGTCCAATCAAATATCCAAACGATCCAACAGATCCAACAAAACCAGGTAAACCAACAGAAACATTACCATACGTACCAGGATTTACTCCAGTTGATAAAGATGGAAACCCACTTAAACCAGTAGATCCAACAAGATCCAACAAAAGGATATGTAGTACCAAACATCCCAACAGATCCAAGTGAAGATACAGTAATTAACTACGTAGCAAACAAAGCAAACTTAGTGGTTAAGTATGTAGATGAAAATGGAAAAGACTTAATTCCTGCAGAAACAACAGAAGGAAAAGAAGGAGATGAGTACACTACAAGTGGAAAAGTGATTCCAGGTTATGTGCTTGTTCGTGTAGATGGAGAAGCTAAAGGTAAGATTGGAAAAGATGGTTCAACAGTAACATACGTTTACAAACCATTAGGATCATGGGTAACAAACATCCCAGGACAACCAACAAGCCAAATTAAATATCCAAACGACCCAACAGATCCAACAAAACCAGGAAGTGAAAGACCGGTATTACCATACGTACCAGGATATACTCCAGTTGATGGAAATGGAAATCCACTTAAACCAGTTGATCCACAAGACCCAACTAAAGGATATATCATACCAGATATCCCTACAAACCCAGGTCAAGATACAGTAATCAACTATGTGGCAAATCCAAAACCACAACCAAAACAAGATCAAAAACCAGTTCAACCAAAAGCAAATGCTCAAGTTAAGAGATTAGCTAACACAGGTGCAACTGAAACTAATACTGGATTAGCAGGATTAGGACTTGCGGCACTTGGTGGAATGCTTGCAGCGGTAAGACGTCGTAAAGAAAAATAAGATTAACATATAAGATCATAAAGACAAACTAGTTAATAATAAATGGCTAAAAAGCACCCTTGATAATTTTCAAGGGTGCTTTTGTCAAGTGTTAGTATAAGTTTTAAAAAATTGGAATTAAAATGCATATAAAAGCATTAAATAGTAAATTTGACTAGAATTTTTCCACGTGATAAAATATTTATAATTATGAAAGGAAAAAGCTTTTTGGCGTAGTTTTAGCGTCTAATAGAGTGCTTAATAGAGAGGTATAGTGTATGAATATTGTTTTTTGCACCTCACCATTTCAAGTCTTAGTAGCGCAAGAGTTGGCTAAGATTACAGGTGAGAAGTTTTTTGGAATATATTTGAAAATGTCTAATGATAATAGGCAGAAAATATACGCTAAGAAAATGAAGGAGTTTTGTGAAGATACCCTATTTATTGATAATAAAGAGTGGACTAGCGAACTTAGGGAAAAATTAGTGAATACTAAAATTGATAAGTTCTATCTAGCGAGTTTAGATAATCCGGTGGCTCACATGATCTTTAATCCTAATTTTATGAGATTATATACGTTTGATGATGGCAGTACCTCGATTATTACACCAAATATGTATACTCGCTGTACAGATAGGGTAGTCGGACCAAATGAAATAACTCTGGAGAAGGTTATAAACTTATCTCAAGGTCACTATACAATATTTGACACTAACACCGTATTCTCAACTGAAAAATTAATAAAAATACCTTTCGATACTAAACCAAATAATTTCGCTAGAGCAACTAACGGAAAAAGAGTGAAGGTCTTTATAGGACAAGCGCTTGGTAATTATATAGATGAAAAAGATATAAAAATTACAGAAAAACTGACGCAGAAAGCTTTGGAAAGACTGGGAGACGTATTATACTATGCTCATCCTCGTGTTTCGGTTAATGTAGAAAATGTGGAAACAGTTCAAGTTGATAAATGTTTCGAAGAAGAAATTTATGATTTATTGTCAAACTATGAGAACGTAGAAGTCTATGGTTTTTATTCTACTTCTCTTTTTCTTGTGAAAGATATTCCTGGTGTGAGTGTTCATTGTTTCAGAACATTTTTAACAACCAATGAGGTAGAAATTCTAAGAAATTACGGTATTGAATCGATGGATTTATCTTTATCGGATGCGGAAGTAGATATTATTATGCCAGTTTATAATTGTGAGAAAACTGTAGCTAATGCTATTGAGTCGGTATTAAATCAAACTCATAAAAATTTCCAATTGATTATTGTTGATGACGGATCTCTTGATGGGACTGAAGAAGTATGTAGAAAATATTTAAATGATGAGAGAGTGGTTTATCACAAAGTTCTTCATGGTGGTATATCGAGAGCTCTTAATATAGGGATTTCGTTAGCCACTGCCAAGTATATCGCAAGACAGGAGTCCGATGATGAATGGATGCCATGGCATTTAGATTTTCTTCTTAATGAATTAGAGTTGAACGACAAGTTAGATATTATCGGTTCTAAAGTGGATACTGATAAAGATAAGTTACAAGGTGGAATTAAAAGAGGTAATTTCAATAATCTATCAGGTGAGGAATTATGGTTTCAGTTAGCCTATAAAAATATGTTTAATCATTCTACTGTAATTTATAGGAAATCTGCAGTTATAGAAGCTGGTGGGTATGATCCTGAGTATGATGGTTTTGAAGATTGGCATCTATGGGCGCGTATGGTAACGAAAGATAATGCGATGCTGGTGAATACAGTGACTGCCTATTATGGGTTACCTGAAGAAGATAATAGGGGTATAATTTTTAGAAGTAGGCTTGCGAAGAGTCGCGGTTTAAGATTAGAGGATGTATTGGAGTAGAAAATGGTTAAAGTATTTACGATAAAAGAGGGGGTTCCTCGTAATATTTATGGATTCGAAAGTAGTCAACTTGCACGTCAAAATATTTTCGAAAAAATAGGTGTTGAACAAAAAATGATTTTGACAAATCTAGATAATTTTGTTCCAAATTTTGTAGAAACTCTTGAAAGTCTGGGTTTTAAAAATTTTTATCATGTAATTTTTGAAAAGTCAGATATAGCTAGGGATAAACCTTGTGTCAAAAAAGATTTCCTAGGAAATTTAGAAGAGGCTTCTGAAGTTGAATATACTAAAGAAGGTTATGTTGGATTAGTTCACTATAATGATGGTACTGTTGAATGTTATACTTCACAACTATTATATAAATATATACCTAACGAAAGTAAATTTATTCTTTATGACAAAGATGGAGTAGTATTAGAAGGTGATGTTTCTGAAAATTATCATAAGTATCATATAAAAGAAACAGATGAAACCCTAACGCAGTGGCAATTGGTAAGTGAATATCTTGCGGAAAATTCAACTGTTAATGATAGATTTATTATAGATATGGTTAACGAATATCCTCTGCAACTACGAAAGTTTTTCCAAAATACCGGAAGAAAACTTTTTGCTTATACCCACTACAATATTCTTGCTCCATTTATGAGATTTGTTTTGCAAACTTGGTGCACTAATGTTGTTGCAAGTCCTGTTTTAGAAGAAAGATTGGGAAGGGATAAGGTAAGTTTCCTGCCACCTATTTATGTAGAAGAAGTTAAAAGAGAAGTATATACAACTGTAAAAGATTGGTGTATAGTTGGTAATATGACTGTTATAAAAAAATGTGAGGTTGCGATAGAGGCATTTAGATGTACACCTGATAGTACACTTACAATCTACGGTAATTTACCTGATGGATATACCAAGGATAACTTACCCGATAATGTTAAATTTGCAGGATTTGTAAAAAAAGTACCGTATGAAAATCATGAAGGTTATTTATCTTGTTCTTTAAGTGAATGTTTTGCTAATTCTGCGGTAGAAGCATCTTCAAAAGGATTAGTCTGCTTGCTTTCTAATGTAGACTTAGCTCACAGATATTATGCAGGTGTTTGTGATAATACCCAACTATTTAATTCGTTTGAAGAATTAACAGAGAAGTTGAAGGTGTTTCAGGAAAGTGGAGAATATTTATCTTCGACATTCTCGAAAATGTATGAAAAAAATAAAGTTATAAAAATTTATAGGGAAGTTTTGAGGTTTTAAGAAACAAAATTTTCATTAATTTGAAATTAAGTGAAAATATATTAAGTTAATATCTCCTGAGTGAAAGCTTAGGGAGATATTTTTTTTATAAAGTGCGAATTAATGTTGCCGAATATTTGATAAAAACTATTTAATGTGTTAAAATCGAGAACGTGATATATAGCTGTTTAGAAATTATTTAGATATTAAATTTAGTGATTTCTTATAGTAAGAAAGATATAATAAAGAGAAGTAATAAAATAATAGAGAGGGAAATAATGTTTAAAAATATTAAAAAAGAGAAATTTTCTCTAAGAAAGTATAAAAATGGTAGAACAGATTCGAAATTAATTGGAGCAATAACAATTTTAGGTTTAGCAATGTTAGTTGGTGGTGGAACTGCATCTGCTAATGTAAGTTCAGATGGGAAAAATGAAACAACAATTGTAAGTAAATTTGAAAAAGTTTCATCAACTGCTAAGACGACTTTTACAGATGATCAAAATCCTGCGAAAAAAGTGACTGTTGATGTGGTGGCTGATATACGATATAATCAACCGACTAAAGCTAATCAAAACACAGGAGATGCGGATGGTACAGATTCTGTAAAATTCAAATCTAAGGCAACGGTTAATTATCTATTAGAAGATGATAATTCAAAACTACAAGATTCAAAAAAAGTAGCTGGAGAAGAAGGAACTGTAGTGACACCTTATGATAAGAAAGGTATTGCGTACGATACAGATGGGAAAGATTATCGTGGATCAACTGTAGAAAAAACAGGTACTGCTATCGATGAAGATACAGGAAAAGAAGCGATAATTCAAGCTAACAATAAAGAATACAAATGGATTCGCTCAGAAGTAGTAGCTGCTAATAAAGCGACTTATGAAAAAACTAAATTTAATGATGTAGAAGCACCGGTTTCTCCGGAAGGGATGCACAACAATCTAGGAGAAATAAACTACGGAAAAATTACAGGGAAGGTATATTTAGTTGAAGAAACTTCAGATGGACATTATGGAAAATTCGTAGAAGCTAGCGGGGTATCTAGTGATGAAGATGCAGTTGCGAAATGGAAAAATGGGCAAGGGGCAGCTAAAGATTTCACGAAAGAAAATGTGACTCTTAAAGAAGGGGATACGGTTCTTGTCATGGATCGTGATACATATGCTCATGGAAGTGGTACGAGAACTGTTAATACAGTAAAGTATAGACGAGAAAAAATTGCTGCGACACCAGAGTATAATAAAACTGAACCGTATGTCAGAGAAGAAGGGATTCAGGGGTATCCATCTTATGCTTTTTGGGATCAACCCTTAACTGGAGTGTATTCAACGATAGGAGAGGATAAAATCTTCGGTACAGCGGACGATGGTAAAGTTACGTTTAATAACGAAACTACTTTATTCTATTCTAATAGTTTGAAAGGTTTTCCTCCTGGAATAACTAGTTCTAAAGTTCATAACTTTAAAAAAGAATCTTTAAGAGAAATTTTAGAGGTTATGCATTCTGAAGTATATGGTATATTAGAATACTTCAATCAAAATGCAAAAAGTGATGAAGAAAAACAAGATTTAAAAACGAGAAAAGCTAAGGTTGATGAGAATATCGCTAGTGCAATAGAGATGATTAAACAAAATAATATTGATATAGCGATAGAATCAGACCGTGGAATTATGTTTTTCCAACAAAATAAAGAGGCCCTTAAAAATTTAAGAAAGCATATTGAAGAAGGTCAAAATGTATTAAACAATTTATCTGTTGCTGTGGACTCTACTCAAAGAATTGTTAATCAATATGATAATCATAAAGATGTGACAGAAACAAAGAAAAATTATTTGAAATTTGGGTTTGATAGAGGTATACAAAAAGGTTATATACTATCTTATCACAAAGATGTAGAACCGGAACATTATGGCAATTGGGAAAAAGTTAATCCTGAAGTAGAAACAAGAGAAGATTCTGTATATGTGAATAAAGGTATTGTGACAATTTCTGACGACTTAAGTAATATTAATGTTGTTAATGAAAATTCAACTACAAATGAGACGGAATTAACTAAGAAAGATATAAAAACTAAAGAAGAAACAAATTACAAAGTTAAAGAAATAATTACTCCGATTCGTGCTTATAAAGTGATGGGAGAAGGAGAAACAGTTGTAAATCATTATTATAGATTATCTACAAAATTATCTGATTCACCGGTGAAAATTGAAAATACAAAAGTAGGATCTGTTAGTGTGAACTATGAATCTGAATCAGGAGAAGTGTTGAAATCATCTGAAGTGATTGCTAAAGATGTAGCTTATGTAAAAGTGAAAACATACGATGTTCTTTCAGGTTCTACAAAAGTAGGGGAAGAGAAAATTACAGAAAACTTAGAACCTACTTATGATGCTACTGCGAAAAGATATAAAACAATTTTAGGTGATAAAACAGGATTTACTTATGAGTACTTAGGATTAAAAGAAGGTTCTGCATCTGAAGAAGGAATAATCAATAAAGAAAAAACACAGGTTACCTATGTTTATCGCTTAGTAACTAAAGAAGATACGAAGCCTACGGAAAAAGAAGTGGCGGGTTCTGTAGTTGTTAAGTATGTTGATGCAGAAGGAAATGAAATAAAACCAGCGGAAACGTTAGTAAAAGATGCTGTTTTAAAAACAACTTACACATATACTACAAAATCAGGTGATAAAGTAGTATCAACTCGAGAAGAAGTTAAAGAGTGGTCTACACAAGATTACAATGCTAAAGAAAAATTAGTAGAAAAAATAACGACTACAGATGGAAAAGTATATAAATACCATGGAGTTTATCCAGTTTCAGCTAAATTTAACAATGTAACTGCAGAAACAGGGAAAATAGTAGAAGGAACGACGACAGTAGTCTATCAATATGATTACGATATTCCTGTAAAACCAACTTGGCAAGTGCCATCAGATGCACCGAAAAATGAAGTGCCAGAATATGAGGATGGAGTGTCTTCTGAAGAGCCTCCGGTATTAGAAGTACCAGAATATGAAGGAGGAGCATCATCGATAAATCCCCCTGTATTGGGAATACCAAAATACGAAGGAGGGGTGGTATCGACAGAACCACCTGTACTGTACATTCCTGAATTTGAAGGAGGGGTATCATCTGAAAAACCACTAGTGTTAGAAATATCAGAATATAAAGGAGGAGTTCCGTCGGATAGACCAACTATAGTAGAAGTGCCTGAGTATAAGGGGTCACTTGTTGAACCTATACCGAATCCGAAAGAACAACTTCAAGATTTACCGACTGTAGAAGATCTTGAGGAACGTATAGTTACGTTAAGTAATGGAAATAGAAAAAAATCAGAAAGATTACCGAATACAGGTGAAGTTTCATCAGGTGTTACTACTCTAGGTTTCATGACAATGCTAGCCGCCCTAGTGATGAGTGTAAGAAAACGCCGAGAAGAAAAATAAGTTTAAATTATATTATGTAGTTTGAAAACACGAAAATAACTCAAAAATAAAATTCCGAAAGAGGTTTATTTTGCTTGTACATTAAATTCGGGATATGGAAAAAATTCCAATATCTAATTTTACAAAGAGTCTAAAATTTGAAGCGATAAGGTTTAAAATAATAAAGGTAAAAAATAGAGATTAATAAATAAGAGAATTACTATATAGTTATTTTGAGGCTGATAGTCAAGATTTTGGTTATCCAACTTGTCCATGTTGTGGTTTGGAGAATGTTATGGGTATCTAAAAAATTATAATCAAATATATACTCCCAAAAAAGGACAGAAAGTAAATTTTTACTCTCTGTCCTTTTGAATATTTCATTAAGTAAGGTAGTGTATTAAATAATAGAAAATATAAGCAACAAATTGTTGTCTAAGTCTCATTTCTTATTTTTCTCTGTGCTCCGAATTTGAGAGAGTCTTAATTAACAACAATCCCAGTTGAATAGTACATCTTCGAAGTCTAAGTTTGCTAATTTTTCTTTGTTTATAAAGAAGTTTGCAACTCCTGAATCGCCCCACATAATAAGATTGTCTTTTGTATTAGGATCCCATTCACTTTCTATTTGAAGTAACATTGTATTGTATGCTTCTTTATTCTCAGGGTCACGAGGATCCCATTGAACGAATGTTGGATAACCGCCGATAGCGTGTTTAACTCCCTCGAATGCTTTAAATAGTTTTTCATAAACCTCACTATCAAGGTCTTCGTATAAATCTTCTACTTGTTCCTCTGGGAATAACTCTCGGATAGCGTCTTTTGCGATATCTTCGAATAAGAAGTCCGTAGCTGTAATTGTTGAAGTTCCTTTGTTGAATGTTAATGCAAATGATGCATCCCTTTCTTGGAATGGAGAATATTCCTCGTCGTTGTCTTCACTAGGAAGATGATACTTACTTAGTACATCTCCGTTTGTTATGTTTTCATCTATATCTTTGATGTATTTTACAACATTAGTTCCTTTAGAAAATAATCCGAAAGAATCATCGCGTGAAATCCAGAATTGCAGTAATCCTTCTTTAGGATAAATATCATTTTCTGGAAGTTCAGTACAGTTGATTTGAGCTAGTAGTGCAAGTTGATTTCCTTCTGCATCTACCGGTACCTCAGTATCTTGTGCGATGTAAGGGACTCCCCCGAATTTACTAGTTTTAACATTAAGACCTCTATCTCCATTGATAGAAATGCTAATGTACTCTTTTGTGTTCTCGTTTTTTATTTTTTCTATTACCTTATTGATATCTTCGATTGTAATCATAAAACCCTCCGGTATACATGTTTGTAATTTAGTAGTCTTGTTTGAAAAACAGTTTAAGTTTATAAACTGTCAATACTTTATCGATTATTGTTGTTATAAATTTGTGGAAAGTTTTTTAAGTGATTAAACTAAAAGTGCTTGCTTTATTGTCGTTAATCTAATTTTTTTAATAAACTCTATTATACATTTGTCAAGATTTTAATGTATGTAGCTCCACGCCTTCATTCTAACATACGACTAGCACTAGGTCAATAGTAACAAGTTCATAGTAAGGGGGAAGAAGTTCATAGTATAAGGGGAAATTGTATAGAATGTATGGATTTGAGCTCATATGTAGAGTGATCTTTTAGAATAGTAAATATATTTAAGGTTTTTTAGAGTATATTTTAAGTAAAAAATTATTGATTTTCAAGTTATTTTAAATGTGTTTTAATTGAAAATGAAAATCATCATAAATCCTTACATATATGTAGTAGATGTTGTTTTTGTAGAATTTCTAAATATATATTGTTAACTGTAATTTCTAAGTAAATTTTTCTATTTTTTAAAAAATATAGAAAAAATTTTTTAAAATAATTGACTTGAATTTTAGAGTTTTATATAACGAGGCAGAGTTGGTTAGACAACTTTTATGGGGTATGGATAGGGTTTCGTTGGCGATAGAGAGTATTGAAAAATTAATAAAAAATACACTGATTTAAGAATTATTAGAACATGTTAACAAGGTTTTAAATAGACATAATATAATAAATTTTGGTAATATAGTAAATGAAATCAATAAAAATTTCAAAATCAGTAAAATGTATATACAAATTAGTAAAATTAAGAGTATATATTTAATTTGTATTTTGGGAAAGTATTGTGTATAGAAACTATTTAGAAAATATAAAAAATTCTGTTATATTTTTTGTGTTTTTCATTATAATTTCTACATAATATTGACCCTAGGTGAGAGTTATCACTGAAGAAGTTAAAAAGATATACCAAAGGAGGAAAAAATAATAAGTACTTAAAAACCACTAAAGAAGGTACAAAAGTAGAATCATATTCTATCAAAAAATTCAAAGTTGGTACAGCATCAGTAGTAATCGGTGCGAGTATTTTCTTAGGAGCTGGAGCAGTAGCTCAAGCATCTGAAGAAGTGTCAAACAACACAACTGAGGATAACGCAACAAATGCAGGTGTAAAAGAAGAAGCACCTAAAGCTGTAGAAAAAACAGCGAAAGTAGAAAACACTAAAGAAAGTGTTTCTGCAGCAGTAGCAGCAAAAGTAGGGGCAGAAACTCCTGAAACAAAAGCAGCTGATAAAACAGCTCTAAAAGCAAACATTGATAGCTTAGAGCAAAAATTAAAAGCAGCTAAAAATGCTGATGAAGCTGTATTAAAAACAGCTCGTGAAGAATTAGCGAAAGCAAAAGAAGTATTCGAAAAAGCTGATGCTACTCAAGACGAAGTTAATGCAAAAGTAACAACACTTAATGTATTAACTAAAGCAGTAGCAGAGTCAGAAGCAACTGCAGTAGCAGCGAAAGAAGAAGCTAAAAAAGACGAAGCTAAAGCGAAATCTGAAGAAAAACAAACAGCAGAAGTTAAAGAAGCTAAAAAAGAATTAACTCAAGTAACTTCAGAAGCAGAAGTAACAAACGTACTTGCTAAAGAAGCAATTCGTAAAAATGAAGTTAAATTAGAAGCAAAACCAGCTGTAGAAAAAGCTGTAGCTAAAAATGAAGAAGTTATCAAAGTAGCTAACGAATTACTTGGTAATGATGAAACAACAAAAGAACAAATCGCTAGAAGCCTAGAAGAACTTGGAAACTCTATTAAAGCAGTATACTCTGAGTTAGAAAATGCAGGTGTTCGCCGTGATGGTAAATACGGAGTAGCTCTTTCAGCTAATGAAGGGTATACAGCTGCTTCTAAAGAACTAAGAAAAGAAAATGGTGAATTTCTTGGTTCTACAGGTAAATCTTATCAAATTTTAGATGGAAATCAGAATTATAAAATTTATGTTCATGGATATCAATCTGAAAACACTGAGGTTCTTGCATCTAATAGTGGAAAAGCAGGGATAAGTGGTCGTACTGATATTCCTCTGTCAAAAACAGAAGCTCAGAAACTTGGACGCGAAGCAGAACTATGGAAAGGTAAAATTCGCCCTACAGGTCGTGCTAATGGGAATACAATATGGGGATCTGGAGGAGCGTATGAATACATAGCTACAGAAATCTATGGTTATACTTATGAACAAGGAAATCACTATGTATATATTACAGATGTGAAGAAAAGATTTAGTTTATCTGATGCAGCAAAAGCGGCAGGGTATAGTATTACAGATATAGTACTTACTAATATGGTTCCTGGTACTGTGTATAATGCAAACTCAGATACAGTAGAGGGATATGCGGCATCAACCCTTCAAAATGGTGTTTATGACATGCGTTACAAAGTTACTGTTACTAAACCAGATGGTTCTACTCAAGCAGTGGATTTTCGTAACTTAACAGCAGGTTGGGTTGGATGGCAAGATTCATCTGCACCACTTATTCAAGGGTCATCAAAACTAGTAACTATAGGCGATCAAGTTAGTCATGATATTAAATATGTTGATAATGATGGTATGACTAGAGATAATCGAGCAAACTATACTCGAAATGGTGAAAGGATAATAGCAGGGTCAGCAACAGCTGCGGCAAATGACCGACAAGCATCATTCACTGCAGTAGATGGAACTGTACTTACTACAGAATATAATCGAGAAACTCGAAATGCCCCACAAACAGTCACAGCTCATACTGCTTTAAATGGTAATTATACGGGAAGTAAAACTCCAATAAATGATGTTGTACCAGGATTAAATTATGATCCTAAGACAGGGTTGATTACTGGAACAGCAAGTGAAGCTGGGATTTTCACAACAGCTGTTTATGCGAAAGACTACAATAATACAACCAATGCAACAAATATGGATTGGAATATGTATGGTCAAGAAGCTCATGAAAATATTACAATTGCAGTAGCACCTAAGATAACTGTTAAGAATGTTGAAGCTTACGCAACAAATGTACCTGTGACAATTTCAAAAGGAGCTAACAAAGCTGAAATTACAATGCCAGATGGAACAGTTACAAAACTTGTAGTTAAAGATGGAAACTGGACAGTAGCTGCAGGTACTACTAATACAGCGGTACAAGAAGGTGCGGTATTAGCAGCAGCATCTGCAACAGGTGATTCAACTGTTAACTTAACTGTAACACCGGAATCTACTAAATATGTAGGTGTGGATAATATTGTAGCGAAAGCAACAACTGATAAGGTTAAAGCGAATATTCAACGTGAATTTGCTATGGTAACTGATGCAGCAAATAATACTCATAAAGCGGTATTTAACAGTGCAACAGGTAAATATACGTTACCTCTTGAAAAAGCTTACGAATTAAAAGATAATAATAACGGTACATCAACTCTTATTGAACGTCGTGTTTATACAGATGCTCAAGCAAATGGTGATGTTAAATTCATTGTTTATGAATTTGAACGTACATGGAGTGCAACATCTTCAGCGGCAACACTAGTAGATAAAATTGCTGAAATCCGTAAAAAAGGTGAGGTAACTGCAGTAGGAGCCGTTACACGTACAGAGACACTAGTTAAAAAAGATCACACATCTTCAGAACAAGGAATGGTAGTTACAGTAAGTTACGATTCATTAACAAACCAATGGACATCTTCTGACGGTTCAGCAGTAACAGCTAAAAAATCAAATGCTGGTTGGGAAATTGAGACAGAATCAGGATTCAAAGGATATGTAGCATACCGTGAAGCAATTTCGACAGACGTAGCATCAATTCAAAATGCTAAACCAACAGGGACTTCAACAAGTTATTCAGAAGCAAAAGATACATCAGTAGACTTAGTTAAATCAACTAAGGCAAACGTAGCATTCGCAGATACAATCGATGATAAAACATCAGCAACAGATTCTGATACTATCAAAACAAAAGTAACAGTAACTGCACCAGATGGAACAGTAACTAATTTTGATGGAGCTCAAGCTGAAGAAACTGCTTATATCACAGCACAACGTACAGCTGCAGAAAAAACAAAAGCGGCAGCAACAGCGATAAAAGAACAACAAGATACACAAAATGAATTAGCTCGTCTTCAAGAACTATTAGATCGTGCTTCAAGAATAGAAGGTGACGCGCAAAAAGCATTGGATAATTTAAAACTACGTTCGATCTCGACAACAGCTCAAGAATTAGCAGAGAGAAAACTTGCGCAAGTTAAAGAGTTTAAAACATCTGTAGAAGCGCAATTAGCAACAGCTAAAGCAAATCTTGCAACAAAAGATACTGAAGTAGAGTCAACACGTGCTGCAGCTTTAGAAGCTGAAAAAGCAGTAGAAACTGCACGTACAGCTCTGAAAACAGCTGCAGAAGCAAACCTAGCTAAAGCTAACGCTTATGTATTATCTCAAAAAGGACGTTACAAAGTAACAGCAAGCGCAGTAGACTCAAACGGTGTTGTAACAACTCCAACAGTAGATGGAACAGATGCTGGTGAAGTTACAGAAGACGCAGTAGCAGAAACAACTTACTACATTGTAGTAACAGAACCAGAAAAATCATCAGGAGCTCAAGGTCAAAAACAAACTGACTCAATGGCAGACAATTTCAATGATGGAAAAGAAGGAACTACAGTATCAAATTACAAACTAGTAGATCCAAAAACAGGAGCAAAAGTTGCCTCATTAACAACTGCAGAAGGAACATACACTGTAGATTCAAATACAGGTGAAGTAACGTTCACTCCAGTAGAAGGATTTGTAGGAACTGCAAATCCGGTAACAGTAGCGGCTGATGTAACATTTAATGATGAGTCAGGAAATCCAGTGACAGTAGCGGTAGAAAATGCATATACACCAACTGTATATGGAATTGCACCATCTGCAGATGAAACTACAGGAAAACAAGGACAACCACAAACATCTAAATCAGGAAAAGATCGTTTCTCTGAATTAAATAATACAGATAATACATTAGATGGAACAAACGTAGACTGGACAACAGCTGCATACTCGTTAGAAGGAGCTAATGCTGAAGGTAAAGTGATAGTTGATGGAGAAGGAACATACTCAATCGATCCAGCAACAGGTGTAGTAACATTTGAACCACTTCCAACATTTACAGGAAAAGCTAAAGGTGTTAATGTACAAGTATCAGTAACAGCAACTGATTCAGAAGGAAACAAAGTTCCAGTTACTTCAAAAGGTAAATATACTCCAGAAGTAACAGCAGTAACACCGACAGGAACACCAGTTACACCTGAAGGTAAACAAGGTCAAGAACAAGCAGGAAAACCAACATTTACACAAGGTGATGAAACAGCTCCAATCACAATTACACCAGAGCAACCAGCTAAATTCGTGGTAAATGGACAACCAGTAGATTCAACAGAAATTCCAGCAACAAAAGATGGAAAAGAAATTGGTAAGTATACAATCGATCCAACAACTGGATTAGTTACATTCAAACCAAATAAAGACTTCACAGGAACACCAGATCCAGCAACAGTAGAAGTAAAAGATAAGAATGGAACACCAGCTACAGCAACATATACACCAACAGTAACGCCAGTTACACCAACAGCTGAACCAAAAGAAACAACTGGAAAACAAGGACAACCTCAAACTCAAGAAACTGAGTCAATGTTCAAAAAAGGTGACGAAGTAGCGCCAATCGACAAATCTACAGTTAAACTAGTAGATCCAAGTGGTAACGAAGTAACAACAATGCCAGCGCTTAAAGATGGAAAAGAAGTTGGAACATACACAATTGATCCAACAACAGGAGTAATCACATTCCAACCAAACAAAGACTTCACAGGAACACCAGATCCAGCGAAAGTTGTAGCTAAAGATACTAACGGAACAAAAGTAGAAACTACTTACACACCAACAGTAACGCCAGTTACACCAACGGCTGAGCCAGCTAAAACAACAGACATCCAAGGTAAAACACAAGAAGGAACACCAACGTTCACTCAGGGTGATGAAACAGCGCCAATCACAATTACACCAGAGCAACCAGCTCAATTCGTAGTAGATGGAAAACCTGTTACAGATACAACAATTCCAGCAACAAAAGATGGAAAACAAATTGGAACATACACAATTGATCCAACAACAGGGAAAGTAACATTCACACCAAATAAAGACTTCGTAGGAACACCAGATCCAGCGACAGTACAAGTTAAAGATAAGAATGGAACACCAACATCAGCGACTTACACACCAACAGTTACACCGGTAACACCAACAGCTGAGCCAGCTGAAACAACAGATATCCAAGGTAAAGAACAAACAGGAAAACCTGAATTCAAACCAGGAAACCCAGAAGTACCAATGGATGATGAAGTGCCAGCAACATTCGAAGATGGTTCAAAAGAAAAAGTAATTCCAGGAGAAGGAACATACACAGTAGCACCAGACGGAACTGTAACGTTCACTCCAGAGAAAACATTCACAGGAAAAGGAACAGGAGTAACAGTTAAACGTGTAGATAAGAACGGAACACCAGTAACGGCTAAATACACACCAACAGTTACACCAGTAACACCAGAAGGAACACCTGCAGAAACAACAGATATCCAAGGAAAAGAACAAACTGGAAAACCAACATTCAAACCAGGTAACCCAGAAGTACCAATGGATGATGAAGTACCAGCAACATTCGAAGATGGATCAACAACTAAGACAATTCCAGGAGAAGGAACTTACAAAGTAAATCCAGATGGAACTGTAACATTCACACCTGAGAAAACATTCACAGGAAAAGGAACAGGAGTAACAGTTAAACGTGTAGATAAGAACGGAACACCAGTAACGGCTAAATACACACCGACAGTTACACCGGTAACACCAGAAGGAACACCTGCAGAATCAACAGGAATCCAAGGTGCAAAACAAGAGGGAACACCAACATTCAAACCAGGAAACCCTAATGTACCAATCGATGAAACAGTAGCGCCAACATTTGAAGATGGAACAACTGAGAAGAAAGTACCAGGAGAAGGAACTTACACAATCGATAAAGACGGTAAAGTAACATTCACTCCAGAACCACAATTCACAGGTACAGCTAAAGGAGTAACAGTTAAACGTGTAGATAAGAACGGAACACCAGTAACGGCTAAATACACACCGACAGTTACACCAGTAACACCAGAAGGAACACCTGCGAAATCTGAAGGACCTAAAGGACAACCACAAACAGGAACACCAGAATTCAAACCAGGAAATCCTAATGTGCCAATCGATGAAACAGTACCACCAACATTCGAAGACGGAACAACTACAAAAGTAGTACCAGGAGAAGGAACTTACACAATCGATAAAGACGGTAAAGTAACATTCACTCCAGAACCACAATTCACAGGTACAGCTAAAGGAGTAACAGTTAAACGTGTAGATAAGAACGGAACACCAGTTACAGCTACATATACTCCAACAGTACGTCCAGATACTAAATTCGTAGTTGTAGGTAAAGATGGAAAAGAAACTGAATTAATTCCATCTAAAGATGGAAAAACACCATCTGAAGTAATCCCAGGATACAAAGTTGTTAAAACTGAAGTAGACGCAAAAGGAAATACAAAACACATCTATGAAAAAGTTACAACAACTTATAAAGATAAAGATGGAAATGTAATTCCAGGAACAACTACTGAAGAAGGAACAAATCCGAAGAAAGATATTCCAGGATACCGTTTCGTAGAGACTAAGAAACTTCCAAATGGAGATACAGAACACGTATACGAAAAAGTTAAAACTTCATTCAAGGATAAAGAAGGAAACGAAATTCCAAACTACCCAACAGAAGACGGAGACCAACCGAAGAAAGATATTCCAGGATACCGTTTCGTAGAGACTAAGAAACTTCCAAATGGAGACGTAGAACACGTATACGAAAAAGTTAAAACTTCATTCAAGGATAAAGAAGGAAACGAAATTCCAAACTATCCAACAGAAGATGGAGACCAACCGAAGAAAGATATTCCAGGATACCGCTTCGTAGAGACTAAGAAACTTCCAAACGGAGACGTAGAACACGTATACGAAAAAGTTAAAACTTCATTCAAGGATAAAGAAGGAAACGAAATTCCAAACTATCCAACAGAAGACGGAGATCAACCGAAGAAAGATATTCCAGGATACCGCTTCGTAGAGACTAAGAAACTTCCAAATGGAGATATCGAGCACGTATACGAAAAAGTTACAACTCCAGTAGAAAAATCTACAACATGGGTTGATGAAAACGGAAATCCATTAAAACCAACTGAAAACGGAAATCTAGAAGCTGGTAAGATCCCAGGATACGAGTTCGTAAGAACAGTTGTTGATAAAGATGGAAATGTACGTCACATCTTCAGAAAAGTAACTGTAGCTAAGCCGAAACCTCAACCAAAACGTTTAGCAAATACAGGTACAACTGAAACTAATACTGGATTAGCAGGATTAGGAATGGCAATCCTAGGAGGATTACTTGCTGGAAGACGTCGTAAAAACGATAAAAACTAATTTGAAATTTGTAAAGAATATACTCTTATGATATATAAAGACACCCTTGATAATTTTCAAGGGTGTCTTTTTTATGCTTTATTGACGAGACTAAATTACTTTAGAGGATCTCTTTCTATTCCTAAAAATGATTTTATAAAAATACTACCTGATTTCCATATAAAAAGTGACACTTGATAGTTCTTGAAATCGCCTATTTTCTATCGGTAAATAAAAAAACTGACGAGATTAAGTCAGTTTAGTATTTTGTCTGATAGGAGTTATATATGTTAGATATTCACATAGAGAGTGGCTAATAATAATATTCTATTTAGTTAATAAAAATTCCTCACAAACTCCCTTTATACGTTTGTGGATTCTATATGCCGTGGCTAATGAGATATTCATTGCTTTTGCGGTTTGTTTTATGTTCAAAGTTTTTATAAATTCGCAGAAAAATTTTAATTCTTGCTCCTCTAGAGTATCTTTTAAATATTCGAACAATTGGATATATACTAGTGAATAATTATCATCTGTAGCATCTAATTTATTATTGTCGAAAATATCCAAAGGGACACTCTTGTCTTTATTTCTATAGCGGATTTCATCGATTAGTTTTCTTTTAATGGTAGTGAAAGCAAATCGGTCGAAGTCTTTTTCTTCAATTTTCCCTTCATTTAGGATTAAGAAACTAACCAATAAACCTTCAAGTCCGTAACTGTAAAATTCATGATGAAGTCTCTTAGGTATATTAACCTTATAAAGCGCCATAGAAATTAAGTCCTTTTTAACTTCAAGCAATTCGTAAAAAGATTCTATCTCCCTATCGTTTAAATATAGTGTTCTTTTCATTATAAATAACCTCCTGAGTGCCACTCTCTATATAAATATCTTCTCTATAAAGACAATTATGAAAAGAAATCTATATTGAAATAGAAGTAACGTAGGAAATATTTATATTGTAAAATATAAATGAATTTACCCCCTTACGAAAAAAGTCCCCTTCACTATATATAGTGTGTTTTTTTGCTATTTGTAACAAAAATTATGTAAAAGTTCACACAATGTTCACATTGTACTAATTTTTTATGATAATATTATCCTTATATTTTTCAAGTAATATAGCAAGCTTCTTAAATAGTTTATCTCGATGTCGACAGATAGTCATAGGATTGCAGTGCCTTCTCTCTGCAATACTACGTATAGACTTTTCTTTTATAAATAAATCAACTAGAAGAAGCTGATCTTCTGTAGATAGAGTAGCTAGTGCATCATATAATGCCCTATAAATATCATTAGTAATTACTATCTCATCTGTTAAAGGAGAATTATCCCTAATTAGATTTTCCCCGTCACTATCTTCTGTATCGAATGCATATATGAAAAATAGATTATACTTCTTATCTTTTGCTTTCGCACGTCTAACCTTGTAGCTCATATAGCAAATAGCTGAATAGATTTTATCTGAAACCTCTACTTCCTGTTTGTTATTGATTTTGTACATTTTCATAATGTTGTTCTCCTTTGATATTAAATGAAGTAAGGGGGTTTTTAGGGGATAATGATTATAACAGATTTATAGAAAAAAAGTAAATAAATACATATTATGAATAAATTATTTTTAAAGATTACGTGTAAAATATAGTGCATTTAATCAAGAGATATAATTATTTAAATTTTTAAAAAATACTGGGGCATTTAAAAAGAAGAAATATTCCAGGATATCTCTTGGTTGAAGATAGGAAATATCCAAATGGAGATACAGAATATGGATATGAAAAAATAGCTACTAAAATATGGATAGATGAAAGAGGAAAGGTATGGGAAGAATATAACTTGGATTGTTGAGAGTATTAACTTGTTTTTAAATTAGGTGAATGGAGAAAAAATCCTTTCTTTAGTTTATACCCCTTCTATTGCGGACTATATGTATTTATGATAAAATTAATTGATTAAAATAGTATAAAAACAGCTGTGAGAATTACTGTTAAAAAGTTGTTAAGGAAAGGAAATGTTATGCCAAGAATAATAACTATGCATCCGGTTAGAGAAACTAGTAGATACGGTTTTGAAACGACTCAATTATATAGAGCGAAGGTAGCGAGAAACCTAAATGTAGACTATCTGCATTTAGCAAGTGCACCTCAAATTAGAGACAATTGGAAAAAAGATATTAAAAAACTAGGTTTTCTAGACAAGGAGATAATTTGTGTGCCTTTTAGTTATTCTGACATCGGTCATAAAGATCCTTCAATTCGTCCTGATGTTCTTGAATTAGAAGAAGGTGATGAGCTTGTTCTGACGGAAGATGGTTTTGTTAGTTCTGTTACTCTAGGAGACGGTTCAGGTAAATTTTATTTCACTGAAGCACCGTTTCTTTTTGAAGATTACAAGGCTGGAGAGGTGTTGCTGTACAATAGTGACGGTAGCGTAGCCTTAAAAATGAAATACATGGATCCATTTAAACAGCCGGTGCCAGTTCGCCTATTCTATCCTGGATATATTTTCCTTAAAGATGATGAAATTCTGGCAGAGGAGGATTTACTGGTGAAATATCTTGCGGTTAATGCTAAGCAAGATGATCTTCTTATTCGTGATCAGCATATCGTTCCAGCGCCGAACCTATGCCGTTTTATGGAAAATACTGAAAAAAACTATTACGAAGTTATTCATGAAAATGTCCTTCGTAACTTAGAACTTGCGAATCTTCGAGGGAAAACTAGTTACTTAGTCGCAGGTGAAAGACTTACTGAAGAACTTGCTAAACTTGATTATGATGTGAGATTTTTACCACCGATGGTTACGGAGAATTTTGCCGAGGTGAAAAATATTGGTCCAGTTACAGATTATTGCCTTGTAGGTAATATGCAAGAACTGAAAAATGTAGAACTTGTTATTAAAACTTTTATTCAGTTATATAACCTTGGTTCAAATACCAAAATCACATTTTACGGTGGGACAGAAGAGCGTCTTAGTGAGTTAAAAGCTAAGTATGAACTTACTCCTAATATCAAATTTGTAGGAATTGTGGATGAAGTACCTTATCAAAAACATAAATGTTATATTTCGGCGAGTTTTTCGGAACTTTTTGCGAATGCTTTTGTGGAAGCAGCAAGTCAAGGTCTATTAGGATTGTTATCTGATGTCGATTTTGCTCATAGATATTACGCTAGTCAGTCGGATTCAATAACATTATTTAGAAATCAAATCGAGCTAGTAGAAAAAATAATGCAGATGGAACAAGATGATTTCCATAAATCTAATGAGGGTAATATAACTCTTGCGAGAAAATATTCACTAGAAAATGTAAGTAAATACTATTTGGATTTAATGAATAAGAGATAAGCAGGCTAAGCAATATAATAAAAATAAGAAATAAGGGGTTGATTCGATATAAACGTTTCTTTGAAATCATGATTTTTGAGTAATTCCCTTTAAATTTAGATAAAAAGTGAAAGGAGAAAGACATGGAAAATCTAATAATCGCAACGACACCATTGCAAGCTAAGATAGCTAACTATATTCAAAACCTGTATTCAGAAGAAAGATTTTTTAAAGTATATATCACGCCTGTGATGAATGAAAGGCAAGAACATTATTCTCGTGATTTTGATTTAGTACTTCATGGTACTTATGAAATGACTTACGAACAAGCTCTTAATGAGTGTGCAAAAGAATACGATAAAATATTTTACGCTAGTTTCGATAATCAGTTGATACTGGATATAGTTGCTTCTTCAAAATATAAGCACCTTATGAGTTTTGATGATGGTTATGCTAATATCTATCCAAAAGGAATGTACGCACAACCTCTAAACAATATGCAAGTAGGGAAATATGGTTTAACTCGTGATGATTTAATCAACAATACAGAAAAACATTATACATTGTACGATAGTGATTTTCATGTTGTCTCAAAAGAGAAGTTGATGTGTTTAGAAAATTTCTTTAAGTTAGATATAGAACCAGTAAAAAATGGCAGAACGGCTAAAGTTCTTCTCGGGCAAAATTTTTCAGAAGAGGACGAGAGTATTTCGGTAAATTTTATTACGACTTATGCAAAAGCGCTGAGTGTAGATTATTATGTACCTCACCCAAAAGAGAAATTTAAAATCGACAATGTGGAATATCTGATTACACCTTTAATATTCGAAGATGCTCTAGTAGAGTTATTTAAAGAGTATGAATTTGTCGAAGTATATCATTTTACATCATCTGTAAGTTTACATCTCAAAAATATGAAGAACGTAGTTGTAAAAGGAATTGAAGTGCCTTTTTATAATGATAGACAAAAAGAACTACGCCGTCTTGGGTGTGATTTTATAACTGTAACACTAGGTTGGTAAAATTATATCTCAATATACTCGATAGTAGATTTGGAAAATCCGAAAAATAAAAAAAAAATTCAATAAAATAGTATGAAATATAAAAATCCGCTCGAAAGGGTGAATTTTTTACTGTAAATTATTAGAAATATTTGATTTTTGGTATTTATCATTATATATAAATTTATGTAAAATATTGAAAATAAAAAAACAAACGTTATTTTATATTATTAATATCCATTTAATGTCAAAATAATTGCATTTTAGTTGCTAAAGTGCTAAAATGTATTTTGAGAATTTCTGAACTAATGGTAATTATTTAAGTTTTGTTTGGAAAAATCATAAAAAAAATATTGTTAAGTTATAAAAAAATTCAAAATGAAAGGTAGATTTATGTTAATAAATAAGAATGATAAATTTTCGATACGTAAGTTCAAAAATGGGCGTTCTGATTCGGTAAAAATCGGAGCAATCGGTGTAATCGTTGGTACTGCAATCGCATTGTCAGCTGGAAGCAATTCTGCAGAAGCGGCGATGAAAGAAAACAGCGACAACACAACAACGATCTCAAATGATAAGGGGTCAGTAATTGTAGATACAGCTAATATTGAGAATCCAAATGAAGGTAGGGAATTTTCAACTAATCCAACTGCAGAGGGAACAAATACAATTACTAAAACTGGAAAAGTAGATTACAAATACGTAACTGCTGAAGGTAATACTGTACTAGAAGAAAATAAAAACCAAAATTCTGGTGCTGATAAAACGATTGAAACAACATACAATGTATACGGTAAATCAGGAGAAGTTTTCAAAGAAACTACAGGTGGCGATGCACAAGATAGCGACCTAAACGACGCTAAAGAAAACGGTAAAAAAGCAACAATCGAAAAAGATGGGAAAACTTACCACCTAATCGGAGAACCTAAAGTTGAAACTACTGGAAACGGTGGAGGAGTATACTCTGACACAACTCTAGGTGATGTAACCGCGAAACTTACTCCAGAAGGATTAAGTAATGCAGAAGGTAAAATCACTTATGATACTGTAAAAGCTGGTGGGAAAGCTTGGATCGTTGAACAAACAGGAAAAGGAACATATGGTAAATATGTACAAGCAGATTCAGGTGCAATCACTTCTGATGCTAAGATGGTAGAAGCTTTCAAAGCTGGAGAAGCTGCAGCAAAAGACTTCAATTCAGCTAATGTAACTGCTGATGGAGGAATCAAAGAAGGAGACTATGTTTTCGTACTTGAGAAAAACACTTATGTAACAGCTAATACTGAGAGTCAGGCTTTAACAGGAAGCATACCATTGTCATCTAGTGATAATGTAGCAGATGATGTAGATGGAACTGGGGCTAATTTAAATAGAACATATGCAATGGTACAAAAATTTAAAGCGGCTCCAGATACTTTAACAGGAGTAGAGAACAAAACTCTTGTAAAAGGGTATCTTGCATATCTTCAAGGAAAAGGACTTGAAGATAACCTTTTAAATTTCAAACGATATGTTTCTATAGGATTAGCGGGAATAGCTGAAGACCAAGTTGATGCTAAAGGAAGACCTACAAGAGATCTAACAGCAGATACATCAGGCGTTTCTAACTCAGATACATTGGAATTAGAAAATGGTGGTTTTCTTCTTAGACTTAATGCTCCTTCGTTGGATGTTGAAGAGTATTCTTATCGTGACGAAATCACTCCTCTTCGTGCATACCGTGTAGCAAGTGGTACTACAACAATCACTTACACTTACGCCGAAGAAAAAACTCGTGAAGTAGAGAAAAAAGGTTCTGTAGTAGTTAACTACCAAACAGAAGACGGAACAGTATTAAAAGATCCTTACACTGATACTCCTGAGACAGTAGTTGAAGTAGTAACTGAGCATTACTATGTAAATGCTGATGGACAAGAAGTAGTTGTAGAAGATAAAACTGTTAAAACGCCTAAAAACGTAACGTACAACACTAAAGAAAACGAAACTGAAAAACCTCAAAAACTTACAGATGCACAAGGAAATGTTTACTATCTAAATGAAGCAAACACTAAAACTACTGTAAATGATCAAGAAACTACATCACCAGCTGAAACAGGTACAGTAGTAGAAGGTGTTACAAAAGTAACTTACATCTATGAAAAAGCTGGATCAGTAATCGTTAACTACAAAACAGAAGATGGAACTCCGCTTACAGGAACAGTAGTTGGTGATGAAAGCAAAACTGTAGAATCAGGTGCAAAAGATATTGATAACGGTAAACCAGGTACAGCTTATAACACTGCAGATAACGGAATGAAACCAGAACGTATTAAAACTGCAGAAGGAAAAGTTTACCAATTAGTTCCAGAATCAACTGAAGGCGAAGAAACAGGTGAAGTTGAATCAGGAACAACTAAAGAAGTAACATACGTTTATAAAGAAGTTAAAGGTAACGTAGTTGTTAAATTCGAAGATACTGAAGGTAATGTAATCGCTGAAGACGAAAAAGACGAAACAGATGCTTCTCTAAATGTTAAATATGATACAGCAGACCACAAAAAAGATGAAATCACTAAAGATGGTGTTAAATACTATTTAACAACTAAAGAATTGAAAGATGATTCTAAACCAGCTACTGGAGACGTAGTAGAAGGTACAACTACAGTAACTTATGTATATGAAAAAGCAGGACAAGTAGTAGTTAACTACCAAACAGAAGATGGAACTCCGTTAGTAGGAACTGCAGATGGTGCTAATGTAGAATCAGGAGCTAAAGATACTGTAGATGGAAGACCAGGATCGGACTACAACACTGCAGATAACGGAATGAAACCAAACCGTATCACAACAGCAGAAGGAAAAGTATACGAACTAGTACCAACAGCGACTAAAGGTGAAGAAACTGGTAAAGTTGCTGCTGGAGAAACTAAAGAAGTAACATACGTTTATAAAGAAGTAAAAGGTAACGTAGTCGTTAAGTATGAAGATACTGAAGGTAACGTAATCGCTGAAGACGAAAAAGATGAAACAGATGCTTCTCTAAACGTTAAATACGATACAGCAGACCACAAAAAAGATGAAATCACTAAAGATGGTGTTAAATACTATCTAACAGCTAAAGAGCTTAAAGATGATTCTAAACCAGCTACTGGAGATGTTGTTGAAGGAACAACAACAGTAACTTACGTTTACGAAAAAGCAGGACAAGTAGTAGTTAACTATCAAACAGAAGACGGGACTCCATTAGTAGGAACTGCAGATGGCGCTAATATAGCTTCAGGTGCAAAAGACACTGTAGATGGAAGACCAGGATCAGACTACAACACTGCAGATAACGGAATGAAACCAACTCGTATCACAACTGCAGAAGGGAAAGTATACGAATTAGTACCAACAGCAACTAAAGGTGAAGAAACTGGTAAAGTTGTTACTGGAGAAACTAAAGAAGTAACATACGTTTATAAAGAAGTAACTGGTGATGTAGTAGTTCACTACGTTGATACAGAAGGAAACGTAATCGCTGAAGACAAAGAAGATACTAAGGGTGCTTCTTTAAATGCTAAATACGATACAACTGACAACAAACCAGAGAAAATCGAAAAAGACGGAACTGTTTACTACTTAACAGCTAAAGCGCTTAAAGATGATTCTAAACCAGAAAACGGAGATGTAGTAGAAGGTAAAACTAATGTAACTTATGTTTATGAAAAAGCTGGATCAGTAATCGTTAACTACCAAACAGAAGACGGAACTCCATTAGTAGGAACTGCAGATGGTAAAGATGTAGTTTCAGGTGTTAAAGACACTGATAATGGAAAACCAGGTTCTGAATACAACACTGCAGATAACGGAATGAAACCAACTCGTATCACAACTGCAGAAGGAAAAGTATACGAACTAGTACCAGCATCAACTAAAGGTGATGAAACAGGTACAGTAACATCAGGTCAAACTAAAGAAGTAACATACGTTTATAAAGAAGTAAAAGGTAACGTAGTCGTTAAGTATGAAGATGCTGAAGGTAACGTAATCGCTGAAGACGAAAAAGATGAAACAGATGCTTCTCTAAACGTTAAATACGACACAGCAGACCACAAAAAAGATGAAATCACTAAAGATGGTGTTAAATATTACTTAACAGCTAAAGAACTTAAAGATGGTTCTAAACCAACTACTGGTGATGTTGTTGAAGGAACAACTACAGTAACTTATGTTTACGAAAAAGCAGGACAAGTAGTAGTTAACTACCAAACAGAAGATGGAACTCCATTAGTAGGTGTTGATGCGAATGGTGCGAATGTAGCTTCAGGTGCTAAAGACACTGTAGATGGAAGACCAGGATCAGACTACAACACTGCAGATAACGGAATGAAACCAACTCGTATCACAACAGCAGAAGGGAAAGTGTACGAATTAGTACCAACAGCAACTAAAGGAGAAGAAACTGGTAAAGTTGCTACTGGAGAAACTAAAGAAGTAACATACGTTTATAAAGAAGTAACTGGTGATGTAGTAGTTCACTACGTTGATGCAGAAGGTAACGTAATCGCTGAAGACAAAGAAGACACTAAAGGTGCTTCTCTAAACGCTAAATACGATACAACTGACAACAAGCCAGAGAAAATCGAAAAAGACGGAACTGTTTACTACTTAACAGAAAAAGCTCTTAAAGATGATTCTAAACCAGAAAATGGAGACGTAGTAGAAGGTAAAACAGAAGTAACTTATGTTTATGAAAAAGCAGGACAAGTAGTAGTTAACTATACTGATGAAAAAGGTAACACTATTCAAGTGAGTGCTGTTAATACAAAAGACGGTAAACCAAACTCAGACTACAATACTGCTGATAATGGAATGAAACCGAACCGTATTACTACTCCAGAAGGAAAAGTATACGAATTAATCCCTCAATTAACTAAAGGTGATGAAACAGGTAAAGTTAAAACTGGAGAAACAACAGAAGTAACTTATGTGTACAAAGAAATCACTGGTAATGTAGTAGTTCACTACGTGGATACAGAAGGAAACACATTAGCTGCGGATACTAAAGATGTAGAAAATGGATCACTAAGTGAGAAATACGACACAACTGACAACAAACCAGAGAAAATCGAAAAAGACGGAACTGTTTACTACTTAACAGCTAAAGAACTTAAAGATGGTTCTAAACCAGAAAACGGTGCTGTTGTAGAAGGAACTACAGAAATCACTTATGTATACGAAAAAGCAGGACAAGTAGTTGTTCACTACGTAGACGAAGCTGGAAACACACTTCAAGCAGATGTTGTGAGTACTAAAGAGGGTAAACCAGGTGCAGCGTACAACACTACGGATAAAGATGTGAAACCAACTCGTATCACTACTCCAGAAGGAAAAGTATACGAACTAGTACCAGCATCAACTAAAGGTAACGAAAACGGAAGTATTGAAGCAGGTAAAACAACAGAAGTAACATATGTGTATAAAGAAATTAAAGGAAACGTAGTAGTTCGCTATGTAGATGAAGCGGGTAACACAATCGCAGAAGACGTTAAAGATACTACAGACGGATCTATAAGTTCAGCATATGACACAACTGATAACAGACTAGCTACAATCACTACAAAAGATGGTAAGAAATACGTATTAGTACCAACTGCAACTAAAGGTGCTGAAACTGGTAAAGTAACAGAAGGAACAACAGAAGTTACTTATGTGTATAAAGAAATTAAAGAAGAAACTCCTGAAAAACCTGAGAAACCAGGAACTCCAGAGACTCCGAAAACACCTGAAAAACCTGAGAAACTAGGAACTCCAGAGACTCCGAAAACACCTGAAAAACCTGAGAAACCAGGAACTCCAGAGACTCCGAAAACACCTGAAAAACCTGAGAAACCAGGAACTCCAGAGACTCCGAAAACTCCTGAAAAACCTGAGAACCCAGAAACACCAGGAACGCCGGAAACTCCTGAAAAACCTGAGAACCCAGAAACACCAGGAACACCAGGAACTCCGGAAACACCTGAAAAACCAGGAAAACCAATGGATCCAAATTCTCCAGTTAAACCAGAAGGAGAAAGAGGTTCAGTAGGTGTAGTTAAATCACAAGTTAAACGTCTTGCTAACACGGGTAGCGAAACAACTAACTCGGCTGCTGTAGGATTCGGTGCGTTAATCGCAGGAATCGCATTAGCAGTAAGAAGACGTCAAAAAGAAGATAAATAGGATTGAACCCTAGGTAACTTATGACTATTCATAAATCGAGGAATGAGAGTAATCTCATCCTCGATTTTTTTGATATAGAAAGATAGTTGGGAGGCTCTAACTAAGGATAGAAATAAAGTTAATATATATTAATTAAATATATTACTATTATCTTATTTTTTGTTTTATTAAAAGAAAGGGAGTGCTATAAAACACACTAGAAAACTAGTCTAATTATATAGATGGCTAATAGTATTTTAAGTACATTTTAAGTGTGTTTTAAGTATATTTTAAGTTGGATTAAGATCGTAGTTGCTGGGTTGTTTTTTAACTGGATATTTTTTGTAAAATAATAAAATTTCTTCGGAAAATGATTGACGTAAATATTCATTTATGATATTATTAATTCCGGTAAAGATACGTAATTATATTAAGATATCAATTCCAAGAAAATATACATTAAGGAGAAACTATGTTTAAAAAACTATTAAAAGCAGCATTACCAGCTTTATTCGTTTTCTCATTTGCTAACGTAAATGATGTAAAAGTAGAAGCTGCAAACAAAAAAATCAATGTAAGAGTTGATTACCTAGAAGAAGGAAGTAACAAAAAATTAGCAGAAAGTGCAAAATTATCAGGAGACGAGAACGTATTTGCGACAATCTCTCTTCCTCAAAACTTAGCTAATGAATACAATATTTCAAAACGTGATTTTTCTAATGAAAGTAAAGGTCAAATCGCAGCTAACAAGATCTATGATCAAGAATTAGTATACCAAGTGTACTTCACTAAAAAGCCTGAAAGCCAAATTAGTAAGCCATACACTCTAACATACACTTATGTAACTACTCAAACACAAGCACACGTAGTAGCTACAACTCAAGTTCAAAAACAATTAGTTGCTTCGGGAACTGTAAGTTACTCTTCTACTACAAACCACACAGTAGTGGCAAACCACAAACCAACAGTAGTAACTACACACAGACCAGCTCAAAGACCAACAGCAGTAACGCACAGACCGGCTCAAAGACCAGTTGTTCAAAGACCAACAGCAGTAGCTCAAAAACCAGTAGCACACAGACCTGTTGTTCAACAAAACCATAAACCTGTAAGAAAAACTGCTCCACATGCAAAACGTCGTGGAAGATAGTATTTAAAGGTTAAAATTTTATACTTGAAGCTGGATTAGTTCGCAACTAAACCAACTTGTAATGAAATTAGCTTGTAACTAAACTAGCTTACAGATAAACTATATTGCAGTTGCCAAATTGGGGTGCAATCAACTAGGCTCACAGCCAATTCCGGGGCGCGAGTGAAATGTTAATAGAACCTAAGTAGCATAGATATATATCTTCTTAACTAGGCGAATTAGTAGAAGATCTAAATATCATATTTTGCTGCTTAGGTTTTTTATATAGATTTGAGCAGCGTATCTATAATAATAAATCTGAAGAAGCAAAAAATGGAGATAAAAATCCATTCATATTTCGATGGAGTCGTCTGTAGATTTTTTCTGTTAGAGTAGCTAAATCTAAATAAATTGACTCCCCTTTATGATATAATTTAGTTAATAATTGAAAAAGAGGGGAAGTTCATGAAATCAACCGGTAGAAAAATAGAAAAAACACTAGCTTGGATAGCGAATATAATTTTAATTTCAGCGGTAGTCTTAATGTACACAGGTTTTTTTGATAGGTCGCTAGAAGGGATATTTTTAACGCCTGAATTTATCAGGTTTACATCTTCTAGCTTCGTAGAAACTTTTTTAATCTACACAGGAATGGAATTTTATAGGATGATTGAACTATTTATAATACTTATTAAATTTTCAGCTTTACTAACAGTGTTTATAGCATTATTAGCGACTTTCAAGATGAAATATAGAATTTTTTCAGGTGTGCTGTTTTTATTTTTAGCTCTTATGATTGCTGGAATGGCGACAGAAATTGCCTTTCCTGTCTACTTACTGTATTTTATTGTCGCTATTATGTTATTTGTTAGAAAAGGCTAAATAATACTAGTTTGAGGTATTTTGTGATATAATATAATAATATATTAAAAAAGGAGCATATTATGAAACCATTTAGCAGAAAAATAGAAAAAATCTTAGCTTGGATAGCGAATGTTATTATGATAATTGTGACAGGTTTAATGTCTCTTGGAGCATTTTCTGGACAATTGGAAACAGCGTTAAGACAACCAGAACTAGAACAGATGCTACATAACTTATTACAAGATCCAGCGATGAAATCATTAATGGCTTCTACGCGTATGGATATCGTAACATTACTTGCGACAGGTGTTAAAATATACGCTATAGTTGCTATTGTTCTAGTAGTTTTAGCTTTAATAGCGTCATTTACTATGAGAGCGAGATTTATTTCAGGAATCTTATTCCTAATCGCAGCGGCTTTAGTTGGATTAATGACAGTAGGTCTTCTACTTCCTGTATACGTTTTATACTTCATAGTGGCAATTATGCTATTCGTAAGAAGACCACCTAAAAACACTGACAACTCAGATTTTACACAAACAACTTCTGAAAAACCAGAAATTGACAGATTAGAGTACATGTAAGAGAGTACTACTAATTAGTAAAGTATTTGAGGAATTTATAAACTATTTTATTGATTGAGTATTATCGAAGATTAATATTATCTTCATACCCATATCAATAGAATAGTTTTTTATTTTTTTTGTAATTGTTTTACTTTTTGTTAAATAAGTGATTTCAAAGATCTCTTTTACTTAGAAATAAAATTTAATATTGAGATTATCTAAATATAAAAAATAATTTTTTATAGTCAGTTTTTACTGACAAATTGTAATAATAGAATTAGTCTTAAAAAAAGCGTGAAAATCTATTGTTTTCATGGATTTAAAATAGATAAATCTTTGATAAATAGTAGTTTTTATAGTATAATTATTAGGATGAAGTATTTTTATATAGGTTCGTAATATGATTGAAATAATTGTTAATTCTAGGAGTAAAAAAAGTCTAATTGAACTAGAAAAAATAGAGCGAGTTTTAAACGAAAAGAAGTTGCCTTACAGAGTGTTGAAAACCTCTAAAAACACCAATGCAAAAGACCTTATGAATGAGATTCACGGCGGTGAGTTAATAGTAATCGGAGGAGACGGAACTATTAACGAAGTGATAAATAATTATCATGGTAAAGAGATTATCTATCTTGCATATGGCTCGGGTAATGATCTTGCGAGGTCTATAAAGTTCAAAAAAGACATTGAAATAAGTCGATTATTAGAATCGAAGAGATTTATTGAATATGATGCAGGTGTTGTTAACGATAGAAAATTCTGTTCGGGATTTGATATCGGTTTTAATGCTGACATCATAAAAAGAGCCAATGGCTCGAAGTTAAAGAAATATTTAGGCAAGTATATCTATCTTCTTCAAGGAGTAATAGGTATTTTAATGCTGAAAAAATATAAAGCGAAAATTTCATGGGATGATGGAGAAATTATGACCGATAGGCTGTATTTGCTTAATGCGATGATTCAACCTTATGAAGGTGGTGGGATAAAATTTGCCCCGACTGCTACAGGTCAAGATGGCAAACTTCACATTATGATTATGGAAAATATGTCTTTAGCAACCTTTATTTATAATTATTTATGCCTACTTTTAAAACAGCACAACAAATTAAAGAAGGTACATCACATAAAAACAAATAGTCTAACAATAAAAACAAACCAAGAATGCTTCCAAATTGATGGAGAATTAGTAAACAGCGAAGAAACCTTGAAACTTAGCTGTATTAGTAAATTTTATAAATTAAAGAGGATGGAAAAAAATGAGTAGATATTCAAATGGCCGTAACTCTAGGGCCGAATCTGGTATAGGAGCTTTTGAAATTGTCAATGGAATATTGACCGTTTTATTAATTTTACTCGGAGGTCTAGTTAGCTGGACGATGTTGAAGTATGACTTTCTAAATTTTAGAGGTATCAACTACGGAATAATCGGAGTAATAATCTTAGCGATAATACTTGCGATATTCCTTGTAATTAAGAAAAAAGCGAGAATATTCAATGCGATAATGTTGATCGTTATGAATATTGCCTTAGTATTTTCTTACATGCAGTTTAGAACAGCAATCGGCTTATTCGATAACTTAAACAGTAATGCAGCAGTTAGTGAGTATACTATGAGCGTCGTTGTTATGAAAAACGATGCAGCTGAAAAACTTGCAGACTTAAAAGGAGAGGCAGTTGCTGCTCCAGTATCTGCAGATGGTGAAAACATTAATAAGCTGATGAAAGAGATTCGTGATAAAGAAAAACAAAGTCTAAATCTTACAGAATCTAAAAACTACATCTCAGCTTATGAGGAATTAGCCGCAGGAACTAGCAGAGCGATGATTCTTAACAGTTCATTCGAAGACTTAATCATAAGTCAACATGCAGATTTCAGAGATAAAACGAAAAAAATCTATGAATATAAAATAACAAAATCGGTAAATGCGAAAGCAAAACAAAATGCTGGTGATACATTCAATATCTACATAAGTGGTATCGATACATATGGACCGGTATCTAGTGTCAGTCGTTCAGACGTTAATATTATTATGACAGTTAATAAAAAAACTGGAAAAATCTTACTAACGACAACACCACGTGACTCTTATGTAAAAATCGCCGATGGTGGAAATAACCAATATGACAAACTTACACATGCAGGTCTGTACGGAGTAGATTCTTCAATACATACACTAGAAAATCTATACGGCATTAAGATAGATTACTACGCTAGACTTAACTTCACATCATTCCTAAAACTAATTGATGTAGTTGGAGGGGTAGATGTGTATAATGATCAGGCGTTTGTATCATATGGTGGGAAAAAAGCTTTCCAACCAGGTTTATTACATATGAATTCTGAAGATGCTTTAATGTTTGTTCGTGAGAGATATGGTCTTACAGGTGGAGATAATGACCGTGGTAAAAACCAAGAAAAAGTTATTACTGCGATAATTAAGAAAATCACTTCAAAACAAGGATTATCAAATTACCAAAGTGTTATTAAAGAACTAAGTGAATCAATTCAAACAAATATGCCGATAGAGACAGCTATGGGACTTGCGAATGAACAGCTTAGCGCAGGAAAAGATTATAATGTAACATCACAAGCATTAACTGGAACAGGAAGTATGGGGCTACCTTCATACGCAATGCCTGGTGCGACACTATATATGACACAAATAAATGAACAAAGTTTAACAGAAGTTACAGAAAATATTAAAGAAGTATTGGAAGGTAAGTAGATGAAAGACGGAATTAGAATGATAGACATACATTCCCATGTAGTCTTCGGAGTAGATGACGGTGCAAAAACTGAAAAAGATACTCGTGATTTACTAGAAGAAAGTTATAGACAAGGTGTTAGAACGATTATCGCAACACCTCACAGAAGACGCGGGATGTTCGAAACAGATATAGAAATAATTAGAGAAAACTTCAAACGAGTAGAAGAAATCGCTGCTGAAGTAGCTGAAGATCTAAGGGTGTACTTAGGTAGCGAAGTCTACTACAAAGAAGGGGAAATCGAAAAAATCGAAAGTGGAGCATATCCAAGATTAGCGGAGACTGACTACGTACTTGTAGAGTTTCCTTATGAAATGCGTTATAAAGAAATTCACAGAGCTTTAAACAAGGTTATACTACTTGGACTAACTCCAGTAGTAGCGCATGTTGAAAGATATAATGATGTAGATGAAAAAGGTGTTCAAGAGTTAATTAACATGGGTGCTTACATCCAGGTTAATGCAGCTAGTGTTCTAAAACCGAAGCTTATCGGTGATAAACACAAACACTACAAAAAACGTGCTAAAAAATACTTAGATGAAGAGTTAGTTCACTTCATCGCGAGTGACATGCACAATATGGATTCTCGTAGAACATATATGAAAGAAGCATACGACATTATCGAGAAGAAATATGGGCCGACAATCGCCTACGAACTATTCGAAAAAAATCAAGAAAAACTATTAATGAATAAAATAATATAAAAGAGAGGATAAATAATTATAATGGATAATCAAGAAAAAGATTTAATACAGTTAGATATTATGCTACTGTTAAGAAGAATTTGGGAGAAGAAAGTATTAATAGTATTAGTAACATTACTATTTACTGCAGCATCGCTTGCTTATAGTATTTTCTTAGTAACACCACAATACTCATCTACTACGAAGGTATACGTAGTTAACCAAAAGAAAGATGATAAAGCAATCACAACACAAGACGTTCAATTAGGTTCACTATTAGTAAAAGACTATAAAGAGATAATTCTTTCTAACAAAGTTATGGAAGACGCTGCAGAAAAAAGTGGAACAGAAATCACAGCTAGGCAATTAGCAGGGAAAGTCAGTGTAGATGCACCAAAAGATACACGTATTATCTCAATCACTGTTCGGGATAAAGATCCACAAGTTGCGAGTGACTTAGCGAATACTGTAAAAGAAGTATCAGCAGATCAAATTAAAGACGTAACAAAAATCGAAGATGTAACAACATTAGAAGAAGCAAAAGCAGCTACGTCTCCAAGTTCTCCAAACATTCCTAAAAATGGAGCACTGGCAACAGCATTAGGATTCATCTTAGCTGTAGCGGGAGTAATACTATTTGAGTTACTTGATGATAGAGTTAAGAGAGCGGAAGATATTGAAGAGACAATGGGGCTTGTACTTTTAGGTGTAGTTCCAGATACAAAAACAGGAAAGAGATAGGATAAGAAAACATGGCACAAATTAATTTACTAACAAACCAAAAAATAGTAGATCCTAAAAATGAAGAGTATTACAATGCCTTACGTACTAATATCCAATTTTTAGGAAAAGATAAAAAAGTAATTGCGATTACATCAACTTCAGAAAACGAAGGGAAAAGTACAGTATCGACTAACCTAGCTATTTCATTAGCGAAACTAGGGCTCAAAACTATTCTAGTCGATGCCGATACACGTAAATCTGTTATGGCAGGTCGTTTTAAGTTCAAACATAAAATTAGTGGATTAACTAACTACCTATCTGGCGTTTCTCCAATCGAGGATGTTATTTACGAAACTGACGTGGAACATCTTAATGTTATTCCAGCAGGGCAAGTACCACCAAACCCAACAGGATTATTACAAAACAAAAACTTCAACATTATGATCGAAGTATTTAGAGAGTATTATGATTATGTAATTATCGATACGCCACCGATTGGGCAGGTAATAGACGCGGCTATCATAGCTCCTAAGACTGATGGGGTAGTGCTACTAGTAGAAGCAAATCGTGTTAAGAAGAAAAGCATAGAAAAAGCCAAGGAACAACTTGAAAAAGGTGGAGCAGAATTCCTAGGTGTAATTTTAAACAAAGTTAACTCGAACGAACTTGGTTATGGTGGTTACTACGGTCACTACGGAAGCTATGGAATAAAAGGAAATAAAGATAAAAAATAATATCAAAAGATAAGAGGAGAACAAGATGTATTATATTCGAAGAAATAATAAGTTTCTGTTCTTGGTGACTGATTTAATAGCCTTATCTTTAGCTTACATCTTTAGTTTTGATTTTCAATCGAAATCAAAAGATAATTTATATTTTTTCATAGCTATGAATGTTATCGGTGTTCTTGTAGCACTTATGTCAGAAGAATATTGGACAATATCGGAAAGAGGTTATCTTAAAGAGCTTAAGGCAACATTTATCTATGTGCTGAAAGTAGTATCGTTATTTACATTAATTCTAGTAATATTTAATCGTAAAGATTTTTTTGATATAGTAAAAAGTATGGAATTAATTATTTATTTAGTTCTAGCATTTGTTTTTATCTATTGTGTGAGAACCATTTCTAAAAGAATAAATAATAGATATCGTGACGATAGTCGTAATATTATAATCTTATCGGATTTTTGTGATTTAGATACAATCGGAGAACTGCCTAGCAATTACCAAGTATTAGCGTATGCCAATAATTCAGAGGAATTTATGTATAATGCTAAACCAGTCGTTCACAATATTTCTGAAATTCGAGATTTCTTATCTAATCACAGAGTTGATGAAATATAGGCTAACTTATCATCACAGACTAGTCTGGTGGAGATCTTTAAGATTTTTGAAGTATTAGGAATCCCGACAAAAATCAATATTACACCAATTATAAAAGAAGTTGGAGCGAACACTGCAGTAACGTTCCAAGGTGATAATATCTACCTAACATCAGCGATAAAAATCGCAACATTGCGTCAGGTAATTCTGAAAAGAGTTATGGATATAGCAATCTCAATAGTAGGAATATTATTAACGATTATTGTAGGTATAATTATACTACCAATAGTCAAGATGCAAGCACCGGGGCCACTTATATTCACACAAACAAGAATAGGCCAAAATGGTAAGAAGTTCAAAATATACAAATTTAGAAGTATGTATATGGATGCTGAAGAAAGAAAGGCAAAACTTCTAAGCCAAAATGAGCTAGAGACGACATTAATGTTTAAAATGGAAAATGATCCTAGGGTCTTCCCATTCGGTCAAAAACTTAGAGATTGGTCACTAGATGAACTTCCACAATTTATCAATGTTCTTAAAGGAGATATGAGTGTAGTAGGGACACGTCCTCCAACAGTTGATGAATATACTCAGTATGACCTTCATCATTTCAAGCGTATGCAGGTAAAACCTGGTATTACTGGAATGTGGCAGGTTAGTGGAAGAAGTAACATACTTGATTTTGAAGAAGTAGTTAAACTAGATATGAAATATATCGAAAATTGGTCGCTAAGACTGGACATAAAAATTATACTTAAAACTATAATGGTTGTCCTAAAAAGAGAAGGAAGTAAATAATAACGGGAAAAGTAAAAATAGGGAGTGGCTATATAAGAATATACAACCACTCCTTGTTAAAATAAAAAAAGACTGTGTTTCGTCGCCAAACTAAAACACAGACTTATATAAGTGAATATGGATATATTAACATAAAAATTGATAAAATGGAAGAGAAAAGAATCATGGATATAAAAAATAAAGTTAGATTAGTACAAGAGAAAGAAATTGAATTATTAAAAATATTTTCTGAGATATGCGAACAACACAATTTAACATACTATGCTCTAGGAGGTACATTATTAGGTGCAATTAGACATGGTGGTTTTATTCCTTGGGATGATGATATGGATTTAGGAATGCCCAGAGAAGACTATGATAAATTTATAGAAATATCAGGAAGTGTATTACCAAAACATGTTTTACTAAAACAACATACAGATAATTTAGGAAATACTTCGATTCGTGATACATCAACAGTTATAACTTTTGGTACCACTGATTGTAATCCATTTTTAGATATTTTTCCACTAGACGGATTTCCAGAAAAAGGGCTATCTAAGTGGACGCATGAAAAACACATCTTATTTTATCGAATGTTATCAAAACTATCTGTTGTTCAAGAAATTTCTGATAGAGATAGGGGAACATTCGAGAATGCATTGGTAAAAGTTGCCAAAATAACAAAAATTGATAAAATTTTAAATACAGAAAAGATTAATAAAAAATTACATAAAGTTATAAGAAAATATGATTTTTATAGCAGTCCTAGAGGCGGAAACGTACTTGGAACATATCGTGATAGAGAAATTGTTCCAATAGAGGTATTTGGAAAACCTAAAAAAATGGAATTTGAAGGTATGCAATTAAGTGTCCATAGTGAGCCTGAAAAGTATTTAGAAAATATTTATGGAGATTTTATGAGGTTACCAAAAGAAGAAGATAGAGTAGGTCACTTCGAAGCAGCTTATGGGAAATAGGAGGTTAAAATGAGTAAAGTAAATATTATGGGGATTGATATTGATTCTTTAACGAATCAAGAAACAATAGATAGAGTAGAAGAATTTATTATCAATAAAAAACCATTACACTTAATGGGTGTTAATGCTGATAAATTAAATCTATGTAAAACAGATAAAAAGTTAGAGGAAATTGTAAAGAAATCAGAGATAATAAATGCAGATGGTGCATCTGTTATTTTAGCTTCTAAATATTTAGGTAAACCTCTACCTGAAAGAGTAGCCGGAATAGATTTAATGCAGGATCTTCTGAAATTATCATGTGAAAAAGGATATAGTGCATATTTCTTTGGGGCAAAACAAGAAGTTGTTGACAAAATGTTAGAAAATTTCAAAGAAATATATCCTAATTTAAATATAGTTGGCGCAAGAAATGGATATTTCTCAGATGAAGAGCTAAAAAATATTGAGGCGGATATTGCTGAGAAGAATCCAGATATAGTATATATTGGTATAACATCACCTAAGAAAGAATACATTGTCCAAGAGTTCTTAGATAATGGCTTAAATAGCGTATTTATGGGTGTTGGTGGAAGTTTTGATGTTCTTTCAGGTACTATTCCAAGAGCTCCAAAGTGGATGCAAAAAGCTAATTTAGAATGGTTATTCAGAGTAGCGAATGAACCAAGAAGATTATTTAAAAGATATTTTGTTGGGAATGTAACATTTATAAAAGAGATAGTAAAAGAAAAGAGAAGTCAAAATGGCTAATATACTTCATATTTCACGTACAATGGACATAGGAGGAGCCGAAAAAATTGTATATCAATTGGCTACTGATTTAAAAGAAGAATTTGAGAGTGTTCATGTAGCTTCTACAGGAGGACTGTGGGAAGAAGAGTTAAATAAGAATGGAATTAAGCATCATAAAATATTAGATGTCGAATCGAAATCACCTAAAACACTTGCGACAAACTTTAATACACTGCACAAAATTATTAAAGAAAATAAAATTGATATTATTCATACACATCATAGAATGGCAGCATTTTATGCAAGGTTATTAATGTATATATTTCCTAAGGTAAAGCATATTTATACAGCACATAATATTTTTGATAATAAAATAAAAATGTATAAATATTCTTTAAAAGGTGCGAAAGTAATCGCTGTGAGCATAGCGGTTAAAGAACATTTAAAAAAACAATTAGGTTTAAATGAGATTGAAATAATTTATAATGGAATAAAAATAAACAACTCAAAAGAAACGTTACCTGAAATTAAAAATTTTACAGGTGTGAAAATAGGCTATATAGGGCGATTGGATTATCAAAAAGGTGTAGATTTATTAATAGAATCATTAGTACAACTAGATTATAGTAATTATAAATTATATCTAGTAGGAAAGGGAGATATGGAGAATGAATTAAAAACTTTAGTTTTTTTAAATCTTTTAAGTACTAATGTAGAATTTTTAGGATATAGAGACGATATTTCTGAATTAATAAATAGTTTTGATTTTCTAGTATTTCCTTCTAGATTCGAAGGATTTGGATTAGCTTTAGCAGAGGCGTTTCTACATGAAAAAACAGCGGTTGTGACAAATATACTAGGTTTTGGAGATTTAATAGATGATAATAATTCAGTAATAGTAGAACCAGAAAATATTGAAGATATAGCTAGGGGTATAGAATTACTGATTAATAACGAAGAGAAGAGAGAAGCCTTGGGTAAAATGGCTAGAGTTAGTACACTAGATAAGATAGAGTATAGCAGATTTTTGAAGAGATATTCACAGGAATATACAAACATGAGAAAATAATGATTATTAAGTCGTGTTGATTACTTTAAATAAAAAGAATAAGGAGATATGCTGATGAAAAAAGTAATGTTGGTTTTTGGAACAAGACCAGAAGCTATAAAAATGTGTCCATTAGTAAATGAATTAAAAAGAAATGGGAATTTTGATGTAAAAGTATGTGTTACTGGGCAACATCGAGAAATGTTAAATCAAGTATTAGATGTTTTTAAAGTTGAACCAGATTATAATTTAGATATAATGAGAGATAATCAAACTCTATTCACTATTACAACATCAATTTTAGACAAAATTAAACCAGTATTAGAAGATGAGAAACCAGATGTAGTTCTAGTGCACGGAGATACAACAACGACATTTGCTACTGCATTAGCAGCATTTTATCTTGGTATAAAAGTTGGGCATGTGGAAGCGGGATTAAGAACTTACAATATTTATAGTCCATTCCCAGAGGAATTCAACCGTCAAGCAGTATCTATAGTATCTAATTTCAATTTTGCGCCTACGGAAAAAGCAAAAGAGAATCTTTTAGTAGAGAAGAGAGACGAAGATACTATCTATGTTACAGGAAACACAGGTATAGATGCATTAAAAACTACGATTAACTCAGAATATAAACATGAATTATTTGATTGGATAGGTGATGATCGTTTAATTATGTTAACAGCTCACAGACGTGAAAATCTTGGGGAACCCATGGAAAATATGTTTAGAGCTATTAAACGTGTGTTACAAGAAAATAGTAATGTAAAAGTAATCTACCCTATCCATAAAAATCCTAAAGTTAGGGAAGTTGCTAATAGAATATTCGGTGAAGAAGATAGAGTTAAACTAATTGAACCATTAGAAGTTATAGATTTCCATAATTTCCTTAATAAGAGTTATTTAATTTTAACTGATTCTGGGGGAATTCAAGAAGAAGCACCATCATTAGGAAAACCAGTACTTGTGTTAAGAGATACTACTGAAAGACCAGAAGGTGTTGCTGCGGGAACATTAAAACTTGTAGGAACAAAAGAAGAAGATATCTATAATAACTTTAAACTACTATTAGAGGATAATGAAGAGTATAAAAAAATGAGTCAGGCAAGTAATCCTTATGGGGATGGTAGAGCCAGCGAAAGAATTGCTGAAGTATTATTAAAGGAGATATAGGAATTGTGTATGTTGTGTTATTTAATACACTTAAACAATTGTCGTCAAATAATAGTTACATAATGATTTTTGAAGATATGACTTATGAGAAAATGATTAATAAAAAACACGGTAAATGTCTATTCAAATTAAGGAATTGATCAATCAGAAAATAAATTGTTCTAAGTCATTATAAAATAAGTTTTTTATAGAGAACTAAACTTAGTTGGTAAGTAGTACAGTAGTTTATGCGACCTAAAACGCATTATGCTGAGTATAAAGGTATAAAAAATTCTTTATTTTAAAAATGCTTAACCTGCTCCTACGTAAGCTTTTAGCGTGATTTATCTGAATGATTTAGTTAAAAATTTTTCAAAAAATAAATTATTAAAGCGAGAATATATATAGGGATATTATTCAGAAAGGAAGAAATCAGAATGTATACAGCAAGAGGAGTTAAAGAATAGATGAAAAAAATAGCGATAATAAAATGGATCATTGATAGAACAGATGGTGGGCTAAAAGTTGCAGTTGATTTATCGAATGAATTATCAGAAAAGTACGAAGTTCATTTGTTGTCAATGATTTCTACAGAACCAATATTTTTCTCTGTTAAGGAAAAGGTTAGATATAGAAATTTATATTCAAGGAAATTATCAATGAGTAAACACTTTTTACAACTTGTGAAAAAGTTAAGACAATATTTAATGGAGAATGAGATTGATATTGTTTTTGGTATTGGAATGAGTATGAATAGTTTAGGAATTGCAAGTACAATAGGTTTAAAAACTAAATATGTATTTTGTGATCATACTAATTCGATTGTAGATATAGACTCAAAGGTAAAAAAAATACAAAGATTAGTCGCATCAAAGTTTGCTAGTAAAATTATTACCCTCACAAGTCAAGATAGATTAAATTACATAAAAAAATATAAGATGAAATCAAATATGGTCGATGTTATTTATAACTGGATTGATCCCGTGGATGTTGTAGAAAAATATACTACAAATTCAAAGAAAATAATTACTGTAGGCCGTTTCGATAGACAAAAAGGTTATGATTATCTATCTGAAGTAGCTATAAGTGTATTATCGAAACATCCTGATTGGGAATGGGATATTTTTGGTGAGGGTGATGAAATAATTAAACAAGCATTGAGAGAAGAATTAAAAGCAGGAGGTGTTGTTTCTCGAGTACATTTTAAGGGGAATGTTAAGGGAATAGAGAATATATATCCAAATCATGGAGTATATGTAATGACTTCTCGTTATGAAGGATTACCTTTAGTGTTATTAGAGGCAAAACAGTATGGATTACCTATTGTTAGTTTTAATTGTCCAACTGGTCCATCGGAGATTGTTCTGGAAGGTGTAAATGGATATTTAATTGATAACTTTGATACTGAGCGAATGAGCAATAAAATTTGTGAGCTTATTGAAAATGACGAGTTGAGGGATAACTTTTCTAAAAATACTATGAAAGATACAGAGAAATTTGATAAAGAAAAAATTTTTCAACAATGGGTTAACCTGATTGAAGAAATGACAGGAGGAGAAAATGCAGAATAAGATTTTAACAATAGCAGTACCATCATATAATGCAGAAAAATATTTAACTGAGACTATGCCATCAATTTTAGCAGCTAAATACAGAAATTTAATTGATTTAGTAATAGTTAATGATGGTTCTACTGATATGACAAGGGAAGTTGCAGAGAAAATATCAAAGCAATATCCAGAAATAGTAAGAGTTATTAATAAAGAAAATGGTGGACATGGATCGGCAGTAAATACAGGAATTGAGTATGCTGTAGGAAAATATTTTAAAGTAGTAGATGCGGATGATTGGGTTGATACAGAAAATTTAGACTTATTGATAGAATATCTACAAGAAACAGATGTAGATAATGTATTATTACCATATTATAAGGTATTTGTAGACGAGAATTCTTCTATACTTAATATTGGAGAATACAATGAATTTACAAAAGTACAGAAAAGAAAGATTTGTCAGGCCGATGAATTCTTTAGTACAATTGGTCAAACTGTAGGTATGCACACGATTACTATTAAAACAGATATATTAAAAATAATAAAATTAAGTTATCTGAAAAAATGTTTTATGTAGACATGGAATATATTATATATACAATTCCACACGTAGAGACTATTATATATTTTGGGAAACCTATTTATAAATATCGGTTTGGGAACTAGTGAACAAAGTGTTAATATAAATAGCTATATTAGAAATAGAGAAATGCATAAAAAAGTAATTTTTAATATAGTTAGTTACTATAATGAACTAGAAATAAGTAAAGTTAGATTGAATGTAATAAAAAAACAACTTCTTAATTTAATTAATAAACAATGGGAAATATATTTCACCATGAATAATAAAAAAGAAGCAAAACAAGAATTGATTATGTTTGAAAAAGAATTACTAAATTTGAATAGTGGTTTAGTAAGGGAAATACCAGGATTAAAAAAATATTAGTTAGAAAAAGTAATTATTTATTATTTTCATTAGCAAAAATTCATAGTGATTGGAGAAAAAAATGAAGAAAGTAGAGAAGGTGTTAAAAGAATATTTATTTTTAAAAAAGAATTTCTCAATAAAAATTGCAAATAATAAACTTCTTGAAAAATTTATTGTTCGTCTAACTAATTATAGCTATTTTGGAAAAACTGTAACAAACTTTTACAATAAAAAACATGCAGATATTTTAAAATTTTTAGAAATAAATCTTTCAGATTTTTTATCTTCATATACATATAAAAATAGCGGTACATATGAAAATGAAAAGAGAACAAAAATATTTTCACTATGGCTTCAAGGATATGAGTTAGCGCCTGAGTTAGTAAAAAGAACGATAGATAGTCAAAAAAATTATGCTAGTAAATTTGGATATGAATACATATTATTAGATCAGACTAATTTATATGAATATGTTAAGTTACCTACCCACATTGTAAAAAAATATCAAGAAAAAAAGATTGACTTCATAAAGTATTCAGATATTATAAGAACAGTACTATTATCAAATTATGGTGGAGTTTGGTTGGATGCAACTATTTATATGGATAGTGAAAAGAAATTAGGTTATCTTGATGAAAATTTTTATACTATACGAGCTAGTGGTAAGGAGAAATATCCTAAATATATAACCAATGGTAGATGGGCACTTTTTTGTTTATCGGAGAAAAAGGATGGAGCTGTGTGTAATTTTTTAAAGGAAATACAATTCGAATACTTTAAAAAGTTTGATGCTCCTGTTGATTATTTCCTAATAGATTATCTAATGGAGTTGGGATACAGAACTAATAGTCATGTGCGTAAGGAAATTGATTCTGTTATTTATAATAATAAAAACTTGTATTACTTAGTGGATAATTTTTCAAATAAGTACAATGAGAAAGAGTGGAAAGAAATTCTGGAAGATACTAGAATTTTTAAGTGTAGTTATAAAGTTTCTGTTGATAATAAAAAAAATAGTTTTTATCATATGTTATTAGAAAGAAGATTATAGGTAGAAAATTATGATTTCAGTTATTTTACCGGTGTATAATGTTGAAGATTATCTTCATTATGCAATGGATAGTTTAGAAAAACAAACGTATAAAAATTTTGAAATAATTCTTGTAAATGATGGTTCTACAGATAATTCAGGAAAATTATGTGATGAGTATTCTGAAAAATACTCTAATGTAAGGGCATTTCATAAAGAGAATGGTGGATTATCTGATGCGAGAAATTTTGGTATTCAAAAAGCTAAAGGAGAATTTATAACATTTCTAGATCCTGATGATTATTTAGAAGCGTATTCTCTAGAGTTATTAGTAGGTATTCAAGAAAAGCATGATTGTGATATTGTTTCTACCCGAGTTAAAGCAACAGAATCATATAATGTTTATTCAGATTATTCTTTGGTGGAAAAAGATTTTGAGAATGTGACTCATATGGATAATGATGTTTTTCTTGAAGAGGCGTTTTATGATAAGGTTGTTACGGTATCAGCATGTGGGAAGTTATATAGAAAAAGTATTTTAGAAATACCCTTTCCTAAGGGAAAGATATATGAGGATTTATTTGTTATTAGTGATCATGTAACTAGAGCTCAAAAGATAGTACATACATCATTGCAAATATATAATTATTATAGGAGACCAGGAAGTATTGTGAACTCTAAGTTTTCAAAAAAACAATATGATTTTTTTGAGGCTATAGATAAGAATAGGGAATTTGCAAAGAAATTTTCTAAAGAAAAAGATTTACTACCTGCGATAAATATAAAAGAAGTCGTAGGAGCATTTAAGCTATTAACTACACTAGATAAATTTAAAAAAATAGATATAAAAAAAATAAGAAGAATAATAAAAATGGATTTTAAATATGTAGTTTTCTGTAAGAAAATTAATGCTAAATTCAAATTTAAGTATATATTATTTTTATTATCCCCAGGTTTATTTTTTAGTATAAAAGAATTTTATAAGAAAGGGAGTGAAGATAATTGTACGCTAGATTAAATTATATAATTGATTATGTATTATTAATTTTAATTGTTATTACTACCAATTCTATGTATGTTTCTATTATAGGTTCAAAATTGTATGCATTTGTGAGTATAATTATTTTAATATCTTTGATATTGAAAATTTCCACTCTGACAATAGCAAGAAGGAATATTTCCAAGATAGTATCTGTTATTTTTATATATTATGTAGTAATAGTGATTCTTTTTTTAATTCATGAAGATGATATTATAAACATGAATATACTAAATTATTTTATTAATTCTTCGATTATTATTGTGATTGTAATAATAAATAGTGGTAATATGATATTAACAATGAGAAAATTTATAAATATTGTATTAGTTTTATCGATAATTTCTTTATTTTTTTGGGTGTTGGGTAGTAATTTTGGAATTATAAAACCAACTAATTATGTAGTTAATGATTGGAATGGTGGAAGTATAATACCAAGTTATTATAATATATATTTTGAATCTCAAAGTATTTCTATTTTTGATAATGAATTAGTTAGAAATAGTGGTGTATATCCAGAAGTACCAATGTGGAATTTATTACTTTGTGTAGCTGTAGTATTTCAAGAATATTTTATAAAAAAAACAAATTGGAAAACTATATTATTAGTTGTAACCATATTATCTACAACATCGACTACAGGAGTTTTTGTACTTGGATTAATAATAATTTATAAATTGTCGATAAAATATAATGGATTGATAAAATATATTGGTTTGTGTATTGTTCCTATGGTGATGTATCTATTGTTAATTGTTTGGGACAATAAATCTGAAAGCGGTTCAGTAAATATTCGTTTTGATGATTATAGAGCAGGATTTTTAGCTTGGAAAGATAACATATTTTTTGGTTCAGGTTTTATGTCAGGATTAAAAAATATAGAACAATATATGGATACCACTATTAGAATAAACTATGGGTATAGTAATGCTTTATTTGTAATATTAGCCCAAGGTGGATTACTATTGTTAGTTTTATATTTTTATCCTATGATTAGAATATTATTAAGTAGAAGATATGATAGAGACTTAAGAATGTCTATAGTATTAATAATGTTATTAATATCGACTACTATATTCTCAGGAACATATTTATTCTCATTTCTAGTTGCAGTATACTATAGTTATATTTTAAAAGGAGATAGTGGAGATAGTTATGAAAAGAATAAATGAATATGATATTTTAAAAGTGTTAACTATCATACTTGTAGTACTTAGTCATACTACATATTATAAAATTTCTTCGAATTATGGGGGGATTGATTATCAACATTTATTAGTGTATGAAAATTCAATATTCTTATACAAAGTTTTTGATAAAATAAGATTAGTTTTATATTATTTCCATATGCCATTGTTTATGGCTTTGTCTGGAGCATTGTTTTATACACAGGTCCAAAAGAATAAATGGGTATCATTGGCAGACTTAATGAAAAATAAATTTAAAAGATTGATGATTCCATTTTTTTTATTTACAATTTTTTATACACTACCCATAAAATACTTTTCAAGTTATTTTAAAGATATTGGAATAATAAAGGCAGTAATAGGTCAACTATTTTTACTCGGAAATTCTCATCTATGGTATTTGTATGCTTTATTTATTATTTTTTTCATATCCTTTTATGTGTTAAAAAAAAATGTTAATATATATATATTCTGTATTATTTATATGATTCATTTAATGAGTTATTTATTTAATTTTATAGTGATAAGTGCGCCACTAGAATTTCTATTTTGGTTTATTGTAGGTTCTTTGTTTGAATTAAATCGGAAGATATATAATAAATATTTAGATGAAATAAAATACTTATTTCCATTATTGTTATTATTGTTTTTGATTTTTTTATGGTTTAACAATTCTGTAGGGAGTGAGTTAAAATTATTAAAAAGATTCATACTTGATATTTTGGCAGTATTAGGTTCTAGTACCTGCTATAGCATTGCATATTTATTATCAAAGAAAACTAATATATTAAATAGTGGGGGGTTCAAATTAATCTTGGTAAATGGTTTAGGAATATATATATTTTCTGATTCACTCAATTATCTAATTCTAAAGATCATTTTTGAGAGTACAGGGAACTTCATGTTTTTACCGATAGGAATAGTAATTATGGTGATTTTAAGGTTTATAGTGACATTGTTTTTGGGACTGTATTTAACCATTATGTTTAAGAAATTTTTCAAGGAGTACAGATGGTTAGTAAATTAAAAGTAAAAACTTTCAAACAAAAAAATTCAATTACTAGATATAGAGAAGAACAACTGAAAAATTTATTATAATATATATATTTAGCGATGTTAAGTTATTGATAATTATTGAATTATTTGAAAAAGGAATTAATACAAGGTTAATTATTTATAGTTTTATACATATGAAACTTTAATTCCATATTTACTATAAAATTCAAGTTTCTAAAGAAATATCATTTTGAATGAATACTCAACAAGTATGTAAAAGAAAGAGAGATTGTATGAAACAAGCATATTTAATTATTGCACATGATAAAATAGAACAATTAAAGTTTTTAGTTTCTTTATTAGATTATGAAAAACATGATTTTTATATCTTGTTTGATAAGAAATCTAAAATTACTAAAGAAGAAAAAAAACAAATTGAAAATAGTGTGCAGAATTCTACGATATTTTTTACTAAAGAAATCCCTATCTATTGGGGAGATTATTCTCAAGTTGAAGCAGAAATGCAATTATTCTCAACTGCGAAGAATCAGCAAGAATATAGCATGTATCACTTGTTGTCTGGTGTTGATTTACCATTAGATACTGCAGAAAATATTTATAATTTTTTTGATAAGAGAAAAGAATATAATTTTCTAACTATGGTCTCTGATGAATTATTTAAACGAAATAGAGTATACGAGAGAGTAGCTTTTAAAACTTTGTTTTCTCATTTGTCGAGTCGAAGCCTTAATAGAAGATTGCCCAAAAAAGTATTAAATTCATACAGAAAACTAGAAATAGGTATTCAGAGAAAACTAAAGATTGATTTCTTTAAAAAATTTGATTTAGAATTAAAATATGCTTCAAACTGGTGTTCTTTGAATAATATAGCTGTAGAAAAACTTATAGAAAATAGTTCGTTAATTAAAAATGCTTTTAAATCTGGTAAAGTACAAGATGAGTTATTTGTTCCTACAGTTTTATATAATAATGGTTTGTTAGATAGTGTGTATTCTTTAGAACCGACAAACGATCAACCAACAGATTTTCAAGGGAACCTTCGTTATATAAATTGGTGGGACGGTAGTCCGTATACTTGGACAGATTCTGAAAAAGACATAGAACAACTTAAATATGGTAAAAATCACGGGCATTTATTTTCAAGAAAATTTGACTTAGAAAAGTATCCTGAATTGAAAGAAAAGATATTAGAAATAATATATGAGGATAAAAATAAATAGAATCAGGAGGAACGTATGTACGATTATTTAATAGTAGGAGCTGGATTATCAGGTGCGATCTTTGCTCATGAAGCAACAAAACAAGGAAAAAAAGTAAAAGTAATAGATAAACGTGACCACATTGGTGGGAACATTTATTGTGAGAATGTTGAAGGAATCAACGTTCACAAATATGGTGCGCATATCTTCCATACTTCTAACAAAGAAGTTTGGGATTATGTGAATCAGTTTGCTGAGTTTAACAACTATATTAACTCACCAGTAGCAAACTACAAAGGTAAATTATACAATCTACCTTTCAACATGAATACTTTTTATGGATTGTGGGGTACTAAGACTCCTGCAGAAGTAAAAGCGAAAATCGCTGAACAAACAGCTCATCTGCAAGATAGTGAACCTAAAAACCTAGAAGAACAAGCTATCAAGCTTATTGGTACTGACGTATATGAAACTTTAATTAAAGGTTATACAGAAAAACAATGGGGACGTAGTGCTACAGAACTACCACCATTTATTATTAAACGTCTTCCAGTACGTTTCACATTCGATAATAACTACTTCAACGATAGATACCAAGGTATTCCAATCGGTGGATACAATGTTATTATCGAAAACATGTTAAAGGGAATTGAAGTAGAATTAAATGTAGACTTCTTCGAAAACCGTGAAGAGTTAGAAGCAAGTGCGAAGAAAGTAGTATTCACAGGAATGATCGATCAATACTTCGATTATAAACACGGAGAATTAGAATACAGAAGTCTTCGCTTCGAACATGAAGTACTAGATGAAGAAAACTACCAAGGTAATGCTGTAGTGAACTACACAGAACGTGAAGTTCCTTATACTCGTATTATCGAGCATAAACACTTCGAAAAAGGTACTCAAGAAAAAACAGTTATTACACGTGAGTACTCAGTAGATTGGAAACGTGGAGACGAACCATACTATCCAATTAATGATGCTAAAAATAATGAAATGTATCAAAAATATTTAGAAGAGGCAAAAGGTAAAGATGTTATCTTTTGTGGACGTCTTGCAGACTATAAATATTATGATATGCACGTAGTAATCGAAAGAGTTCTTAATGTAGTAAGAGAGGAATTAAATAAATAATATGAAAAACTGCAATACTTGAAGTTAAACAAGTATTGCAGTTTTCCTATATTTCCCATTTGAAAACAGTCTTAAATGCAGTATTTAAATCAATCATAAACAGCCTATGAATGTCTTTAATATTTCTCACAGGTTGCTCAAGTTCAATAATATTCTTGAATCTTCTTTCGAATTTCTTTTTACTCAGCATCTCAATAGCTTTTTCAAAATCGATTCTACCTGAACGTGATGAACCTATTAGCGTTAGTCCTTTTTCTAAGATATCACGTGTATTGATATTTACCTTATATTCACTAACACCCATTAGTACTAGGCTTCCTTGTGGTTTGATGTACTTGATTAGGTCATTTATCGCATATCCACTACCATCACCACCACAACATTCTACACCGTGATCGAAAGTTAAGTTTTCAGGTATTTCATCAGTAATGTATCTTTCTTTTGCGAAACTGAATAGTTCTAACTTCTCCCAGTGACGACCTATTACGATTATCTCACACTCCGGAAGAGTGTAGTTTATTATGTTCGCCATAACATAAGCTAGGCTCCCATCACCGATTATCGCTATTCTTTCTTTTCTACTATGTGAATTATTTAAGAATCTATCCATTGCGTGCATTCCAACACTTATGAACTCTGTTATAGCCGCAACAGAATCTTCCACATTATCATAAGCTACTACTCTATCTTTAGGTAAAGCTACGAACTCTCTCATAAAACCATCGAAACCACTTGATAGGAAGTGTGTTCCTGGCATATAGTTTTCATAGAATTCTTCATCACTTTGTCTTGGTGGTTGGTTAGGTATCATTACTACCTTTTGTCCTACTTTATATGTTCCTGTAGGGTCTGCAATTACTATACCTGCACATTCATGAATAAGTGCCATCGGTAGTTTTTTAGCTAGTACCTTAGGATCTCTTTTTCCTTGGTAGTATCTTTGGTCTGCGTGACATAGTGCCATGTAGTTTGGACGAATGATGATTTTGTCACCATCGTTTATGTTCTCTTCGTTGTATTTTACATTAATAAATTTCGGTTTAATTAATTGATATATTTGATTTATCATATTATTCGTCCTCTAGCATACTCTTAGCTATCTTAAGGTCAGTTACTGTAGTTATTTTGATATTTGAGTATTCTCCCTTAGCTAGTGCTACTTTTTTCCCTTTTATAACGAATATCTTACATGCATCTGTAAGTATTTGTTTTTCTTCTTTGTCTAATGAGTTATATAGACTCAAGAAATCTAAACATTTGAAACTTTGAGGTGTTTGACCTTGGTAGTAGTGAGCTCTGTTTGGAATGCTTGAGATATATTCTCCATTAGTGCTTTCTACAATTGTATCTACAGCTTCTACTACTGTGTCTACTGCATCACTTTCTTTAGCTAGACATATGTTGTCTTTAATAATTCTAAGTGTAATAAATGGTCGAACTGAATCATGAGTTACGATAATATCTTCATCAGTTAAAGGTTTATATTCATTAATTCTATTAATGATGTTTTCAATCGTTGTATTTCTATCAACCCCACCAGGTGTAATAATGATTCTATCAGCAAACGCTGAAACATATTGTTCAACTAAGTCTTCAGCATGAGATACCCAATCTTCATGAACACCGACTACGATTTTTTCGATTTCAGGCTCTAATAAGAACTTCTCAATTGTGTGAATAAGTATTGGCTTTTTACCTAATTCTAGGAATTGTTTTGGCATGTTACTTATCCCCATTCTAGTTCCTGTTCCACCAGCTAATATTCCTGCGTATATCATTTTTTCGCTCCTTTAAAATAATGTAAAATTTATTACTAATCATTATTAATTATAACATGAAAGATTAGAATTTCAAAAAATATTGATAACTAATATTAATACAAAAATAGTTGAAATATAGCTATAAATTACGTATACTAATACTAGTAATAAAATTTAGAAATCTCCTGTTTTTAGGAGTTTCACATATATGCTGAGGAAATATAATGAAAGTAATAAAAAATTATTTATATAATCTTTCGTATCAAATATTAACGATAATATTACCGATAATAACGGTCCCGTATGTTACGAGAATTTTTACAAGTGAAGATCTAGGGAACTACGGATTTTATAATTCTATAGTGAGTTATTTCTCATTATTTGCGATGTTAGGGATTGGTATATATGGTACGAAGCAAATAGCTGCTGCGAGTGATGTGAATAGTACATTTTGGAATATCTATGCAATTCAGTTTGTCGCAAGTTTGTTAGCGTTGTCTGTCTACTTAATAGCGGTATTCAGTATTTCACAAATGAGTACAACAATTTCATTAATCTTAGGAGTTGTGCTACTCACGAAGATGCTAGATATCTCATGGTTATTTTTAGGGAAAGAAGATTTTAAAAAAATTACACTGAGAAATACTGTAGTCAAAGTGACAGGAGTAATAAGTATCTTCACTTTTATTAAAAGTAGTGAGGATCTATATCTTTATGTATTCTTAATTGTAATCTTTGATTTCTTAGGACAATTTGTAATGTGGATACCTGCAAAGCAGTTTTTAAATCGACCAACTTTTAATTTAGAGGGTATAAAGAAAAACATGCGTCCTACTATACTGTTATTTTTACCACAGGTCGCAATATCACTTTATGTCGTATTAGACAGAACTTTACTTGGTTTACTAGGATCGTATTCAGATGTTGGAATCTATGAACAAGGACAAAAATTAATTAGTATACTTCTTACAGTAGTTAACTCATTGGGGGCTGTTATGTTGCCAAGAGTTGCGAATCTTCTTTCAGAAAGAAGAGATAAAGAAGCACAAAATATGGTAAAATTCTCATTCATTTTATACAATCTTATAATTTTCCCGATGATGTTTGGACTTATTGCGGTAAATGAAGTGTTTGTTAAATTATTCTTAGGACAACACTTCCAAGATGTTAAGTATGTTCTGTATGTTATCGTGTTTAACATTATGTTTGTAGGTTGGACGAATATTCTAGGTTTTCAAGTATTGGTGGTTAGAAATAAAAATAAGGAGTACATGCTATCGACGACGATTCCTGCCTTTGTCAGTGTAGCTGTTAATATTGCCGTTATTCCATTTTTCGGATATATTGGAGCGAGTATAACATCTGTAGTTGTTGAAATACTAGTATTCGCTATTCAGTGGTATTATAGCCGTAATATTATTAACAAGAAACTATTGTTTAATAAAGATTTAGCAAAAATCATATTGTCATCTCTTGTAATATTCGGAGCCGTGATGTCATGTAAAATGACATTAAGATTAGACGGAATTATCGAACTTGCAATTTACCTTGCAGTTGGTGGTATCAGTTATCTAGGAATGATATTCTTACTAAAAACTGTTAATATCAAAGAGATGAAGGCAATGCTTAAGTAGGAAGCAGGATTTGGCTATATTAGATTTATAATATTTATGTAGCTTTTAAAATTATAGAATTTAATCGGTTTGATGATAAATCAATCCGATTTTTTTTGAATAAATATTATTTAGAATATGTATTACTAATTATTTTACTAAAGATATTCTATTATAGTAGAATAATATAATATAACAGTACTATGGGGGAAAGATTAATGGGTAAAAAAAATAAAGTAAGATTAGTTGCTTTAATAGAAGAAGTAGAAAAAAGAAAAGGCAACTCTTTAAAAGAAAAAAAAGAGGATAACTTTTTAAAAGAGGAAAAAGAAGATAATGTTTTAAAAAAGGAAAAAGAAGATGACTTTTTTAAAAAAGAAATGGAAAACAAAGAGTCAGAAAGAGAATACAAAGTAATAAATTTCCTTCCAGATATTAAGGTAGAAAAAATTGTTGAAGATGATGTACATTTACAGGATAGTGCTAATAAGTACCGTTTTAGGATAGTGAAAAAGGATATTTTTCAAATTCCATATACTAAAGAATTTAAAGATTTAACTGTTATAGTTGGAGAGAATGGAACTGGAAAAACAATGTTAATCAATAATCTTTTTAGGTTTGGTTTTAGAAGTTCAATTTGTTTGATTTATCAGAAGGGAAATCAAATTTTAGTTAATGATCCTTATCATTTTAAAGAAAATATAGCACTAGAGCATGAGGATGAATATAAGCATGATTTTTTATTGTTAAATTCAGAGAAATCCTGGAAAATTATTAAGTTTTCAAATGCAAATGAATATTACAATATAGATAATTCTAATAGTTCTTATCGGATTGATTCATCTAAATTTGAGAATATAAATAATAGTTTAAAATTATTTGATATAAAAAATAAAGAAGATATTAGATTTTGGGAAACGATAAATCAAGTAAAATTTGTTCATATATTTAAGGATGAAATTAGAAAGTTTGTAGATTATACGAAAAAAGGAGTAACGATAGATTTTGAAGGGGAAAGACTGCCTAACAGCAGTAACCAACTAGAATATATATCTGATGTTGATAGCCTTAACATAGAAGAGCGCAAAAAAAATCTTATAAATGATATGTTAGTTGCTGTTTATTCTATTTTGATAAATTATATGATTGATATTGACTATGATAATCCTAAGCCTCAAAAATATGAGCATCTTTTAAATTTTCATCTTTCAATGCTAGAGAATGCATCAAAGTTACAGAATGCATCAGAGTTAGAGAATCAATCAAAAATTAGTTTACAATACAAATCAATTGGAGTCGATAAAGATAAATTTTTACCATATGAGTATAGTATAGGAGGATTACGACAGGATGTACCGAATATAGAGTTAGGAGATAGAAATAGTAAATTTTGGATAGAGGTATGGCATAGTATTTATATAATAAATCTATACTTTGAATATATAAGATTCAATAAGGGAGAAAATGATGAATATAAATCTAGTATAGAGGGTATTATAAAAAGATTAAAGGCATTAATAGGTAGGGAAAAAGTTTTACCACCGTCAATTGAAATTAATGATAAACTTTCTAAATATCTAGAAAATATCAATATATTTCATAAAGAAATTGATAATAATGACTTTGAAGCATGGAAGGATTTTTGGGAGACTGTAAAAACTCCATGTATTCGAGTAGCTAAAGCAATAAGTTATACTTCTTACTTTGAGTTAAAGAGTTATGGATATTTTGTAAAACTTAAATTAATTCCTCAAAAAGTAATGGATAGATTGAGAGAGCTTGGAGTACATGATGATGAAATTGAACTTTTAGAAGATATTGGAGGCTTATTGTCTAAACTAGACGAAATAAATATGGATTTTGAAATATTAACATCATTAATAGAAAATATCTCTAAGTTGGAAAATATTAATCTTAATCAATTTTTAGAAATGAAGTGGGGAGGATTGAGTTCGGGAGAATTAGCATTATTAAAGACTTTTTCTAACTTGTATTCAGCAAAAATAGCTTTACAGAGTAGAAAAGCATCAGGAGTAAATGAAGAAAATTACTTGCTACTTTTAGATGAAGTAGATCTTGGATTGCATCCTAGATGGCAAAGAAAGTGGATAAGTACAGCATTACCTATTATTGAAAAAATTTTTGAAGGAAATCATCTGCAAATTATAATTACAACACATTCACCAATTTTCTTATCGGATATTTTTGAAGAAAATATAATATTTCTTCCTGAAGGAAGGGAGATATATAATTATAGAACTTTTGGTCAAAATATATATTCACTTTTTAAAAATGCATTCTTTCTAAATGAAGATGAGTTTATAGGTGAATATGCTTACCAAAAAATTCAAGATACGATAGAATACTTAAGATTTAAAATTGATGGAAAATTAGAAAATCTTGGCGATGAAAGTTTATACTCTAATTTAAATGAGGAAGATGCTAAAAAAATAGCCAAAAAGATTATTGATTCTATAGGGGAGAAGATAATGTCTAACCAACTTTATGAATTATTTACTAGGGCTTTTCCCGCTGTTAATCCAGAGGCTGATGATATTAAAAATCAAATTAGAAAACTTGAAAACAAACTTCGTGAACTTGGGGAGGAAGTGAACTAATGATGTATTTGAAAATACCAAATTATCCACAAGAATTTATAGATGCTTATGTTAAATTTATGTTTAGTAAGTATATAAATGAGATAGATAGGATAGATGTAAAAAGCAAAAAAAGCAAAAAAAGTAATAAAGCAAATGAAAATGTTATAAAACACAAAATTAAAGGAAGTTATTTGTTAACTAAACTTTCAAAAAAAGATAAAGTGTATAAGAATAGTATTCTTAATAATAAAATGACACAGGATAATATAATAAAAGAATATTTGCGAGTAATGTCTAATGACAAAATGGAGAATTGTGATAATAATTTTATAGCTGATGTTGATAGTATAATAAAAGAAAGAAGTAGTCAAATTATAGAGCTATTTAGAAAAGATTATAGTAAAGAATTTAACACTTTCTTTGAGTATTTTAAAGAACTGCTTTTAATGAAACCTGAGGATATGGAGAAATATGTTTATCAGAATAGAGATAATAATACCGGGAATTGGGAATGTATAAAAAGTTTATACAACTTATCAAAAGTAATTGATGTAGCCGGAAAACCAGAAAAAATTAATACGCTTATGGTTCGAAATTTTATAGATTTTGGTGGTAAGGGATTACTTGTTTGTCCATACTGTAATAGAAATTATGTTAATAATAGAGGGAAAGCTCTTGGTTCAGAGATAGATCATATTTATAATAAAAATAAATATCCTATGTTTGCAATTTCGTTATATAATTTTATCCCAAGTTGTAGTAGTTGTAATAGGATTAAATGGACAAAAGAATTGAAAATAAATCCATTTTTAAGGGATAATACAAATAAAATAAAATTTGATATAACTAAAGATGTTGATGGATATAAGATTGATTTTATACACGATTTGAATGGTAATGTAACGGATAAAAATAATATAGAAGAATTAAAAAAAGATGTCATTACTTTGAGGTTAGATGAAGCTTATGAAATCCATGATATTGAAATAAAGGAGATGGTGGAAAGAGAACGGAAATTTGGTTCTGAATATAGAGAATTCTTAAAAAAAATATTTCCAGAAGAAGGTTTTGAACTCGAGAAAAAAATTGATGAATTAATTTATGGTGATGTAGTATTTACCCCAGACGAAGAACTTATAAATAAATCATTGGGTAAATTTAAAAAAGATGTTTATGAAAAAATAAAAGAGTGGAAAGAATAACAAATTTAAAGAGATAAAATTAAGAAAAGATAACTTATTAAGAGAGGTGTTTAAATGTCGATAGATAAACTAAAGAGTGTATTTGAAAATTTAACAACTTGTGAAGCTTGGTCGTTACAACTTCTACAAATAAAAACTTCAAAGAAAAATGGAACTTGGTATTGTGGTAGAGAGATTACTTTGTCTCCGAAAGGTACACTTAAAAATTTTCTAACTGAGATTTCTAGTATATATTGTTCTTCAGAAGGACGACTGGAAGAGAAGTTTGAAGATGTAAGAGAGTATGATGGATCTACTCTTTCTAATACAATATATAAGTTAAATAGTAATAATGAGTTAATTTTAACTGAATATACAGAACTAATTAAAGCAATCGGGGATCCAGATTCTGAGCTTGATCCGCTGAAATTTTCTGCCAAGGCTTATGTTCTTAAGGGTGTAGTTATCATTGATGGTGAGGAATTATCTATAAAATTGATTTCAATGAAAAATCCCATTACAGCATTAAAACACAAATATATGTATGCTAATGGTACGTTTAAAGAAATTTCTAACAAGGTTATATCGTTAAGAACATTTATTGATGTTGTGATTATAGATGACATTATTTATATGCTTACACTTGATGGAGAGAAGTTATTTAATATGGAAAGAGCATACAAATCTATTTGTGCAAAGCAAATTATTAATATTATAGATTCAAATATAATCAATGATGTTGAAATATTTAGAAAAGCTGCAAGTTCTGGTCATAACCCAAGAAAATTTGTTTCGTTTAATGAATCGCACTTGAATAAATTAAAAGATGATGTTATGAGAAAGAAAATTGGTAAAAAGTTTAAGATTCCTCTTGATGGAGATAAGTTTGATATGAATCAACAAGGTGCTGCGGATAAACTTGTTAAACTATTATGTGATAGAGGTATGATTGAGCCGTTTGATAACAATCCTATAGAAGTATCGGGAGCAAAAAAATGGGAATAGGAGGAGAATAAATGTCTAAATTTGTATCAATATGTCTGTACTTCACCTCATTTTTTCCTTTATGGATTTCAATACTTTTTATTGATATTAAAAGCTTATCTGAAAACACCAATAACTTGTGGACAGAGAGAATAAGCATTTGTATCATTTTATTAATAAGTTTTATTTCTTTATTAGTACTGCAACTTACGTTCTCTGAAAAATCAAAAGAAGGAAGTACGAGGGTTGTGGTTAAGAATGTGAAAACTGAAAAAACTATAACATCTGAATATATATTGTCTTATATAGTACCCCTATTTGCTTTTGATTTTACAAAGTGGGATCAGGTAGTTTTATTTCTTTTCCTTTTTCTTACTTTAGGTTTTTTATGTATTCGCCACAGCCACTTTAATGTTAATATATTACTTGAAATATTGAATTATAAACTGTTTACTTGTGAAGTAGAGGATGAAGATAAAAATATTATGAAAAGAAAAATTATTAGTAATAGAGCACTTAATATTTGTAAAGGAGAATGTATATTTCTAAAGTCATTGAATAATGAGATTAAGCTAGATATAAAAAATAATTGAATAAATAACAGAAAAGATTACGGTATAGATTTAAAATAAAAAATACTATACACGAATATATTATTATCTGTCTTAATTTCTTTTTATTGCTACCTTTATTATAATATTCTAGATATTTTTTTATGCATACTTCAGTATATTCCTTCATTTAGGAATCCTAGTATTGTTTATTTTTTATTAACAATTATATTTTGTAAAAAATATTGACCTATAAAAGTTATATTAATATGATTAACTTTTATAGGTCGATATAATTTTATCTAGATGTATCATTTTTAGTATTTTTTCTCTGATTCTTTCTTAAGATTTTTTATTGATTTTAGATTTGAGTTGAATTATTCTATCTATTTCTGAAATTACGTACTCATGTTTTAATAATATTTCCTTTTTTCTTTTTATATACTCATTAATTATAAAAATTATTGCTGTGATTCCCAATATTCCATAACGACTATTGGTTAGAAGATCAGTAAACTTAGGGATAAATTTTTCTGAAGTAATAGCTGTTAAAATAATTTTCGCTAGTTTATTTTCAAATAGGGGCTTATTATTTTTCAAATCTTCTTTTAGTTTATATTTTAGTATATTTAAATCACTGATTGTATATTTATTCAATACTGTACTAAATGATGAAGAGAGTGATGAGATTCTAAGTAGTTTGAATAATTCAACTATGTTTGAATGATTTACATTATTTTGAATTAAGTTTTTAATTGTAAATGATATAAGGAAATTATAGTAGTTCTTAGATTGTTCTATAGACTTTAGAGTTATCTTTTGTTTATTTAAAGATGTGTTTTGAACTGAATTTTTATAGTATTTATTAGTCAAATAATCTGTTATAAAATTAGATAATCTTAAGGTACTATATATTAAACCATAAAGTAAGATTAAGGATATTAAATATCCGATGATTTCCATGTTTTCACCTCCTTGTACTTTAGGTTTTAATTATATCATACAGAATATTTTTTTGTCTAATCTTTTGATATTACTTTGGAATATATATAAAATCCTGTTGAAACAGATAAATAATATACTCTTTCATAGTTTTTACAATAGTAGTTAAATTTCAAAGCACTACTCCTATATATTAATTTATTATTTATGTAAATCGGTAATATATAATTTGGTTTATAATATATATTATGTGTGTGGTATAAATATGTTGTCTTTCATTAGCGTATATTTCAATATTTATTAATTATTTTTTGCTATTTAGTTATTATTTCCATTAGAAATAAACCACTAAATACAGTATAATTAAGAGTGAAAAGAATTTGTCTAATCATGAGATAGGAGCAGTTTGGGATGAAGGTTTTTGATGCAAAATTAAAAGATGTGAAAATAATAGAGCCAGATGTTTTTGAAGATGAACGTGGTTTCTTTATGGAGAGTTATTCTGAAGAAAAGTATAAAAAACTAGGTATAGATTTTAACTTTGTTCAAGACAATCATTCATTATCTGTTGAAGCTGGTGTCGTTCGTGGATTACATTTCCAAAGAGGAAATGCAGCACAAACGAAGCTTATTCGTGTAGTAACTGGTGAGGTACTAGATGTGGTTGTGGATCTTCGAAAAGGGAGCCCTACATATGGTCAGTGGGGGAGCTTTATTCTTTCAGAACATAACAGAAGGCAACTTCTAGTTCCTAGAGGTTTTGCTCACGGTTTTGCGACATTAACGCCTAATGTTAACTTTATGTATAAGTGTGATAATTATTATAATGCAGAAGCAGATGCAGGAATTGCATTCGATGATAAAGCTCTTGGAATTGATTGGCAGATTGATTTATCAAAAGCGATTATTTCAGATAAGGATAGAAACCTTCCTACATTCAAAGAATTTGAAAAGAGCAATGATTTTGAGTATGGGGAAGGGTAAAAGAAGAATAGATTGCTTTAGAAAATAGCAGTAATCTTGTGTTAAATATTTTTTAAAAGGTAAAAAAGATGAAGAATATTATAGTAACGGGTGGGGCTGGATTTATCGGCTCTAACTTTGTACATTATATTATAAATAACCATCCAGATATCCATGTGACTGTTCTGGATAAATTGACTTATGCGGGAAATAGGGAGAATCTTGCTGGACTTCCAGAAGATAGATTTGAGTTAGTTGTTGGAGATATCGCAGATGCGGAATTGGTAGATAAACTTGTTAGTAAGACTGATGCAGTAGTTCATTATGCAGCTGAATCTCATAATGATAATTCCCTAAAAGATCCATATCCATTTTTACATACGAATATTATTGGAACATATGCTTTAATCGAAGCGTGTCGTAAGTATGATGTTAGATATCACCATGTATCTACAGATGAGGTATACGGAGATCTTCCATTGCGTGAAGATTTACCAGGAAAAGGTGAAGGAGTTGGAGAGAAATTTACAGCCGAAACACCTTATAATCCATCAAGCCCATATTCATCAACAAAAGCAGGATCAGATCTACTAGTAAAAGCGTGGGTACGTTCTTTTGGACTTAAGGCGACTATATCAAACTGTTCAAATAACTACGGACCATATCAACATATTGAGAAATTTATCCCAAGACAGATAACTAATATATTATCAGGAATAACACCAAAACTATACGGTGAAGGTAAGAATGTAAGGGACTGGATTCATACAGAGGATCATTCATCAGCGGTTTGGACTATCTTAACGAAAGGTAGAATAGGAGAAACTTACCTAATAGGTGCTGATGGAGAAGAGGACAATAAAACTGTTATTGAGTTAATTCTTGAGCTAATGGGGAAAGATAAGAATGCATATGAACATGTAAATGATCGTGCGGGACATGACCTACGTTATGCGATAGATGCATCAAAATTACGCGAAGAATTAGGATGGAAACCACAGTTCACAAACTTCCGTCAAGGGCTAGCTGATACTATTCGTTGGTATGAAGAAAACGAATCTTGGTGGAAAGAACAAAAAGAAGCAGTAGAAGCTAATTACGCTAAAAATGGGCAGTAATAAGAGTTGATAGAGTAACGGAGGAGCCTTTCGAATTAATTGACAATAGAGCTTAGGTATGTTAATATGTAATAAAGTGAATGCAAGATACTAGTACATTCCAACACGAAAGCCAATTGAACTGCTATTTCAATTGGCTTTTTATATTAATATTTAATATTCACATACAAAGTGACGAGTATGCGTCGTGTCCTAAAATGGCTACTTTTTCTTGTTGTTATCTTTTAGGAAATAATATTCAATTATCAGAAGAATGACTCCGGATAATATATTAACAAGAATTTGCAAAATACTAGTATTCATACCAACACCTCCCTTCCGGGCAAGTAGCCTACCTTTATTATAGCACCAGAAATAATGCAAGAAAAGGTTTTCTGTTTATAATTATAATGAAAGTTATATTCTTAAGTTTATGTTAACAAGAAGGGAAATAAGTGTCTAACTCTTCGAATTAATTGACAATAAGAAAAGGTATACGGTAAAATATAGGAAAGTGAATGGGAAATGTCTATCAAATTTCATCACGAAAGCCAATTGAACTGGTTCTTCAATTGGCTTTTTATATTAATATTTAATATTCACATGCAAGTGAGGTATGTGCGTTTTGAGTTAAAATGGCTAGCTACTTCCCTTGTTTTATCTTAAGAAAGGTTATAAAGAATCTTATCTTATTAAGTATGAGATAAGTTTTTTTATTTATGTTAACTATTATAAATTATTTTTTATTCTTCTTATTTATCAATCTGCTGATTGTTAAGTTTGTATTATATTAAAATATAGTGTAGAATAAAGTTGAAGGAAGGGTGAATTTTATAAAAATTTTAATACAAAAGCTGATTATTAAAATCTCTGTAAATTTTATAGATTTACTCAAGAAAAAAAGGAGGGGGCAGACATGAATAATAAAAAAATTATAGAATTTCCTGTCGATAGAAAGGGATATACAGGAATAAGGAACAAAACATATAGAGACTTCGAGCTTAATCATGGCTATAGTAGGATTAAATTTTCTTCTAAAGAGCTTGAATCCGATTTTAAGGAATCGATGAGACTTTTTACAGAATTTATTGAGAATATTGATGATCCTAAGTACGCGATTTATATTGAAGATGCAATAGCTTTATCTAAGTATAATGTGGATGCTGGAGTCTGGAAAATTGTTAGTAAAGATTGTACAGAATATGAAATAGAATTAGCATTACTACGCCTAAAAGATGAAGTATACACCTTTGAAGAAGGTTATGTCGAGGGTAAACTATTTCCGATTAACTACCTTCATCTAATAGTTTGCCACCACCTTGCGGAATTTTATTTAGGAAATAAGCTCTACAATAAAGTTTGGGATGCCTATCAACCTTTTTATATGGCTTTAGATATGGCTGATGAAGTTTTAGTGCCGATGTATCATAATTTTATCGTGGCTAGTCTAATATTAAATGATTTCACAATGCTTAATCATTACTATAAACTTTTGAGTAAACGTGGTAAAAATAATGATGTAATTTTATTATCAAAAGTTTTCTATCACTTGATGCAAGGTGAGGAGAAAGAGGCAGTTGCATTCTATAATAAATTGATAAAAAATAATAAATACATTTCGGATGTACTAGATAGAATTGCTAATCCTAAACTGATAGAGTTCAGTACAGATGATGATTGTAAGTATCTAGATGCGCTTAATACAGTTATAAAATTCGATTATTTCATAAGTAAAGAGTACTACTTCGATTTCCTTATGCATGTGAGAGAAAGTGAATATGTAATTGGAGATGAACTGGATAAGTATGCGGATCGTAAAGAAATAACAGTTGCTGATATGAAACGTGATAGATCATTTATGGCAATTAGAGATACGGAATTAAAAATTATGCATGAGAACTTTTTATTAACAAAAGAGGATTTCTTGAAAATTACGAAGTCAGAATTTCTTAAAATAAAAGGTTTAGGTAAGGGGACTATCAGAAACCTACATTTAAACGGTGTAATGTTCGCTGATGATAGTGAGTTTGATATCTAGATGAAACTTATGGAGGATGACTTATGGCAAAACATGATAGAGAATTTGAAATATTGCTTAAAGAGTTTTTGAAAACTGAAGGGAAGCATTTTTCTAGTAAGGAAGAGGCTACGGAGGTATTTGAGCGTATTTACAATTTGGTTGACTCAGGTTATGAGATAGATGCTTCTCTTAGCGATCTTGTTGATACGATAGATAAAGGAGATATGAGTGTCGTTGATAAAATAAGTGCCTTACGTGAGCTTCATGAGGAAAATAAAGATGCTCTAGAGAGGGCTGTAGAGTTGGAAGAGGATATTATGTACTCAGATAATGATGAAGATGCTGAACAGATGATAATAGCGGATGTTCTGGCTGAATATTATAGTAAGGCTGGTATGAATGAAGAAGCTGCGAAACTGTATGAACTTATGCTGATGGCGAATCCAAGTGATTTCCATGAAGTTATAGATCTCTTGACACTTATGTATGTTCGCCTAGATAGAGAAGGTTCATTGATGGATCATATCGATTGCTTTGACTATGAAGATTCGGAAGCTACATTGTTATTGTTAAGTATCTTTAGCATAAATCAAGAAAGATTTGATGAAGCACATTACTATATGACTAAACTTAAAAAACTTAACAAGTACGCAGGGAATATATTTAAAGGCGGATTCAAAAAAGTTCTAGATTATATAGTAGGAACTTCCGGTAATGTGAAAGGTGCTAATAAGGAAAAATCTTTTGAAATGCAATTCTCAGCAGGCATTGCTAAAGAATATTTAACTAATAAATATCATTACGAATTATTAGAGAAATTCTATATACAAGATATAGAGAAAAAACAAAGCCTGATTGTTGAAGGACGTAAGACTGCATCTAAAGAAGCTATGAAAGAAGATCCTGTCTTTAAAGGTATGGAAAAACAATTGAACAAGATTATCGATGCAGAATTGTATAATAAAGAAATTATCGAATGTTATACAGAAAAGGAACTGAAAAAACTAGATGGTATCGGAGTAGGTATTATCAAAAAACTGAAAGATAACGGTGTGAAGTTCAAAGAAGAATAGGATAGATTTATTTTTCGATATATATATAGAAACTTTTTGACTTATGTTTATACAAGAAAGTGAATAGATAAGAGAATTTGATTTTCTAAAAGTTGTATATACAAAAATAATAAATCCGGGGCTGGAATTTTTTCCATGCCCCGAATTTATTATATAACCAGAAATCTGGGGAGAATGAGTGACTCAAAATCGATTTTATCGAATCGGCTCATAGTTTCCCAGATTTTTTTATTCAAATATTTTAGCTAGAAAGTCTTCACTAAGCGTATATATTTTTGGATTCTTCTTAATCACTGTAATCTTATCTTCATTTTCTTCTAAATATTTATTTAAGGTTCTTTTAGAAATTCCTAAAACATTAGACACTTCATCATGAGTTATTAAAGCATCTTTAGCACTAAATAAACGACTTTGTAGAAGTAGGAATAGTATATTTTTAAGTTTACCATCATCGATATTATAGTTAATATAATTTTCAGCTATAAACATTTTTTCAATATTTTCTGTTAAGAAAGATAATATATGTTCTTGACCTGAAACTAAAAGTTCTAAGTTTTCTTTAACAAATAGAGTCATATCACCTTTGTTTAAGGGGTGTGATGTTTTCTCGAAACTCTTATAGTATTTATTTTTATTTCTATTAATGCTATATGAAAGAGTAATTGCCGTAAATATATCTACTACACTCGTAAGAGATTTGGCGAGTAAGTATCTGCCTACACGACTATTTCCATCATAAAATGGATGGATGTATTCAAAATAGTAGTGTCCAATAAAAATTTTATATAGTTTTGGCAAGTTGTCATAATTCATAAATCTAATTAAATCAGCAAGTCCGTTGTTAATATCATCTTCAGTTGCTAAACCATTATGAATGATATCATTCCCAGCATAGACACTTACTCTACCTTTTCTAAAAACTTCCCCATCCAAAATATCCTCTTTTGAAACATCATCTCCAACAAGAACATCATAAATTTTTCTGAAATCTTTAGGTTCAAGTATTTGAACATTTTTGTCAAGGTAAGAATATAATGTGGCCATACCAGAAAAACGTCTATGGTTAGGAGAATCACTATCTTTTTTAGAAAGTGCTTCGCTAATCTCTTTTTTAGAACTATGAATACTTTCGATTTCATTAGTACTTTGAAGTTCGTTGATAAGCAACAAATTAATAAACTTTTCTCGTGCAGCTTCTGGTAGTACACTTTGTTTGGCAATAATCTCGGCACTATTAGTATAAATTTTTTCTAGAATTAAAATCAATTCTGCAGAGTTGTATATAAATAATGGATACTCTTCCGGTTTTCTTTCTCCCTTAATAAAGGGATTGATTTTAAGCGAAGTAACAGAAGTAGAAGGAGAATGGATTCTATTGTTATATTCGTTTTCTATATCAAAATTCATATGAAATAATTTTTCTAGTGGATAATACTTATTCATATAAATCACCTACTTTACTCTATTTTTAATAATTATAGCATATTCAAAATGGAAAAAATAGGTGAAATTTCCATTTTGGGAAGAAAAAAAGAGTTCAAAATGGAAAAAATGGTCAAAATTTCCATTTTGGAAAGAAAAAGAGAGATCAAAATGGAAAAAACAGTTGAAATTTCCATTTTGGGAAGAAAAAGAGAGTTCAAAATGGAAAAAACAGTCAAAATTTCCATTTTGGAATTAAGGTTTGAGTGCACCTTGTACCTACAATAGGTTATAATAAAAATCCCCTTATGTCAGGAAATAACTCGAAAATTGTCATTTCAGAGAAATCGATTTTGTCGAATTATCCCAAATTTCATATGATAGGTGAAAAAATCTAAGCAGCAAAATGCTGCCTAGATTTCTAGTATGATTTTTTCCCATGCCCCGAACTTGATGGAGCGCTGTTTTTTAAGTCTTTATTTAGTTTTATCGTTTTGAATACTCAATAGCTCTTGCTATTTTTGGTTTAGCAGGATTTTTATCTATATTGTTTTCTTCTAATAATTTCTCAAATGCGACTAATCCTGCTTCGTAATTTTTTGTCTCGAATTCTAATTCATAATCGACGATATCATTGATAAATGTTGTCTTATCAAGCACCAATAAGCCTTCTTCTAAAGTGATTTCGTGTCTTAGTGTCTCAATTTTTTGAATCAGCATTGGAGTTTTAATCTTCACGTTCATTCGCTCTAGCTCTGTGATAATTTCGTTCGGTAAAATCGGCAGTACCGTTGGCTCTTTTGGATATCTTTCATCAAGAGGTACATTTATCTCAACATTTTGAGTATCACCTTTTACCTTAAGAGTCATTTCTGTTTTTTTATTTGTATAACGAATTCTTAGTGCTGCTCCGATTTTTTTGAAACTTTCATCTGCATCATCATAGTAGAAATTTTTGTTTATTATTTCTTCAGAATTCTTTAAGTCATATTTTTCAAATAGTGACGCATATTGATCTTTTGTAAGTAAGTTTTTAAATTCTATCTCTATTTCTCGCATGAAATTTCCTTTCTCTTTTCAATCGCAATAATAAATGGTGCGTTGTTTTTCTGGTTAATGAATTGATAAACCAATACTTCAGCTTCTTTTTGATCGAGATTTTGAAGTTCATTTAACAATGCTTCTTTTTCTACTTTACCATTCTCATGTCCCCAATAGACAACAATAACAATTCTTCCGCCAATTTCTAGGTGTAATAAGAACTTTTTAATCGTCGCAAGTGTCGTCTCAGCTAGTGTAGTAATATCATGATCTGCATTTGGTAGGTATCCCAGATTAAAGACAACTGCACGAATTGTATCATCTATATACTTATCGAATTCGAAGTGTGAATCAAGAACAATTTCACATTTATCCGTTAGCTCTGCTTCTTCGATTAGCCTCGTAGTGTTTTCTATTGCCAATTCTTGAATATCAAACGCATAGACCTTTTTAGCTGAAGTCTTCGCTAGAAATAACGTATCATTTCCATTTCCAGCTGTAGCATCAACAACGACTGAATTTTTATCAATAACCTCTTTTAATAATTTTTTGCTAAAAGCTAATACCTTATCCATATTATTGTCCTTATTATAAAATTATTTTTGTCTGTCTGCTTTCATTTCAGAAAGAATGTCACTAAGTTCGTAATAGTTATCGCTAGCTATTATGAAATCAAGTGACGTGTTAATAATCTCAGCTAGTAATTTTGAATTATCACTTGTATAGTCTTCTTCTCGGTTTAAGTTTGCTTTAAGACCTGTGACAAGTTTTTCTAATTTTTCTACTAAATCAGCTTCTGTAGTTTCATCATTTTCATCGAAATCTTTAGTGTAGTCTTTGATATTAAAGCTAAGTCCATTTTTTAACGGTGCGATATATAAAGCACGTAGGTTATTCACATCTTCACCAACTGCAGCTGAAAGTTCATGAAGAGGAGCAGTGTAAATTTTCTCATCTTCTGCACCGGCCTGCTCAATAACTGTAACCTCATGATTATAAGGATAAAACGACATAAGTTCATCCGATACATTCGCCGCAGTTAAATCATCGTAACATTGAGTAATAAGTAGGTGTTGTAGTGGATTAACCTGTCTTAATGTTTCAAGTGCAGTGGCATCAACAAGTGCAAATCCTTCAACAGGATCGAACTTTGCCGCGTTAAAACAAGAATCTAAAAAGCTCTCACCACCAACGATTTTCACATCTTTACCACTGTTTATTAGAAGTTGAGTAGTTAGCTCAGCGACCATAGGATGCCCAGGAACAAGATACATTACATCGTTATTCTCAGCAACTTCAAGAATATAATTTGCAATACCGTTATATGTATTTTCGAAATTTTCACTTTCTGTATAAAATCTGTCACAAGTTTCAAACGCGATATTATTCTCCTCCAAGAAAAAAATCGCAGGATGTTCCTTAGTACGCGCAATAACCTTTGCATTAGTGTTATCTAGTAAAAGTTGTTTAATATTTTCCTTAATGTTTGAACTATCATTAGGTCCAAGTCCAATAATATAAATCATAGGTTTCTCCTTATTTATCTATTTTAATAAGTTTTTATATTCAAAAGTAATAATCTCAACAGGAGTGGATTACACTTTTAAACACTTAATAAGATTTCTTTATTCAAAAGCAATATGTAAGTCCAGTACGAATAATTTTTTAAAAAATTAATAACTTCATCTAGTACAAATCACTTTTTTCATTTTTCACATGTTTCTTTAATCCGAAAGTGTCTTGAGTGTATCAAGTGCCTCACTTTCTTCAACATTGTTATTATAACATAAATTAAGTATTGAGTTGATAAAAATATTTATTTGAATATTATTAATTCATTATTCAAATATTCAGTATTGTATGATTGAAATTCGAGTGAATTATAAAAAATAATGATATATTTTACATTAATAAACAAGTTTGTTCACTACAGTAAAGAGAAGAAATATTTCTTTGGAAATTTAAGTTTTCCTGGTGAAAATTTATGAGATATGGTGTTTTTAGAGTTAAATTATTACGAAATATAGGTAAAATATATTGTAAAACATTAAGATAATGCAAATTTTCAAAAGTAGTTAAGTTAGAATAAAACATTAAATTTTTGACTATACAAGTGATGTTTTAAGTGGAAATATTTTCAGAATATAAAGGTTTTAGAATGTCAAAGAATATTAATTAAAGCTTGATATATTAGGATTTACATATGATTTTTAAAGTGATATAATAATATAAATATAAAGTATATAAGGAGGAATTAAATATGTCAATCAAAGCATTAAAAGTTGCAAAAGCAGCACTTAAAACACCAGGAGTATTCGCAGGAGGAGTAGCATTCGGGACTTTCGGTCTTAAACTTTTATCAAGTAAAGATGCGAAAAAAGGGTACTCAGTTGTTTTATCAAAACTATATAAAGCAAAAGATGGAGTAGAAGGAACAGTATCAAACATTAAGCAACATGCTGATGATGTTGTAGCGGATGCTAAAGACTTATACGAAAAAGAAAAAAGAGAAAGCAATCTTCAAGAATTAGAGGAAAAATAAGATGGATTTTAAAATACTACATCTTTCTAGTGCGAGAGCGAGAGTTAGAGCTGATTTTCGCTTGACACCAGATGTAAAAGTATATTTTAAAGAACAGGCATCAAAAATCGAAAACATACAAAAAGTGGACTTTTATCAAGATGAGTACACTTTTGTCGTTATGTTTAAAGATGGTTGCAACAGTTGCTTGCAAGAATTCTTTAAACTAGTAGATAAAGAAAGAGTTAAGGACTGTTATGAAAATCCAGTTGTGATAGCTGAAGAGAGTCCTTATTCAATAATTGTAGATGCCTTGTTTTGGCGTGCAATGTCTAAATTATTCGTGCCACTTCCACTTAGAGCTATTCACACATGGTGGAAAGCATCAGGGTATTTAAAAGATACACTAAAATTATTATGTCGCAAGCAAGTTACCATGGAAACATTGGATTCTGCAGCAATCCTAGTCTCATTAGCGACGGGAGCTCGTGAAACGGCAAGTTCTATTATGTTCATTTTGGAATTAGGAGAATCTTTGAACAACTGGTCTGAGAAAAAATCTGTAAAAGTACTAGAACAAAGCCTAACTTCTATGGATAGAGAAATCTGGCTTGTTGAAGAAGAAGGTAATAGAAAAATAACTTGTGCAGAAGTAAAAAAAGGCGATATAATTTTAGTCTCAGAAGGAAATGAAATTCTATTTGATGGTATTGTGATGAGTGGGGGAGCTAGTGTTGATGAAAGTTCATTGACAGGAGAAAGTTTCCCGATTGTGAAGAATATTGGAGATGAAGTTTATTCTAACACGATAGTTGTTAACGGTGAGATTAAGCTAAAAGTAGAGAATCCACAAGTTAATGGTCGTATCCAACATTTAATTCAACTGATGAAAGATTCTGAAAGTAGAGAAGACACATATCATTACAAATATATCAAATTAGCCGACAGTATAGTAAAATACAACTTCTTAGCGATGGGACTAACGTATTTATTTACAAGGTCATTCGCGAAGGCGATGTCGTTTTTACTAGTTGATTACTCATGTGCATTGAAATTATCAACACCTGTAGCATATCTAACTACTATAAAAAACCTAATTGATCAGAAAATTGTGGTAAAAAATTCAGTAACTCTTGATAAATATGAGGATATAGATACATTTGTTTTTGATAAAACAGGAACAATCACAGTATCTAAACCATATATTCAAGAAGTACTACCATTTTATGAATATTCTTATGAAGAAGTTCTTAGAATTGGAGCATGTTTAGAGGAGCACATCTATCATCCGATTGCCAGTGCTGTAGTAAGTAAGGCGGAAGAAGATGGAATCGAGCATGAAGAGATGCATACAGAGTTATATCACATTGCCTCAAAAGGAATAATATCTCATATCGACGGAGAGAAAGTAGTTATTGGAAGTAGACAATTGCTAAAAGATGAAGGTGTAGTTGTTACTGCTGAGCAAGAACAAATTATAGCCGAAAAACAAGAACAATATAACCTATTATTCTTAGGATATAAAGGAAAATTAATCTCAATTTTCTGTGTAGATATCCCATTAAGAGATGAAGCTGGTGCAGTGTTAACCGAGCTTAGAAATAGAGGTAAAAAGGTAGTTCTTTTAACAGGGGATAATGAACTTAGAACGAAGAAAATTTTAAAAGATGTAACTTTTGATGAAGTACATACAAGTATGACACCAGTCACGAAATTTGAATATATTAAGAGTGAAAAAGAACAGGGACGTCGAGTTCTAATGATAGGTGATGGTCTAAATGACTCAGCGGCATTATCAGAAAGTGACGTGAGTATTGTTATGAGTGAAAGTGCTGATCTTTCAAAACAAATTAGTGATGTTGTCCTAAAATCAGATTCACTAAACTCGCTATTATTACTGTCAGATGTTTCTAAAACACTACGAGCTCAAATGAGCAACAATGTTAAGAGTACGGTATCGATTAATAGTTCGCTAATATTTTTAGGATTAATAAATGTATTGCCATCGAACTTATTAGCATTACTACACAATTTAACAACATTTAGTATCGTACTTAAGAATTTTAATATTAAGTAGAGAAGATCAAAAGGTGATGAGCTGATTATGTTGTGAAGAAGGTATCTCTTCTTTTGAATATGTAAGCTAAATTACTTTTATTAATCGCCGCGGTATGTAAACTAAATAATAAAACTCGAGTCTGGAAGAATCTAGATTCGAGTTTTTGTTTTATATTTGGAAGAAATTGTAAAAAGATAATCTCACAATAATGTGAAACTATCTTTTTACAAATTTTATAGATTTAGAAAGTGCTGATAAGATAATTCTTACGATTATAACAAGTATTAAAGTCAGTATGAAGTTCAGGACTACTATCACTGGGAACATACTGAACCTCATGTTCATATTAGTAATCTGATTTACAAAAGGATATGTAATATTATCTACAATATATGAAAGTAGATATGCTAATAATGTGTTATTAGAAATGAATATTATACCAGGTTTAATTTTCTCGGGTATATTAATATCTAGATTAAGCAACCATGAAAAGATGCATGTTGTGATAATTACAATGAAGATATTAATGTGAAGTCCAGATTCAACATATATCTGAAATTTGTAATAAACTAAAGCTGACAATATACTTGTTATAGCAATTAATTCTAAAGTAAACTTAGAATTTCTATTTAATATATTTTTATTATATGAGAAACATACCCCTATAATATAATATAAAAGAGGCCATGTAAGAGACCACCAATTTGGTAAAATATAACCTAAGATAGAATATCTAATACCATAAAATAAATTTAATAAGGTAACAGGTATAGATATAGCTAATATAATATTTAACATTGCGTGCTTTCTAGTTATATCTGTCATATTTTTAAAAGATATATTAATAATAGGTGCGATTAACATTAGACCTACATACATATTAATATACCATCCGTAGTATTTATAATTTAAGATATTAATAAGAGTAGTTTTAAATAAAATTGTATTAATAGCATATTTATTGTCTACTAATGTTAAAATAAATATAGCAAGTGAATATAGTAGATAAATACGACCAATATTTAAATAATATTTTCTATTCCAAGTTTTATCCTTATTTAAGTAGCCAGTAACAACAATAAACAAAGGAACACATGTCATTGTAATATTACGTACAGTAATGAAGGGTATACTAATGAGTGTATAATCTACAGAGTAAAATTTTGTGTATAGAAAAAAGTGTAAACCAATAACTAATAGTAGGGAAAATGTTTTAATAATATCTATATTAATGTTTCGTTTTGAAAAATTCATAATAAACCTCGAAGAAATTATATTAGTAACAATATATCATAAAAAAATATAATAGTATAGTATAGGGAAAGTAAAATCAGCTATAATTTGAAAAAACCTTTTAATTATAGTATTATACTAGTATTATTGAATTTTGAATATTATATTTTAAGGGAAGGGGGGAGATAAGTGGTAAAGAGAAATATATCGCTAATAATTTCAATTGGTATACCATTGTTTATTGTAGTATTGTATAGATATTTATATGGATATATTTATCATGCTGTTGATGATGTTACAATTAATTATTCAATTTTAAATAAAGAATATACGTTACTTCCCTACATGGGAATAATATTAACTAAGATATTAGTAATATCACAAAGTTTATTTTCAAATGTTAATATCTTCTTCGTTTTTTTAGTATCAGCGTATAGTATAAGTTTTTCATGTTTGCTTTATCTGATGAGAGATAGAAAATATAAAATAGTTTTATGGATAATAGTTTTAGTAATAGAGTTTGCTTTATTAAAATATTTTACATATTCTGTGGTTGCTTATTTGTTATCTATCTCCGGAATATTTTTACTTTATAAAGAAAAAAACATAGTTTTTCCTATTATACTTATATTTATCGGTATCTCTCTTAGAGTTCAAATAATCCCCAGTCTTTTAGTAATATGTTTAGCGATAATTATATTTGAATTAATTAAAAGTAAAAAGGTAAAACAAACAGGTATTTTAATTAGTACAATTTTTATTGTAAGTTTAACAAATTGGTTATTTATACAAAATAATGATGTAGAAAAATCATATATAGAGTGGAATGAAAAGAGTACTTTGATTAGAGACTATCCTGCTATTGATTATTCTGTAAAAAAAGAAAGTCTAGATAAGATAGGTATTACCGAAAATACATTAGCAAGTCATAATTCTTGGATACTCTCAGAAAAACAAATTTTTAGTAATGAGCTGTTAGATAATCTTGATAGAGTAAGATCTGTATCAGAAAAATATAATTTTTCGATTAAAAAGATAATACTTGATTACTTTTCTAATGAGTTTTATAAGTTGTTTACATTTTTTGTACTCCTTGTTTTTATTTTTTATAAATCTAAAAGCTATTATGGATATTTGCTATTTTTGAGTCCTTTAGCTCTACTAACGGCGTTAATAGTTAGGCAAAGGGTAGTAGAGAGAGTTTATATACCTATCATTATTCTAGCTCTATTTATCTTTATTGTATATGGGAATGAGTTGTTTATAAAAAGAAACTATAAATTATTGAATAATCTAGAAAATGTTATCTTTACAATTTTATGTATACTATTAATGGGCTCTATATGGAAATATGGAAAAAATGAATTGTATTGGTTTAATTATCACTCTTATGATTTTAATAAGGCTTATAACAATGTACTAGTCAACAATAAAGAAAATTTATATATTATTTCAGGATACGGAAACTTAGTTAGTTCGCAACCTAATGTCAGTAAGGTTTTTGTTGAGACAGATAAGTTAACAAAAAATATAATAACTTTTGGAACCTGGCAAACATTCTCGCCTGAATATCATAATAAACTAAAAGGCTTTAGAGTTAAAGATACGAATAATATACTATCTAGTGCGGTAAATAGTGATAATATTAAATTTATTTTACCCAAGGGCTCTAGTTCTTTCGATAAAATCAGAGTACTGTTTAAAGAAAATTATGATAGGGACGTTTACTTTGTAAAAGAAAGTGATATTTCAAATGATATGAATATATATATTTTAAGGAGTGATAAGTAATGAGTAGTAAGAGAATTAAATATATCGATATGTTGAAGGCTTTTTGCATAATCTTAGTAATAGCTGGTCACATGGGATACACTCCAGCCAAGGTGAAATTATTACTATATATATTCCATATACCTTTATTTTTCTTTTTATCTGGAATGACTTTAAATGTAGTCAAGTATAAATCGTTCTTTGAATTCTTTGCTAGAAAATTTAAAACTATAGTTATACCTTGCTTTTTAATGAATATTTCTATATTTTTTATTAAATCATTTATTTTGCAACCGCAATTTATTTTGAAAATAGATATTATACATTTTATAAAAGCAATGATAGTAGCAGATAGAATGCATATTTATTATCAACTTTGGTTTTTAAATGTGTTGTTTCTAGCGGAATTGGTTTGTTATTTTGCGATAAAATACAGTGATACATTATATAAATATATGATTGTATTTATTGTTCTTATACTGTGTGGTAGTTTAGGAAAAAAACTATATACGATGGAATTTTGGTTGATTTGGAGTTTTGATCTTGTACCGTATGCGACTATTTTTATTTTATCAGGATATATAATAAGAAAAAATCTAACTACTTTACAAAGTTATTTCAAATTAGTATACTTTTTGCCGGTTGCTGCAGTAAGTATTATATGTGGAGTTTACAACACAAGAGTAGATTTATATTACCAACAGATTAATTCGACTTTCTTATATTTTGTTGGTGCGTTCTTTGGTATCTGGGCAAGTTTTATATTATTCAAAAATATTCCAAATATACCAATATTAGAGAGAATTGGTAACAACACATTGATATATTATGCATATCACTCACCGATAGTTTTATATATTTTAGACATAATTATGGAACAACTTGCCGCTAGGTATACAGGAATATTTGTTAATAATTACATAATGGCTATTGTAGAGTTATTATTAGCGATAATATTGTGTGAATTAATTGCTAAGATAATTAATAATACTTTCCCATTTATTATTGGAAAATCATTTAAGACAACCTAATTTGGGTTGTCTTTTTTACTTCCATTTCTTCTGTTCTATTATGAAATATGGTATAATAAAAGGATGGAATAAATTTGAGAAACTGTTTATAAATATTCAGTTGAATTAAGTAAGGTGAAAGATGAACATTGATAATAGATTTGAAACAGAAGCGGTAAAAAAGTATAGAGCTTCGATTGAAAAGAAGAAGATATCGTTATTTCTGAAATTATTTTTTGATAAGGTGCTGGCATTAGTTTTGCTTATTCCTTTATCGCCGATAATTTTAGGAATAGCTATCTGGATAAAACTTGATAGTGAAGGTCCTGTATTTTACAGGCAAGAGCGTATTACAACTTATGGTCGAACATTTAGAATCTTTAAGTTTAGAACTATGGTTAAAGATGCAGATAAGCTTGGGACAGCGGTTACTCAACAAAATGATCCTCGTATTAGTAAGGTAGGACACAAGCTGCGTAAACTTCGTCTTGATGAGCTTCCTCAGCTTATCAACGTACTTGTAGGAGATATGAGTTTTGTAGGAGTAAGGCCGGAAGTTGCGAAATATGTAGATAAGTACACTGATAAAATGAATGCGACATTACTTCTTCCTGCTGGGATAACTTCTCCAGCGAGTATCGAATACAAAAATGAAGATGAAGTTATTGAGAAATTCAAAGGAAGTGGAAGAAGTGTAGATGAAATCTATGTGGAGGAAATTCTTCCGGACAAGATGAAATATAATTTAAAGTACATTGAAGAATTCAGTGTTATAAATGATATTAAAATAATGATAAGAACTGCTATTGCGGTTGTTAAATAGAGTTAAGATACATTTAAGTAGAATTTTAATAATTAGGAGTTTGAAATGAAAAAATATAATATACCATTTTCTCCACCAGACATTAGTGATGGGGAAATTAATGAAGTAATAGACACTTTGAAATCAGGTTGGATTACAACTGGACCGAAGACAAAAGAATTAGAAAGAAGATTATCTGGGTTTACTAACACACCGAAAACTGTTTGTCTTAATTCAGCAACTGCAGCATTAGAATTAACATTGCGTGTTCTAGGTATTGGTGAAGGTGATGAAGTAATCGTTCCTGCGATGACATACACGGCATCTTGTAGTGTGATTTATCATGTTGGGGCGAAGGCTGTTATCGTTGATATTGCTGAAGATAGCCACGAGATGGACTATGATGCTTTAGCTGATGCGATTACTGAGAATACTAAAGCTGTTATTCCTGTTGATTTAGCAGGGATTCCATGTGATTACGATAAAATTTTTGAGGTAGTTGAGAGCAAAAAACACTTATTCAAAGCCAATAGTGAATATCAAGAAAAGCTTGGTAGAGTGGCTGTTGTAGCTGATGGAGCACATGCTTTGGGAAGTACGTATAAAGGTGAGGAAATTGGTTCTGTAGCCGACTTTACGACATTCTCATTCCACGCTGTGAAGAACTTCACTACAGCTGAAGGTGGAAGTGTAACTTGGAAACAAAATGAAAACTTTGATAATGAAGAGTTATATAGAGAATACCAAATATATTCTCTTCATGGTCAAACAAAAGATGCATTAGCTAAAACAAAAGCAGGATCTTGGGAGTATGATATTGTTATTCCTGGATATAAATGTAATTTAACTGATATTGCAGCTTCTATTGGATTAGTTCAACTAGATCGTTATCCGAAACTTTTAGATCGTCGTGAAGACATTATTAGTCAATATAATAAAGGATTCAAAGGGACAAGAATTACAGCTCTAAGTCACAGTTCAGATGCTTATAAATCATGTGGACATCTTTATATTACTCATGTTGAAGGTGCTACATTTGAACAACGTGGTGAGATAATTGTTAAAATGGCAGAACGTGGAATTAGCTGTAATGTTCACTATAAACCATTACCATTATTAACTGCGTATAAGAACTTAGGATTCGATATTGAAAACTATCCTAATGCCTATAATTACTATGTTAAAGAAATAACATTACCTCTACACACTAGACTTAGTGATGAAGATGTAGCTGTTATTATTGAAAACTTCAAGGAAATAGTTGAGGAGGTAGTAGGTGAGTAGTTTAAAAGAAATACAAAATAAGAGCTTAGAAATGGCTGAGTATTTTGTAGAATTTTGTAAAAAACATGACTTACTTTGTTATCTTTGTGGTGGTGGAGCTATTGGTGGACTTCGTAATAAAGGATTTATCCCCTGGGATGATGACTTAGATTTTTTCATGCCTAGAAAAGACTATGAAAAACTTCCGGAACTTTGGAGAAAATATGCTAAAGAACAATATTTTTTATCAAAAAGTGATAGTAACTTCGTTGATAGAAACTTATTTATCACGATTCGTGATAAAGAAACAACATGTATAAAACCATATCAACAGGATTTAGATATGCCACATGGTTTAGCGTTAGATGTTATTCCACTAGATTATTATCCAAAAAATGAAGAAGATAGAAAAAAACAAGTTCGTTGGGCATTAATTTACTCACTATTCTGTGCTCAGACTATTCCAGAAAAACATGGAGCAATTATGAAATGGGGAAGCACTATTCTGTTAGGTTTAACACCGAGTAGGTTACGTTATAAGATTTGGAAAAAAGCTGAAAAAGAAATGACGAAATATACGCTTGAAGAAAGTGATGGAATAACAGAGCTTTGTACAGGTCCAGGATATATGAAAAAGAAATATCCAATCGAAGCATTTGAAGATAATATTTTTATAGATTTTGAAAATACTAAAATGCCGATACCTGTAGGATATGATATTTATCTGAAAACAGCATTTGGTGATTATATGACACCACCACCAAAAGAGAAACAAGTACCACATCATGATGTAGTTATAGCAGATATGGAAAATAGTTATCTTAAGTATAAAGGGGAATATTATGGACGAAAAAATTAGTGTAATAGTACCGGTATACAATGTAGAGCAATACTTAGAACGTTGTGTTGATTCAATAATCAATCAAACTTATAAAAACCTAGAAATTATTTTAGTCAATGACGGTTCTACTGATAATAGTGGACAACTTTGTGATGAACTTGCGAGGAAAGATGATAGAATAAGGGTTGTTCATAAGAAGAATGGTGGATTATCTGATGCGAGGAATGTTGGTATAGATGAAGCAGAGGCTGAGTTAATCGGATTTATAGATAGTGATGATTATATAGATGAAGATATGTATGAAGTACTAATGAATAATCTAAAAGATGCAAACGCAGATTTATCTATGTGTGGTCATTATGATGTCTATAATAATGTCCCTGAGGCGCAAGTTGCTGATAAGAAAACATGGGAACTTAGTCCTCAAGAAGCTATTAAAATGGTTATGGAAGCTAAGATATTATCTGTAACAGCTGTTAATAAATTATATAAAAAGAGTTTATTTTCAGAGTTCAAATTTGAAATTGGGAAAATCGCTGAAGATGCATTTATTATGATAAAGTTATTAGATAAGTGCAATAAAATAGTAGCAACTAATGAGAAAAAATACTACTATGTACATAGAGAAAATAGCATTACTACCCAAAAATTTTCGCTTAAGTTTTTAAATGTAATAGAGGCTTATGAACAGAATAAAGAGATTATCATAAAGAAATACCCTGAATTAAAAGAAGTGGCTCAGATGAGGATGAATTGGGCGTATTTTTATGTATTAGATAGGTTATTGTTAGATAAAGAATATAATGATAAAAAATTAGAAAATAAGTTAATATCGTATTTAAAAGATCATAGTAAGGGTATTTTAACAGATTCATTATTTACAAAAGGTAGAAAAATTGGATTTGTTGCCTTATTATTGAATAGAAATCTATATAGAAAAATAATAGAGAAGAGAGGATATTAATTAGAGTATGTTAAAACTAATAGAAAAAAATTATTTTAAAATAAATCTGGCATTTATTTTAATAGTTGCTGTTTATTGTATGTGTGGTCTAATAGTACCACTACAATTTATTTCAGCTAACAAGGTTGTTGCAGGGGGAATGACATTACTTGGAATTCTTTTGGCAACGTATAATTTAGTTATTAAGAAAGTTTATCTAAAGATAAAAACAATAGAGTACCTATTACTATTTTTTGCTTTAAATATTATTACTAGCATTCTAGTGATATCTTATGGTTATTCTACAAATATAAAAAATACATTAGTATTTTTTATATACTTCTTAACAGTATTCCCTATATTTACAGGAATTACTAGAGAAGAGGGTAAAAAAATATATGATTACTTCTTCTATACAGTTACCGTACTTAATACTTTTGGAGTATTAGTTTCATTAATTCAATTCGTATTATTGAAAGGCTACAGAGTACATGACTATAAGGGATTGTACATTAGACAAGGGTTTGTAGAGTCTAGATTATTTGGTATTTTGGCAAGTCCTAACTTTCTATCATTAATTTCACTAATTGTGATTATTTTTTTAGTTCTTAAAATATGTAGTTTTGAGAAAGTATATAGATATATTAGTTTAGTTACTATTGTACTGAATTTTATTTATATAGTGTTATCAGGTTCAAGAACTGCGTTTATCTGTATGATGATAGCGGCCGCTATATATTCTATAGCGATGTTTTATCAAAAAGGAAATATCAGGTCATTATTTAAAGTAGTATTGGCGATAGTAGTTGTTTTATTCAGTTATAAAGCTGTTAATTTCACTAGTGAGCAATATTTACATTACAATAAAGAAAGATTAGAGGCTCAGGATAAAAAGTTAGAAAATGAAGATAACAATCTTTCTCTTGAAAGAACAGATACAAGTGAGGAAAATATTTCCAATAATAGATTTGCAATTTGGAAATCTACGGCATCTTTTGTACCTAAAAAACCTATCTTTGGTTATTCAGGTGGAAACTGGTATGAAATAGGTAAAAAAATTAATCCTGAAGAGTATATAATAAAAGAGCATTATCTTACTCATAATGGGTATTTAGAAATCCTATTTTACAATGGATTAGCAGGATTTATTTCAATGGGAATTTTTGTTTTATCATTCTTTGTGTCAATGATAAAACGAATATTTAGAGATAAAGAAGAAGATTTAGTAAATAAAGATTTATTATCAATGATTATGATATTGATGGTGATTTTAGTATCTAATCTATTCTTAAGTTCTACTTTCTATGGTATCTCATTATTAGGTATCATCCTATTTCTAATGGCAGGTTATTTCTATTCTATAGTGAGTACAGATAAAAGTAATTTTAAAAAATTAGATATTGATGAAATCAAAGAAGTAGAATTAGGAGTTATGGAGTATATTCATAATATTTGTAAAGAAAAAGGTATTAATTATTCATTAGCATATGGAAGTTTGTTGGGTGCAGTTAGGCATAAAGGATTTATTCCATGGGATGATGATTTGGATATTGCTTTAAAGAGAGATGAATATGATAAATTATATCAAGCAATTTCAGAAGATAATAATAGTGTTTATAAGGCTGTTTCTTGGGAAAATGATTCTAGATATCATTACCCATTCTACAGAGTTTATGATAGTAGAACTGTTTATGAAAATAACTACATACAAAATGATATAGAATTAGGTATCTGTGTAGATGTATTTCCTTTCGATGACTATAAAGATGTAAACAAAGAAATAACAAAATTAGATATGTATCGTAGATTATCTGTATATACTTTATATGGGATAAGAAATAAAGAAGCGGGAATAAAGAATATTATTCGTTATCTAATGCTAGTTGTGTTCAGATTAACAAGAGTGAAAACATGGAATAAAAAATTAAATGATTGTTCTAGAGTACCTGTTAATAGTGAGTATATTGATTATCTGATGGAATCTAAAAAATATAGTACTAAGATAGATGCTAAGGCGTTAGATGAAGTAATTGAATGTAAATTTGAGGATAGAGTATATAATATACCAAAAGATTATGACCATATTTTAACTACAATTTATGGTTCGGATTATATGGAGATTCCTCCATTAGAAAAAAGAGTACAGCATGATGATTTTGTAGCGTATATTAAGAAGGAGAACTAGTATGTTGCAATGGCTTAAGAGGAGTTTAGCTAGCTTTTTAGGTGATAAGAAAGATGTGGTTAAAAACTTTCCTCTAATAAAAAAATTAAATGAAAAAGCAAATATTGAGTTAGATTCTAAGCGAAGTAATTTACTAAAAGAAAACTTCGAGCAAATATTGACTATTGTTTATAGTTCCGAGTTAAAGAATTATAATATATGGTTAGATTTTGGAACATTATTGGGATATTACCGAGAAAATGATTTTATTAGCCATGATTTAGACATGGATTTCGGAATTCAAGTTTCAAGTTTAGAAGAATTTGAAGTGATAGAAGAACATCTTATTAATAATGGTTTTAACAGAACAAAAGAATTCTATTTCAATAAAAATTTAGTTGAATTATCTTACAGCTATAAAGGACTTAATGTGGATTTTATTATCTATAAAAAGGAAGATGATAAAGTATCTTCTGATACAATATTTTTTATGACAAATGCATTAGGAAATCCTACTCGATATGAGGTTTACCACTATGAAATTCCATTTTCAGGTTTAAAAGAGTGTGATTTTAAAAATTTAAAAGTAAAGGTTCCGACTAACACTGAGGAGTATTTAAGAACTTTATATGGAGAGGATTTTAAAACTCCTAATACTAACTATAATTGGAAAGAAAATCCGATTTATAAGAGCGAGAATGCAGAGTTAGCGGAGGTTGTGTTGAGAAAAGATAAATAAACTTGATCTAGGAGATAGTATTATGGGAAATAGGATAGCATTATGGGACAACTTAAAATTTTTCCTTGTAACTTGTGTGGTTATTGGACATTTTGCGGATAGATTTACTGATGCATCTAATATATATGATAGTATATTTTTATTTATCTATTCATTTCATATACCACTTTTTATTTTTATATCGGGATTGATGTATAAAAATAAAGATATTACAAGTAAAGTGATATTTTTTATAAGTATTGGTTTTGCTTATAAGATAGTTTCAGCAGTTGTGGAAAGATTACTAGGTACAGTGAAGGTTGAGTTTTTCCTGCTTTGGGATGGTGGGCTTTCATGGTTTATGTTTGCTTTGGCAGCATATACAATCATATTGAGAGTTATTGAAGGTCAAAATAAAAGATATATTTTAATATTTGCAATAGTGTTAGCTTGCTTTATAGGATATGATCCAGGAATAGGTGATTTTCTATATTTATCAAGAATAATAATATTCTTTCCGTTCTTTTTAAGTGGGGTATTATTACAAAAGGTAAATATAGTAGATATTAAAAATAAAAATTCAAAATATATATTTTTTGCTGGATTAGCAGTAGTAATTTGGTTAGGGTTATGTGTGTTTGAATTGGATATTTTTTATCGATTAAGATATTTATTTACAGGGAGAAATCCATTTTTCCCTCAGATAATGAGTTATGCTCCATTAGCAAGGTTAGCTAGCTATACGATATCTTTTGTAATGTGCTTTGCTCTTATAATGTTGATACCTAATCGAAGAATGTTTTTAATTACAGACATGGGGAAAAATTCTATAAATGTATATTTCTGGCATATGCATATATATTATATTTTGAATAAAGTATTTAATATCTCTAATGTATTTAATTATGGAGTTAGTGGGAAACTAGCGTTTCTATTAATGGCAGTGTTATTGAGTATCGTACTATCTCATAATATTTTTAACTTCCCAATAAAACAGATAAGAGAACAAATATTCTTAAATAAGAAAGCATCGTGATTTTAAGAATGTATAAATATCACAAAAAGAGTTAGAAGAACAAATCTCTAACTCTTTTTAATTTTACCTTTTACCATATTTATTGTATAGTTTATTGTTGAATCTTTTAGTATTGTTAGGACAACTAGATAATAAATTCCGCAGATTGCTATAACTGTGCAGACCATAATAATCATGTTTAATGTTATTTCATAAGAATCAACATGGAATGCAAATTTTGTAATGAAGTATATTGGAATAAAGCCAAGTGATACTATAAGGTATTTGTAAAGTGAAGAAAATACAGCTGATAAGTTTATCAGTTTATGTTTTCTAATGAACTGTATTTCGAGTAATACCATTAAACCTTCGGCAAGTATTGTTGTTCCAATATAGTATTCTGGTTTGAAAATATTACAGAAGTACAATGTTGAATTTAATACTACATTTAATCCACCACCGATAAAGTAAAATGAAGTCAATTTATTTTCGAAATCATTGATGAATATAATTTGCTTTCCTAGTATCATCTCAATAGCCCAAATAATGGTTCTAATCGCAAATATACTCGTTACTATTCCTGCCTCTAAATATTTATCTGATGAATAAATAGCAGTTGCATATGTTCCTAGAATCATTATCCCGATACTGGTTGGTATCATCAGGAAGAAGAATAGGGAAGATCCCTGTCTGATTAAATATTCATAAGAATCTTGATCTTTTCTTCCTAAGTAATAACCTAATCTAGGAAGACTAACATTTAGGGCGCCACTAAGCACACCTGCGATAAGCATTACTATGCCCGATGCGATAGTATAGTATGATATATAATTTTCATCTGGACTTTTTGTTATAAACATTCTATCAAGCAGTGTATAAAGCATATTAGCGTTTGCTAATAATAACATTGTAGTTAGTGCTTTTGTAGATGTCAATAAGTCCTTAATATCAATTTTAACAAATGAAACTTCTCTTTTTATCCATAAGAAACTTAGTAGATAGTTTAAGATTGTTGTAGCACTCATTATGATTGCATATGGTATAATGTCATCCTCTGTTTTTATGAATGCGAAGATTGATACTAACATTGCGATTCTAATAAATAAAGTTTTATAGAGAATAAATGTGTAGTTTTCGTATGCTTCGTTCATCCATTCAATATTTAAAAATTGGAATAAGGCTTGAATTCCAAGTATATAGTATAAGATTTTTAAATTTTCAGTATCATGTGTGCCTACGCTGATAAATATAAAATATAGAGCAGTTATCGTAATTGAGGTTACTACTGATATATAGAATAGTTTTGAAAATACGTAGTTAATTTTATTTTTATCGTCTTTTACTTTACTTATTGATCTAATACCGTAGTTATATATTCCGAATGCAGCAAGTGGTATTACAAAACTAGCCCATGTATTTGCTGTATTGAAATAACTATAGTTAGACTTACTAAGTATTCTAGTTAAGTAAGGATTAGTGATTAATGGGAAAACTATGTTTAGAACGTTAACCATTAAACTTGCTAATGCATTAACTTTTATGCTTTTCATTTAAAGGAAATCCTTTCTAAAATTCTATTTTACATTATAACATATTTTCAATTCATTAGCTTAAAATTATTGGTTTAATAGAAGATTTTTGAAGTTTATTGTTTTTATATGATATAATAAAATGGATAATATATTGAAAAAAATAGTATTTAAAAGGAGCGAAAAAATGATATACGCAGGAATATTAGCTGGTGGAACAGGAACTAGAATGGGCATAAGTAACATGCCAAAACAATTCCTAGAATTAGGTAAAAAACCAATACTTATCCACACAATTGAAAAGTTCTTATTAGAGCCTGAAATCGAAAAAATCGTAGTCGGTGTTCATGAAGATTGGGTATCTCATGCTGAAGACTTAGTTGAACAATATGTTTCAGCGTTTGCTGATAGAATCATTATTACACCTGGTGGTGTTGATAGAAATACAACTATTGAAAACATCATTAATAGAATTAATGAATATAAACCTTTAACTGACGAAGATATTATCGTAACTCATGATTCAGTCCGACCATTCATAACACTTAGAATTATTAAAGACAACATACGTCTAGCTAAAGAAAGTGATGCAGTAGACACAGTAGTAGAAGCTGTTGATACGATTGTAGAAAGCACTAATGGAGAATATATTTCAAACATTCCTAACAGAGCGCACTACTACCAAGGTCAAACACCACAAAGTTTCAAATGTTTAGATTTCTTAAATCTATATAACTCATTAGACAAAGAAGAAAAACAAATACTTACAGATGCATGTAAGATATTCGTTATAAAAGGGAAAAAAGTAGCACTAGCTAAGGGAGAATACTCTAACATCAAAATAACTACAGTAACCGATCTTAAGATAGCTAAGAGTATGCTAGAGGACGAGTAATATGATAAATCAAATATATCAATTAATTAAACCGAAATTTATTAATGTAAAATACAATGAAGAGAATATAAACGATGGTAATAAAATCACCATCCGTCCTAACTACATGGCATTATGTCACGCAGATCAAAGATACTATCAAGGGAAAAGAGATCCTAAGGTACTAGCTAAAAAACTACCTATGGCACTTATTCACGAATGTGCAGGGATAGTAATCGCAGACCCTACAGGTACGTATAAAGTAGGACAAAAGGTAGTAATGATACCTAACCAACCACCAAGACAAAGTGACGAAGAATTCTATGAAAACTATATGCCAGAAACACACTTTCTATCAAGTGGTTTCGATGGTTTTATGAGAGAGTTCGTAGCTTTACCTAAAGATAGAGTGGTAGCTTATGATGGTGTGGAAGATTCTGTTGCTGCTATTACAGAGTTTATAAGTGTAGGTATGCACGCAATGGACAGATTCTTAAAAAACTCACATAGTAGAAAAGAAAGAATAGCGATAATCGGTGATGGTAGTCTTGCCTATGTTATGGCAAACATAATAAACTACACTCTTCCAGAGTGTGAGATAATCGTAATAGGTCGTCACTGGGAGAAGTTAGAGCTGTTCAGTTTCGCCAAAGAAAGATACATTACTGATGATATACCTGAAGACTTAACTTTCGACCATGGTGTAGAATGTTGTGGGGGAGATGGTAGTGGTTATGCGATAAATGACTTAATCCAATACATCAAACCACAAGGAAGTTTAGTACTAATGGGAGTTAGTGAATACAAGGTAAATATCAATACACGTGATATCTTAGAAAAAGGACTAGCGCTAATAGGTTCATCGCGTTCAGGTAGAATAGATTTTGAGAAAGCTATTGAGATGCTTAGTAACAAGAAATTCGAAAGAAGATTCAAGAATATTATTGAACTTGAACAACCGGTGAGAAATATCAAAGACATTCATAGGGTGTTCGCAACGGACTTAAATACAGCGTTTAAGACAGTGTTTAAGTGGGAGATATAGTAAAGAAAGTTTTTTCTTTTGATAATTAATACAATAGAATAAAATTATTTAGGTGGTTCATGGAAATCTATTAAGATGGTTTTCTGAGTCACCTTTGTATCTTGTAATATTAAAACAAGTAATATTATTTCTATGAATTACCACATTTTGTGTTATAATGCTAAGTGATGAAGAATTAAAAAATATTTATGTGTGTTTTTAAAGAGAACAAATTTTAATTCAAAGGGTATTTTTTAGATGTTAAAAAGGAGAACAGAGTGGATATTTTTATATTATTACTAATTTCATTATTTGTTTATCTTATACCAAGAACAGATGTCGATTATTTAAGTAATAAATCAACTAAATCACTAAAGGGACTCTTAGCTTTATTTATAATTTTTCACCACATTTCTCAGAAAATAACTACTGGTGAAAATTTTTCGAATTTTGAATACATGGGACGATATATTGTTTCATTATTTTTCTTTCTGTCTGGTTATGGACTGTATTTCCAGTATAGTAACAACTCAACTTATATGGAGAATTTCTTAAAGAAAAGATTGGTTAGAATATTTATACCGTTTTTTATTTTTATAGTCATTTATGTTATTTATAGAGCGACATTAGGGGAAGTTGTTAATGTAGATTTTTTCCTATCTTTCTGGAAAGATCACAGCAATATAATTTACAATGGTTGGTTTATAAACAGCATAATAGTTTTATATGTTATTTTCTATGTTTCTTTTGTGGGGAAAGATTCAAAAATAGCTGAATATAAACTAGTATTTCTGACATTAGTTTATATTTTTTGGAAAGCATATCAAAATCATGGAGATTGGGAATATGTTAGTATAATGGCATTTTTATTAGGTGTATTCTGGATGAAAAACAGGGTTTATATAGATAAGTTTCTAGAAAAAAATTATTTTATTTTTCTTGTTTCATTTAGTATACTAATGTACGTATTTCGTCATTATGAAGTTATTATGAAAAATATTGGGATTACAAATAAATATGTTTATTATGGAATAGTTGGAAATATCTGCACAATGGTTTTTGTAGTTTATTTCTTACTATTGATAAATAAACTCAACTTTTCGAATAAATATCTTGGTTTTTTAGGAGATATTTCATTTGAAATGTATATGATTCATGGCTTAGTTATGCATTATCTTGGTAAGTTTTTTGTTTCATCAGGTGTAAATGATGTACTTTATACTATTGTTGTATTATTTGTTAGTATTGTTTCTGCATATTATATAAAAAAATTAATAATTGTTCTTGAAAAGAATATTATGAAAGTTGTTTAATATATTTTAGAAATAGGATTAGGGTGAGACTTAGTAAAATTGATTTTTAAAATCGTAATTTTTGAGTCATTCTCTTTTTTATTATCAATGAAAAATTATAGTAAAAAGTCTTTTAGTTATTACATTTTGTGTTATAATTATAAGTAATATTGTAATGTAGAAAAGAGGTTTTACATTGAAACAACTAATAAAAAGTAAAATAGAAAAACTACTTACTGAATCTGAGGAAGTAGTAAAAGTAGAACAACTAGGTGGTATGACGAATAGTAATTACCTGGTGGAGACTACAAGTAACAAATATATAGTTAAGTTCTTTGGTAAAGGGACTGATAAGTTGATCGATAGGGTTGCGGAGAAAAATAATCTTGCGAATCTTGCTGATTTAGGTTTAGATGTAAAAAACTATATCTTTGATATTGAATCTGGAATAAAGGTAAATGAATACATTGAGAATGCAACAACTTTTGATGCGCATTACTTAAAAGCGAAGAAGGAAGAAGTTGCGAATATTCTTAGAAAAGTGCATAGTTCTGGGAAGGTTCTTGAAGGTGAATTCAGAGTCTTTGACGAGATTAAAAAATATGAAAATCTAATTGAAGGTAATATCAGCTATCCGTATTATCAGAAGATAAGGGAGAAGGTATTTTCTCTACAAAACCATCTAGAAGAGATTGGTGTTGATAGAAAATCTTGTCATATCGATCTTGTTCCTGAAAATTTTATCGAAGACAAAAATGGTCGAGTGTATCTTATCGATTGGGAGTATTCTTCAATGAATGATCCAATGTGGGATTTAGCGGCCCTTTTCTTAGAGTCTAATTTCAGAAAGGCTGAAGAAGGAGAGTTTTTTAAAGTGTATTTTAGCGAAGATACTCCAGTTAGTGTAGCTAAGATTATGATTTATAAGATATTACAGGACTTCTTGTGGAGTCTGTGGACGATTTATAAAGAAGAACAGGGTGCGGATTTTGGAACGTATGGTAAAGATAGGTATCTAAGAGCGGTTAAGAATTTAAAGGAGTATGTAGAAAGTTATGAAAAATAAAGTAGGTGTTTCAGCTGGACTTTTGTCTGGTATGTTTTGGGGTTTAGGGCTTGCGATAAGCGCGTATATATTTTCATTTTATAATATTTCGCCTTTTGCGGTTGCAGTAGTTCATGATTTTATTAGTATTTTTGTTCTACTGGCGATTATTTTAATTAAGTATAAAAGAATAAATTTCAAGATTTTTACGAATATAAAAAGTGTTAGTGTTATTGTAGGTGCGCTACTTGCGGGGCCTATTGGAATGCAATGTAATTTATATGCGGTGAAGTATATAGGAAGTGGTTTGACATCTTCAATTACAGCAATTTATCCTGCTGTGTCGGTGATACTAGCTGTTATATTTTTAAAAAATAAAGTTTCATCAAAAACGATTTTAGGGCTTGCACTTATTATTGTTGGTATTTTCATCCAAAGTTATAAGAGTGAACAGGTTGAATCATTTTATCTTGGATTTATGTTCGCATTAATTTGTGCAGTTGCATGGGGTAGTGAGAGTGTACTTAGTTCATATGCGATGAAAAACAACTTAAATGAGCTTGAGACTTTATTAATTCGTCAGGTGACATCATTTCTAGCGTATTTAGTAATAATCTCATTTAACGGATTAGGAATTGAGACTAGTCTTGATGTAAAATTCGGGGGTCTTATCGTTTTCTTCGTAGTTAGTAATATGGTATCTTATATTCTATACTATATGGCGATTAATAGATTAGAACCGGCAAAGGCAACAGGACTTAATGTCAGCTATGTTGTTTGGACAATATTATTCTCGATGATTTTTGTTGCATTAGAGGTGAATTTACAATTAGTGATTACATCTATTATTATCATATTAGGTGTTTATGTTATTGTTAGAGAGGAGTAACAAATAGATAATGAAGGCAATTATATTGGCTGCAGGTTTAGGAACACGCCTTAGACCGATGACAGACAATACTCCAAAGGCTTTGATAAAGGTTAAAGATAAGCCACTCGTGGAGTATCAAATAGAATTTTTAAAAGAAAAAGGTATAGATGAAATAATAGTTGTTGTTGGATATTTACATGAGAAATTCGATTATTTAAAAGAAAAGTATGATGTAGAGTTAGTATTTAACGATAAATACGCTGAGTATAATAACTTCTACTCATTATACTTAGTTAAGGAAAAATTAGCGGACAGCTATGTAATCGATGCTGATAACTATTTATTCAAAAATATGTTTAGAGCTGATATCGATCGTTCGACATATTTCAGTGTTTATCGTGAAGATTGTGAGAATGAATGGTTCTTAATCTATGGTGATGATTATAAAGTACAAGATATTATCGTAGACAGTAAAGCAGGAAGAATCCTAAGTGGGGTATCTTTCTGGGATAAAGAAACTGCAGAGAAAATCGTGAGCTTTATCGACAAAGCTTATGAAAGTAACGAGTTCATGAACTTGTACTGGGATAATATGGTTAAAGATAATATCGAGAAATTAGATGTTTATGTAGAAGAATTAGAACCTAATAGCATCTATGAGATTGATAGTGTTAAAGACTACAACAAATTAGAAGAAATATTGAAAAAAGAATGCGAGAATTAATCTCCATTCTTTTTTTTTATTATTCTGATTATAACTTAGGTGAATACTGGAGTTAATCTAAAAGTCCTAAATTTTAACAAAGTGTATATGAGAACTCATAGACGCAGTGGTTTATTGATATCTAAATTCGCTTTATAAAATTTTTTACATATTTAATAAACTATGCGGGGGTGACTCGACAAAATCGATTTCTACGAAATCACGATTTTTGAGTCACTCCCATTTGTAATATAGATGTAATAAAAAATAATCTAATTGTAACCTTAAAGATGGTTTAATTATGGTATAATTATCAATGCATAACAATGAATAAAGAGGACTATAAAAAATGGGAAGAAATAAACTTAAATTAGGACTAGGAGTATTAACGGTATTAGCTACACCAATGGCTGTGAACGCAGTGGCTAATAGTGACGTTTTAGCTGCACAAGGTTGGGTTAAAACTGGAAATGCTTGGTACTTTTATAATCAAAATGGAACATTAGCAAGAAATGCTTGGTCAGGAAATTACTGGTTAGGAGCCGATGGAAGAATGGCGACTAACGCTTGGGTAGATGGCGGACGCTACTACGTAGGGAGTAATGGACTTTGGGTTAAAGGTGCTCAAAAACCTGCTGTAACAAAACCAGAAGTTAAGAAACAAGGTTGGGTTCAAAATGGTTCAGCATGGAACTATTATTACCAAGGAAATATTGTTAGAAATGCTTGGATAGGAAGCTATTGGTTAGGAACCGACGGCAGAATGGCGACAAACTCATGGGTAGATAATGGACGTTATTACGTAGGAGCAAATGGTTTATGGGATAAATCTGCTAAGAAGCAAGAAGTAAAACTAGAAGTGAAAAAGAACGGCTGGATAAAAGAAGGAAGTACTTGGTATTATTATGAAAATGGAACACTAGCTCGTAACAAATGGATTAGCAGTACATATTGGGTTGGAGCTGATGGGAAAATGGCTACAAGTTCATGGGTAGATGGTGGACGTTACTACGTAGGGGTAAATGGAGCATGGGTAAAAGATGCTAAGAAACCAGAAGTGGCTAAACCTGTGGAGAAAAAACAAGGTTGGGTAAAAGAAGGTAACACTTGGTATTATTATGAAAACGGAACATTAGCTCGTAATAAATGGGCAGGTAACTACTGGTTAGGTGCTGATGGAAAAATGGCTACTAATGCGTGGGTAGATAACGGACGTTATTATGTAGATGGTTCAGGAGCATGGGTTAAAAATGCAGGACAAGGTATAAACTATTCAAGTTATTACAAAGTAACGTCATTATATATTCCCGTATATGATGCGAATGGTCGTATCTTATCTCACGTTTCTAAAGATACAGTATTATTTAGAGATAACAGATCTACTGCGAATGGTAGGATCCCTGTTCAAGTAGCGGGACTTACAGGTTATGTTAATGCTAGTCAAGTAACTGCAATTAACTCTAATAATACATTTATCCCAGATTACGTAAGTGATGGGAAATATGTTTATCACAGATATTCTCCGTATTCTAAAGTAATGGTTGCTTATCACAATGCGAATATGCAAGTTGGTAAATCATATTATTCAGCAGATGGTATTAACTTTGGAACATTTAAATTAGATCACCCATTCCAATTCTCTAATTTAAAATCTAGAACGAACTATACTGCGGCTGATATTAATAGACTATACAGCCTAATGGGAGCTAATGATAGTAAATTAGCTGGTAAAGGAGCTACATTTAAAGCTGCTGAACAAAGATATGGAGTTAATGCTTTATATCTAGTGGCGCATAGTGCTTTAGAGAGTGCTTGGGGAAGAAGTAAGATTGCTAAAGATAAAAATAACTTCTTTGGAATTTCTGCATATGATGATACTCCATATACTTCTGCGACTAAATTTGATGATGTAGATAGTGGTATTATGGGTGCTGCACGTTGGATTAATTCTAAGTATCTGCACAATTCTGGGTATCCAGCTAACGGAGCATACTTAGGAAACAAAGCAGGTGGTATGAATGTTAACTACGCGACTGCGCCATATTGGGGTGAGTCTATCGCGAGTATAATGTTCAGTGCTAATGAAAACTTAGGAAGAAAAGATAGATAAGAAAGGAAGGGCTAGGTTAGTATGTTAATCTAGCTTCCTTTTTGATAAAGGAGATAATTATGTTAGTTTCGGTTGTAATCGGACTTTTAAATGAGGAAAAGTTTTTACCAAGATTAATAGAAGATTTTAAAAATCAGACATATGATCACAGCAAGATAGAGTTAATATTTATAGATGGGATGTCAAAAGATAAAAGCTGGAAGATATTAGAAGATTTCAAAGCTAGTAATCATGATTTTTACGATGTAGTATTATTGAAAAATCCTAAGGTAATATTGTCAGCTGGTATGAATGTGGGTATAAAAGCTGCAAGAGGAGAATGTATTCTTAAAGTAGACTGTCATTCACATATTACCGAGAACTTTATTGAGAATAATGTTAAAGTTATTGAGAGTGGAGAAGATGTTTGTGGAGGACCGCGACCTAATATTATTGAGAATGAAGATAATTTAAGTAAAACATTATTATTGGTCGAGGAAAATATGTTCGGTAGTGGAATAGCGAATTATCGTAAACAGACTTCTAGACGTTATGTAAGTTCAGTTTTCCAAGGAATGTACAAAAAGGAAATATTTGATAAGATTGGATTACTGGATGAAAAAGTAGGTCGTGTTGAAGATAATGAACTGCATTATCGAATTAGAAAAAATGGTTATAAGATTCGTTATAGCAATGATATACTATCGTACCAATATACGAGACCTACAGTAAATAGAATGTTGAAACAAAAATATTCGAACGGATATTGGATTGGTAAGGTAAGTCATGTTTATCCTAAGGCCTTCTCTATCTTCCATTTCGTTCCTTTTGTATTTGTTTTAGGAATAATTTTTAGTTTATTGATGCTGCCGATGACGAAGTTATTCACTGTACTTCTTGCGGTTGCTTATGGATTATTTACAATTCTCGTTACATTGATGACTATTATTAATAATAAATTCAACGCAACGATGTTGTTAATTCCAATCTTACTATTTTTAGTTCATTTCAGTTATGGTTTAGGAACTTTAGTTGGATTAGTTAAAGGCTTTAGCTGGAAGAAGGAATATTATAAAAGATAAAAGATAAGATGATGGTAGTGGCTCAAAAAATTTATTTTTATGAAATTACGATTTTTGAGTTCCTCTCATTTGTTTTTATTGATTAAAAATAGTATAATTTAAAGTGAAATTATTAGAAAAAATGGAGGTGACAGGTTTATGAAAAAGAGTATAGGTGTTTTTCTAGTAGGTAGCTTATTACTAACTGGAACAGGACATGTTAAGGCTGATTGGATAAAAGATCAGCAAGGTAAATGGGAGTATTTCTCAAATGAAGATAGTATAAGTCATCTTTACGATGAAAAATCTAAAGATTTCGTAAAACCTGTAAAACTTCCACAATATTATCAAGCGGATGCGAGATGGAGTTCTAAGAGATATGGAATCTCTAATATGAAGACTACAGGTTGCGTGCCTACATCGTTATCGATGATTATTTCTGGTCTAAAGGAGAATGTTACACCTGTTCAGGTTGCTGATTATATTTATGATACATCTATGGAGATGAATACGTTGTTCACAGGGACTTCTAGTCTTGGAGCTGTTGCAGCTATTGAACACTGGGGATGTAACTATCGTGTTGTTAATTCTAAAGATGATCTAAAAGCTGCATTGCAAAATGGAAATATTGTCTATGGTGCTGTAGGTCATGGGATTTTTGTAAAAGGTTATAGCACGCATGCGATAGTTCTAAGTGGTTACCAAAATGGTAAAACTCTTGCGATTGATCCAGATAATCCAGAAAGAACGAATAAATGGTACAACGTTGATGATATTTGGGATCAACGTAGTATGGAACTAGAGGACAATTCTGCGGGTGGTCCATTTATGGTAGTATATAAATAAAAGCAAGTTTGTGAAGAAATTCACAGTCTTGCTTTTTATTTTTATTAGTTTAAAAATTTATGATTATAAAATAAATTCGGAGTTGGAAAAATCCAACCCCGAGTATTTTTTATAATATTTATTAATAGGTTTTAGTCAGCAAATCCATTTGGATGTTTACTTTGCCATCTCCATGAGTCTTCACACATACGTTTTACATCGTATTGTGCTTCCCAACCAAGTTCTTCTTTAGCTTTTGAAGCATCTGCATAACATGCAGCGATATCTCCTGCACGACGTGGTGCGATAACGTAAGGTAAGTCACGACCAACAGCAGCAGAAGCACTCTTAATAATATCTAATACAGAGTATCCTACTCCTGTTCCTAGGTTATACTTAGAAAGTCCGCTACCTTTTTCTAATTTTTTAAGGGCAGCAACGTGACCACGAGCTAAGTCTACTACGTGGATGTAATCACGAACTCCAGTACCATCATGTGTATCGAAGTCATCACCGAAGACATTAACTTTCTCTAATTTACCAACAGCTACTTGCATTACGTATGGAAGTAGGTTATTTGGAATTCCTGTTGGATCTTCTCCGATATCTCCACATTCGTGTGCTCCGATTGGGTTGAAGTAACGTAGTAATACAACATTCCATTCACTATCAGCTGCATAAACATCTCCTAAAATTTCTTCTAAGATTAGTTTAGTACGTCCGTATGGGTTAGTTACAGATAATGGGAAATCTTCTTTAATTGGTAATGCATGAGGATCTCCATATACTGTAGCTGAAGAACTGAAGATAATGTTCTTACAGTTGTGTTTTTCCATAACGCGGCATAGTGTTGTAGTTCCTGCTACGTTGTTATCGTAGTATTTTAGAGGTAATTGGCAAGATTCACCTACAGCTTTTAATCCAGCGAAGTGAATAACTCCAAAGATGTTACCTTCTTTTTCAAAGATTTCGTCTAATTTTGCTTCATCACGAATATCAGCTTCATAGAATGTTACTTTTTTTCCTGTAACTCTTTCTACTACTTCTAAACTTTTTTTATTTGCGTTATATAAGTTGTCCACGACAACTACTTCATTTCCATTGTTTAATAATTCTATACAAGTGTGAGACCCGATAAATCCAGCTCCACCAGTTACTAGTATTTTTTCAGTCATAGTGTAATTTTCTCGTAAAAAAACGAGTCCTTCCTATAATTTTATATATTCATTTTATCGGAAGTATATGTAAGTGTCAATAAATATGTGACTAATATTAAGATTATGTTACAACTGTGGTATTCTTTTGAAAAATTATTAATTTTATAATAAAATAGTAAAACATGTATTTATGTAAATAGAATTATTTTAGAAGAAATTAAGAGGAACTATCATGAAAGTGAATAAATTAAAATTAGGATTGGGAGTATTAACGGTATTAGCTACACCAATCGCAGTAAACACAGTAGCTAGTAGTGATGCATTAGCAGCACAAGGATGGGTTAAGACTGGAAATGCTTGGTACTTCTATAATCAAAATGGAGTATTGGCTAGAAACGCTTGGGCAGGAAACTACTGGTTAGGTGCCGATGGGAAAATGGTAACAAATGCATGGGTGGATAACGGACGTTATTACGTAGATGCAAACGGAGCATGGGTAAAAGGTGTTCAAAAACCAGCTGTAGCACAAAAACAAGGTTGGGTACAAAGTGGAGGAGCTTGGTACTACTATTACCAAGGAAATGTAGTTATAAATGCATGGGTAGGAAACTACTGGTTAGGTGCAGATGGAAGAATGTCAACAAGCTCATGGGTAGATAACGGACGTTACTATGTGGGAAGTAATGGTGAGTGGGTAAGAAATGCTCAAAAACCAGAAGAGAAGAAACAAGGTTGGGTAAAAGACTCTAACACATGGTACTACTACAACACAGATGGGACATTAGCACGAAATAAATGGGCAGGAAATTACTGGTTAGGTGCTGATGGAAGAATGTCAACAAACAGCTGGGTAGATAACGGACGTTATTATGTGGGAAGTAATGGTGAGTGGGTAAGAAATGCTCAAAAACCAGAAGAGAAGAAACAAGGTTGGATAAAAGAATCTAATACATGGTACTACTACAACACAGATGGGACATTAGCACGAAATAAATGGGTAGGAAATTACTGGCTAGGAGCTGATGGAAGAATGGCGACAAACAGCTGGGTAGATAATAATCGTTACTACGTAGGAACAAATGGGGCATGGATAAAAGATGCTAGACATCCAGAAGAGAAGAAACAAGGTTGGGTAAAAGACTCTAATACATGGTACTACTACAACACAGATGGGACATTAGCACGAAATAAATGGGCAGGAAATTACTGGCTAGGAGCTGATGGAAGAATGTCAACAAACAGCTGGGTAGATAATAATCGTTACTATGTAGGGGCAGATGGAGTATGGGTAAAAGATGCATCGAGAGATAAAAATACAAAACGTGCTATTTTCTTGGATCCTGGACATGGTGGAAGCGACTCGGGAGCAGTTGAAAATGGTGTCAGAGAAAAAGATTTAACTCTTAGCGTATATAATAAAGTAAGTAGTAGACTTGCTTCTTTAGGTTATACAGTATTAACAAGTAGAAACACAGATAAAGATGTAGGATTAGTAAGTCGTGCAGATCAAGCAAATAAATCTAATGCGGACATGTTTTTAAGTATTCATTTTAATGCTGGAGGAAGAGGAACGGCTTATGGTATAGAAACTTATTATTATAAACATGAACAAGGATATGAACCTGAGATTAATAAAGATAATCATAATAGTCCCGAAAGAATAGAAAAAAGTAGAAAATTAGCTAATAAAATTCAACAAAATCTACTTTACAAAACTGGTGCATATGATAGAGGTGTGAAACGCGCATCATTCGCTGTACTTCGTGAAACATCTATTCCATCAATCTTAGTTGAATTAGGATTCATAGACAATCAAGAGGAAGTAAATAAAATTAAGACTAATGAGTATCAAGAAAAACTTGCTGATGGAATTGTTGACGGAATTGTAGAATACTATAAATAGATAATTAAGTAAAGAAGGTGTCGATGAATTGGCAACTTCTTTACTTTTAAAATAATAAGAAAAATAACTTATAATTTCTTGAAATAAAGTATTAATTATTGTAAAATAAGTAATGCAATTTAAATAAATGTGGAATTTTTTGAGGTGAATATATTATGATAAAAAATAGATTAAAATTAGGATTAGGAGTATTAACAGTATTAGCTACACCAATCGCTGTAAATACAGTAGCTAGTAGTGATGCACTAGCAGCACAAGGATGGGTTAAGACTGGAAATGCTTGGTACTTCTATAATCAAAATGGAGCATTAACAAGAAACGCTTGGGCAGGAAACTATTGGCTAGGTGCAGATGGTAAAATGGTAACAAATGCATGGGTGGATAACGGACGTTATTACGTAGATGCAAACGGAGCATGGGTAAAAGGTGCTCAAAAACCAGCAGCAGCTAAACCTGTAACACCGAAACCAGCCGTAGCACAAAAACAAGGTTGGGTTCAAAGTGGTGGAGCATGGTACTTCTATCACCAAGGGCAAATCGTTAGAAATGCCTGGATAGGAAGCTACTGGCTTGGAGCTGACGGAAAAATGGCGACAAGCGCATGGGTAGACAATGGACGTTACTATGTAGGTGCAAACGGAGCATGGGTAAAAGACGCTAAGAAGCCAGAAGCACCAAAATCTGTAGAGAAGAAACAAGGTTGGTTGAAAGAAGGAAACACTTGGTATTACTTCGAAAATGGAACATTAGCTCGTAACAAATGGATCAGTAGCATATACTGGGTTGGAGCTGATGGTAAAATGGCGACAAGCGCATGGGTAGATAACGGACGTTACTACGTAGGTGCAAACGGAGCATGGGTAAAAGATGCTAAGAAGCCAGAAGAATCAAAACCAGCAGAGAAGAAACAAGGTTGGAAAAAAGAAGATAACGCATGGTACTACTATGACAACGGTGAAGTAGCACGTAATAAATGGATTGGTGATACTTACTGGGTAGGGAAAGATGGTAAAATGGTAACAGATAACTGGGTAGACAACGATCATTTCTACGTAGATAAGTCTGGTAAAAAAGATCCATCAATCAAGAAAAAAGTTATCATTAATGATGAACTAGGATGGCAAAAACGTAACGGTGGAAACTGGTATTACTATGAAAAAGATGGTTCATTAGCCCGTAATAAGTGGGTAGGAAATTACTGGCTAGGAGCTGATGGTAAAATGGCTAAGAGTGCGTGGGTAGATAATGGACGCTACTACGTAGATTCTAGTGGAAAATGGGTACCTGACTACGCAAAAGCGGACCAAAACACTGCTGCTTTAAATATGCCTCAATATTATCAAGGAGATTATCGTTGGGGTCATAAGAGATATGGTCTTGGTACTATGGCACAAACTGGATGTGTACCAACATCATTAGCTATGGTATTTAATGGATTAGGACAAAAAGTTCTTCCAACAGCTGTAGCAGATACAATCTACAACAACACTAACGAGATGAATGTTAGTGAATTAGGGACATCAGGTAAAGGTGCTGTTTATGCGATTAACGCTTATGGATACAAACACACAGTTATTACAACTAGAGAACAACTTATTGCAGCACTACAAAGCGGTAAACCTGTGTTTGCGACTGTAGGAAATGGTATTTTCGCTAAAGGTAGATTGACTCACGCTATTATTTTAAGTGGATATAGCAATGGAAAAACTAAAGCAATGGATCCAGATAGTTCATACAATACAGGTAAATGGTATGATATCAATACTATTTGGAACCAAAGAAGTACAGATCCTTACGACACTAACATCGGTGGATCATTCGTAGCAATAGGATAATAGAATAGAACGATGCAGGAATATTGATTTTAAGAAATCTAATTTTCTGTGTCGTTTTTGTTTGAAATTTTAAATTTATAAGATAGCATAGCGACAGCTTTATACTAAAATAATAAAGATAATATTGTTATATTTATTTATTTTTACCCTAAATTATAACAGTTGTTGCTAAAAATCGTTAAAATTGGTATACTATAACTTAGAGAACTTGAAAGCAAAGGAGTGTGCTTAAATTATGGTGTATAACCACAGAGTTATAGAAAAAAAATGGCAAAAATATTGGGATGAAAATAAAACATTCAAAACATTAGATGATCATACGAAAGAGAAATTTTTTGCATTGGATATGTTCCCATATCCATCAGGAGCTGGACTTCACGTAGGTCACCCAGAGGGGTATACGGCTACTGATATCTTAAGTAGATATAAAAGAGCGAATGGATACAATGTACTTCATCCAATGGGATGGGATGCATTCGGATTACCTGCTGAGCAATATGCATTAGATACTGGTAATGACCCAAGAGATTTTACTAAAACTAATATCGACACGTTCCGTCGTCAAATTAAAGAATTAGGATTTTCTTATGATTGGGATCGTGAAGTAAATACAACAGATCCTAACTACTACAAATGGACACAATGGATTTTCAAAAAACTTTATGAAAAAGGACTTGCTTATGTTGATGAAATGCCTGTTAACTGGTGTCCGGCATTGGGAACAGTACTTTCTAATGAAGAGGTTATCGATGGTAAATCTGAGCGTGGAGGACACCCTGTAGAGCGCCGTCCAATGCGTCAATGGGTACTAAAAATTACTGATTACGCTGAAAAACTTCTTGCTGATTTAGATATTCTTGATTGGCCAGAAAGTCTTAAGGCTATGCAACGTAACTGGATTGGAAAATCTGTTGGTGCTGAGATTGATTTCAAAATTGAAGGAACTGATAAAGCATTCACAGTATTCACTACACGTGCTGATACTGTATTTGGTGTATCTTACTGTGTGCTTGCACCTGAACACAAACTTGTAGAAGAAATCGTTACAGAAGAACAAAGAGCTACTGTTGAGGAGTATCTTGATATTGTTAAACGTAAGTCTGATCTTGAAAGAACAGACCTTAATAAAGATAAAACAGGAGTATTCACAGGAGCTTACGCGATTAACCCTGTAAATGGTGAAAAAGTAGAACTTTGGATTGCTGACTACGTTCTAGCAAGCTACGGAACTGGAGCTGTTATGGCTGTTCCTGCGCATGATGAGCGTGATTATGAATTTGCGACTAAGTTTAATTTACCAATCAAAGCTGTTATCGAAGATAATGGTGAAGTTATTGTACCATTCTTTGGTGATGGTAAACACATCAACTCTGATTTCATCAATGGATTAAACAACGAAGAAGCTATCGCTAAAGTTATTGAATTCTTAGAAGAAAATAAAGTTGGACGTAGTAAAGTTACATATAAACTACGTGACTGGTTATTCTCGAGACAACGTTACTGGGGAGAACCAATTCCAATTATCCACTGGGAAGATGGTACTATGACTACAGTACCTGATAGTGAACTGCCACTATTACTTCCAGAAACTGACAACATTAAACCATCAGGAACAGGAGAATCTCCACTTGCTAATATCGAAGAGTGGTTAAATGTAGTAGATCCTGAGACTGGTAAAAAAGGTAAACGTGAAACTAACACAATGCCACAATGGGCAGGTTCTTGCTGGTACTACCTACGTTACATTGATCCACACAATGATGAAATGTTCGCAGATCCAGAGAAATTAAAATATTGGTTACCTGTAGACGTTTATATCGGTGGAGCAGAACATGCAGTACTTCACTTACTATACGCTCGTTTCTGGCACAAAGTACTTTATGATTTAGGTCTAGTTCCGACTCGTGAACCATTCCAAAAACTATTCAACCAAGGTATGATTCTTGCTGAAGGTAAAGATGGTCGTCCGGAGAAAATGTCTAAATCTAAAGGTAATGTAGTTAACCCTGATGATATTATCGTATCTCACGGTGCTGATACATTACGTGTTTATGAAATGTTCATGGGGCCATTAGATGCTTCAATCGCATGGAGTGAAAATGGACTTGATGGATCTCGTCGTTTCTTAGATAGAGTATATCGTCTATTCGTAGATGAAGAAACTGGTAAAGTGAATGACAAAGTTCAAGATAAAGATAATGAAGAATTAGAAGTAAGCTATAACTTTACAGTTAAGAAAGTATCAGAAGATATCGAAATTCTTGGATTTAACACAGCTATCTCACAACTTATGGTATTCGTAAATGATTGTTATAAAGCTGAATATATCCCTCGTAAATATGCGTTAGGATTTATCCAACTTCTTGCACCATTTGCACCTCACCTTGCTGAAGAAATGTGGGAAATCTATGGTAATACTGAGTCAATCTCATACGTACCATGGCCAACATTTGATGAAAGCAAACTTGTGAGTGATACTGTAGAAATCGTAGTTCAACTTATGGGTAAAGTTAAAGCTAAATTAGATGTTAAGAAAGACTTAACGCCAGCTGAATTAGAACAAATAGTTCTAGCTAATGAAGAAGTAAAAGAATTAATCGAAGGAAAACAAGTTATGAAAGTAATCGTAGTTCCTGGAAGATTAGTTAATATCGTAGCTAAATAAGGAGAGAGACATGGAAGAATTAATTTATAGTATTGTTAGCGAAATTGTTGAGCATAAAGATGAAATCAAAATCGAAAAATTCGTTAAAAATGCACGTGAACACTACATTTTAACAGTGCACCCAGAAGATTGTGGGCGTATTATAGGGAAAAAAGGTACAGTGATTAACGCAATCCGTACTGTATTAAATTCAACAACATTTAGTAAAAAAGTTTACTTAGATTTAGTAGAATAATAAGATAAATGTTTAATAGGAGTCTGAGAGATATATGTTTCAGATTCCTATTTTTTAGATGAAATTATGAATGTATGGTATAAACAGGAAAATTTTCAATAGAGTAGGGTAATGAGACAACAGCCCATATTTTGTGTATAATATTATTAGTGTTAATTTAGGAGGTTATTATGAGAGAGATAGTTGATGGATATTTAATTTGTGATAACAATATAAAAATAGCATTTACTAATAGGAATGTTGATGCGAAGAGTAATGAAGATATGAAAAGATTCTCTGATAAATATGGATTTAATCATGATAATATAGTTTATAATACTCAGGTTCATGGAGCAGATGTTCGTATTGTTGAATCGGAAGCTGATATTGCTGACAATGGAAAGGAAGCGGATGGTTTAATTACTAATCTTAGAAATACTCCGTTGTTGATTTTTACTGCAGATTGTGTACCTGTTGTTTTCTGTGATAAAAAGCAAGGTGTTGTTGCCTTAGCTCATGCAGGATGGCGTGGGACATATGGGAATATTGCCGGAGAAATGGTGAATATAATGACAGGAAAATATGGTTGTAAGATAGAAAATATTAAGACTATTATAGGGCCATCGGTTAGTGTGGATAACTACGAAGTTTCTTATGATCTTATCGAAAAATTCGCTGTTTTAGAAGTGCCAAATTATTATAAAGAAGTTGATGGTAAATATTATTTAGATTTATGGAAATTGAATAAAGAATTATTGAAAAAATGTGGTATACTAGAAGATAATATTAAAATTATTGATTTCTGTACGGTAAGAGATAATGACAAATTTTTCTCATATAGGCTGGACAATGCTACTTCAAAACGTATAGGAACGGTAATTCAATTAGATTAAATTCACATAGAGATAGAGGAAACAGTATTGGAAAAAGATATTAAATTAGTTGAGCAAGTAGCTACATTTAAAAGATTGCCGAAAAGTGATAGTAGATGGCGTGTAGCATTTTATTATATAGCGAAAGAATTCTGGGATTTAGAAGAGGTTTTTGTGATAATCGATAAAGCTCTTTACGAAGAACAAGGTCTTAAAATTCCAGTTTTTAGAGAGTACAAAGAAGCAGAAGGATTCCAGATTTTTTCTAGTCACATAAAAGCGAAAGAATTTGTTGAAAAACAAGGAGACTTATTCGTTACAGCAAGTGGTGAAAAACTTATTGGTAGAATACGTCAAGGTGCGTTTAGAGAGGTTTTCATTCCATTTTTTGCTGAACAAAACTTCAACTATTTACTGAATGAAGATGAAGCTCTATTTGCTGATACTTTCAAACGACTTCTGGCGGTTATGGAAGCTAGTGAGAACTATATTGTGGATCAAGAACAAGAAGATATGCTTAAAGCAGGAGATGTTCAAGGATTCTTCGCGGATATCTGTAAAAAATATATAGTATTAGTATAAAGATAAACATCAAGCGTAATTTACTCATGTTTGAACTTCAATCATGGATTAATTACGTTTGAGTTTTTTATTTAGGTTTCATTAGGTTACAAATGTTGCATCCTTCTTATTTTTTTCATATAATTTATATATAGAATAATGAAGTATATATATTATGAAAAATATATGATACGTAATTCGTAAAAAAATATTAAGTACATTTAAACTTTTCTTTAAACTTCGTTTAAGTTGATACTGATATTATAAAAATGTAGGTGAAATACGTTTAACCTTAAAATAATATAAATAAAGTTTAAAAGGAGGATTCTTATGGAAAACAGAAATAACAACCAAAATAATAGAGAATTTAACAATCAAGGAAATTATAATGAACAAAACGATTATCAAAATTATGATAATGTAGAAAATTCTCAATACAATAACTATGAAAATTATCAAGAGATGAACAATGCACAAGTACCTGTTCAGGAGAAAAATAACTATGGAAAATTATTTCTAACTGTCTTTGCAGCGTTTGCTCTTGGAGCTACTAGTGTTTTTGGAGCGCAAGCGGTAATGGGAACTGGTAAGGCTCTGAATTCTTCGGTAACAGCGACAAAAGAAGATAAAGATAATGAACAAATTACAGTAAACGCAATTTCAAAAGCAAAAGATGCAGTAGTTTCAATCGTGAACTACCAAAGTAATACATCTAATAACCTAGAGTCAATCTTAGGAGGTTCTAGTAGATCTGGTAATGATTCTGGTGATTTAAAAGCAGCTTCTAGTGGTAGTGGAGTGATCTACAAAAAAGTAGGAAATGTAGCATATGTCGTTACTAATAACCACGTTGTTAATGGTGCTAAGAAATTATCTGTTATTTTAAGTGATGGAACAAATGTAAATGCAGAAGTTGTCGGGACTGATGTTTGGACAGACCTTGCTGTATTAAAAATTAGCGGAGATAATGTAACTACAACGATGGATTTTGCTGATAGTGATAAAATCGCAGTTGGTGAAACAGCTTTTGCTATCGGATCGCCCTTAGATGTTAACTTATCTAATACTGTTACAAAAGGAATTGTATCAGCTGTAAATAGACAAATCCCAATGGATGTTGATGGAGATGGTAAAAATGACTGGAACCAAACTGTAATTCAAACGGATGCGGCCATTAACCCAGGTAATAGTGGTGGTGCATTAATCAATAGTGAAGGTAAACTTATCGGTATTAACGAGTCTAAAATTGCAAAAGCAACTGCAAATGTAAGTGCCGAGGGAATTGGGTTTGGTATTCCTTCAAATGAAGTAAAACTTATTACTGAACAATTAGAACAATCAGGTAGAGTGATTAGACCTGCATTAGGTGTACAATTAGTATCTGTGAATACAGTAGATAGTGATACTGTTAAATCTCAATTGAAATATGAAGGTAAACAAGGTGTAGTAATTCGTTATGTTGAGAACGGTACACCAGCAGATCAAGCAGGTTTAGAGAAATATGATATCATTACAAAATTAAATGGTGAAGAAGTAAAAGATGTTGCTGCAGTTAGAAAATACTTATTTGAGAAATCAAAAATTGGAGATACTGTAAAAGTAACTTACTATAGAAATGGTAAAGAACAAACAACAAATGTTGTTGTACAAGCCTTAAATACAAGATAAAATATAAGAACTTAGGATGTTTTTTCATTCTAAGTTCTCTTTTAAGTATTGTTCGATAAATGTTCGAAACAAAACAGAAAAACAATAAAGGATTTTATAAAAAAACATAATATCAATATTCGATATCGGTGACATAAAAGAATGCTAAATTTAAAATGTTATTTATATAGTTTGAAAATAAGGAAAAAGTTTGCCAAATCGATGAAAATATGTTATTATTAGTTTGTTAAATTTTAGAAAAGAATATAGGTGAATAAATGAAAAAAGTAAGAAAAGCGATTATTCCAGCAGCAGGATATGGTACGCGTTTCCTTCCTGCTACTAAAGCATTACCTAAGGAGATGCTTCCGATTATCGATACTCCTACTATTCAATACATAGTAGAAGAAGCGGTAAAAGCTGGAATTGAAGATATAATTATTGTAACTGGTAAACAAAAAAGAGCTATTGAAGACCACTTCGATAGAAACGTGGAGTTAGAAGTAGAGTTAGAAAACAAAGGTAAACTTGAATTATTAGAAAAAGTTAAATACCCAACACAACTTGCTAATATTCACTACGTACGTCAAAAAGAAATGGCAGGATTAGGAGATGCGATTTTAACTGCTCGTAGTTTCATCGGAGATGAGCCATTCGCAGTATTACTTGGTGACGATGTTGTAATTAATGATGAATATCCTGCAATCAAACAACTTATTGATAAAGCAGAAGAAACAGGATGTTCTGTAATCGGGGTTCAAACAGTTCCAGAAGATCAAACACACAGATATGGTGTTATTGCGCCTAAAGGACAAGATGGACACTTATATGATGTTGAAACTTTTGTGGAAAAACCAGCTCCAGGAACAGCACCATCTAATCAAGCGATTATGGGAAGATATGTTCTTAATCCAGGAATTTTCAAACACTTAGCTAAAAAACAAGTGGGTGTTGGTGGAGAAGTTCAATTAACAGATGCTATCCAAATGTTAAATGAGGAAGAAAATGTTTATGCATATGACTTCCAAGGTAAACGTTACGATGTAGGTGAAACAATTGGATTTGTTAAAACTACTATCGACTTTGCACTTAAGTCTGATTTAAAAGATGATTTAGTGCCATACTTAAAAGCTAAATTAGCAGAATTAGAATAAGATTAAAGCGGGAGTGACTCAAAAATCGTGATTTCGTAGAAATCGATTTTGTCGAGTTACCCCCGCACAGTTTATTAGATATCTAAATAGCTTTTATAAAGCGAATTTAGATATCAATAAACCACTGCGTCTATGAGTTTTCATATACACCTTGTTAAAATTTAGGTCTTTTAGGTCAGCCCCTTTTTGAAGAATTGAGGAAGGTATATTATGATTATTAATCACATTGGAGTTTATGGAATATGTATAAGAAATAATAAGCTTTTATGTATCCAAAAAGAGAGAGGACCTTATAAAAATAGATTCGATTTACCAGGAGGTAGTCAAAAAGAAAATGAGGGACTTACAGAAACATTAGTTCGTGAATTCAGAGAAGAAACGGGGTATGCAATAGAAAACTATGGGAACTGCAGAGCTTATGATGTTTTTGTAGAAGAATCTAATCGCACAGTACATCATATTATGGTATTTTATAACGTTGATATTAATCTCGAACAGCAAGATATGATTTCAGAAAAGTTGGAAGATGAACTAAATGATTCTAGTGGAATATATTGGATCGACTTGGAAGAATTAGGTATAAAGAATTCCTCGCCTCTGATCTTGAAATTGAAACAGGAATTAGGTAATGATAAAGGTGCATTAGAGAAAGTAGTATATAAAAATTGGACAATATTATAAAAAAGAACTTATCCATGAAAAATATGGATAAGTTCTTTTTATTTTTTATGACTCTCATTAATTAAGTTTTGTTTTTTCATTGAAATAACCGCTGAATAACAGAATGCTGCTACGGCTACCCAAATTATTGAGAATGAGATTAGTTTTTGAATACTTAATACCTCTCCATATACAAAGATTCCTATGAAGAATTGCATTGTAGGTGGTAAGTATTGAAGAATACCTAAAATGTATAGTGGAATTGCTGTAGCTCCTTTAGCAAATAACATTAGTGGAACTGCAGTAATTACACCAGATAATAATAAATATATTAATGTATCTGTTCCAAAAGAATAAAATGTAAGTGAATTATTTGCTGTAAGATAACTTATATAGATAAATGCAATAGGAGAAACTATTGCTGTTTCTATAAGTAAACTTGCTTTTGGACTTAGTACAATTTTTTTCTTACATAAGCTGTAAAGTCCGAAGCTTAATGCTAGAATAATGGAAATCCATGGCAGAGATCCCAGTGATATAAATAAGTATAATAATGATCCGCCAACACATAGACATGCTACTGTTTGAGTGTGTGTTAGTTTCTCTTTTAAAAATACTACGGCTAAGATAATTGTTACAATTGGATTTAAATAGTATCCAAAACTTGCTTCTAGTACATGATTAGTGTTAACTGCAATTATATATGTAAGCCAATTTAATGATATTAAAAAAGATGCTAGTACTAATAACAAGACACGTTTCTTATTTTTCCAGAGAGTCGTTATTTCATTAAGGATAGATTTTTTATTTTTTGCAATCATCACTACAATAACCATAAAAACAAAAGAACATATAATTCTCATCGCAAGAACTTCATATGCATCTATTTCTTTTAGTAATTTAAAATAAATAGGAAATAGTCCCCAAGAAAAATAACATACGAGGATAGATAATAAACTTTTTTGAGTGTTATTCATATTATTCCTCCTTATACTAAATGAATGTATGATTAAGTATAACGAAAAAGTATGTATATTTCAACGAAAAAAATTATAAATAAATGTAAAATAAGCATATTATTTTCTAAAAATCAGATGTTTTCATTACTTTCATAATTATTACAAAGGTGTTTTCGCAAGATAGTATAAACTTAATTTATAAAACTATACTTCGAAAAAAACAAAAATATTCTTTAAATTTCAGAATAAAAATCAGTTATATAACAGTTATGTTGTAGATTTAATGAGATTTAATGTTATTTTTCATGAGCATATATGATAATATATTTTTGTAGAGCGTATACATGGTTTAAAATAATGGTTCCATTTGTTTGAGAAATAGTATAAAATAAGGGTGTAAAAAATAAACTGTATGATTAGTGTGGGAGAGGACATTGGACACCGAAGGTACAAATTAACACTTAGCAATTGTTAATGAAATTCTCAGGTAAAAAAACTGCACTAGGACAGAACTCTGAAGCAAGTCAACAGAGAGAAAGCTAGCTTTCTTTTTGTTGTTTTTATTTTAGGAGGGACGCTATGAAATTGATAACAAATAATCCAAGATTTTCAAATGAAAAAGTTAGAAACATAGAAGTCGAATATTACGATATTGAATATCTAGATGTATTAAAAAAAGTTAGGGACTACGTTCATGAAAATTGGGAAATTGTAACACATCCACTATATGGAAGTGTTAAACCAAATGAAACAATTTATAGATCCGTAGTCATTAAGAAAAATAATGAACTAGATGTTGCTTCTATTAATTTAATTTCTGAAGCGGTAGGAACTTTTGAAAAATTTAGAAAAAATAAAGAAGTTCCTCAGTGGACAGATAGAGTAAAAGATGACTTTAGTGTTATTGATTACGATTTATTATTAAATGCGATAAATAGAATTTTATAAAAAAATAAATAAAGGAGGATAATTATGAGTAGAAATTATGATGTAATTATCATTGGTTTTGGACCTGCAGGTTTATCAGCTGCGTTGTATGCTTCACGTGCTAAATTAAACGTTTTGGTTCTAGAAAAATCGAAAAATGGAGGACAAGCAGCAATCACTCACATGATTGAAAACTATCCTGGTGCGATTGAAGATCCAACTGGACCACGTTTAACAGCGAGAATGGCAGAACAAGCTAAAAATTTTGGTACAGAGTTCAAACAAGAAGAAGTACTAAATGTTGAACTTGAAGGGGACGAAAAGTAGTTACTTGTACAAGCGGTGATTACACAGCTAAAGCAGTAGTAATTGCAACCGGAGCATCTCCAAGAAAATTAGATATTCCAGGGGTTAGGGAATTAGAAAGTAAAGGTATTTCTTACTGTGCTACTTGTGATGGTGACTTCTTCGATGGACTTGAAGTGTTCGTAGTTGGTGGAGGAAATAGTGCTGTAGAAGAAGCCTTATTCTTAACTAAATTTGCTCGTAAAGTAACAATCATCCATTTTGAAGAAGATATTCACTGTGAAAGGATCACAGCTGAAAAAGCAAGAAATCATCCACAATTCGAAATTAGAACTGAAACGGTTGTTCTTGAAGCAATTGGTGATGGAATTCAGAAGCTATTAAATTAAAAAATGTAGCTACAGGTGAAGAATATGTGGTAGAAGCTGACGAAGAAGATGGAACTATGGGATTATTCTTCTTCATCGGATATGTTCCTCAAACTAAACTATTTGAAGGAAAAGTTGAACTTACTGAAGGTGGTTATATTAAAGCTGGAGAAGACACTAAGACAAATGTTGAAGGTGTATTTGTAGCAGGTGACTGTCGTCAAAAAGAAATTCGTCAAGTAGTGACAGCTGTATGGGATGGTGCTGTAGCAGCGATCACTGCAGAAAAATATATTGCTGGGAAATTTGAATAAAATTTAAAAATAAAAAAAGGAGACAAAGACAATGTTAGAACTAAACAAAGAAAACTTTGAGAGTGAAGTATTGGAAGCAGAAGGATACGTGTTAGTAGACTTTTGGAGCCAAGGATGTGAACCATGTAAAGCACTTATGCCAAGTGTACATGAATTAGCAGACAAATACGGAGACAAACTTAAGTTTGCTGCTCTAGATACAACAAAAGCAAGAAGACTTGCAATCAAACAAAAAGTTTTAGGGTTACCAACAATAGCCATATATAAAGACGGAAGCAAAGTCGAAGAAGTAACTAAAGATGATGCTACTGTTCCAAATATAGAAGCTATGATTAACAAATATTTATAAAAAAAATAAACTCAATAGGGAGGTATTAGGTATGCGTCTTGAATTAGGAAAGATCCATATTAAAGATATACAATTTGCTGCAGAATCAAAAATCGAGGCAAATGTATTATATGTAAATAAAGAAGAGCTTGTAAAAGCTGTTTTCGAGGATGATGCAATTGAATCTGTTGATTTAGATATTGCTCGTCCAGGTGAGAGTGTTCGTATTACACCAGTTAAGGATGTAATTGAACCTCGTGTTAAAGTTGAAGGTCGTGGAGGAATTTTCCCAGGTATCCTTTCAAAAGTAGATACTGTAGGTGAAGGTCGTACAATCGCACTTAAAGGTATGGCTGTAGTAACTACTGGTAAAATCGTAGGATTCCAAGAAGGTATTATCGACATGACAGGACTTGGAGCTGAATATACTCCATTTTCTAAAACAAATAACTTAATCGTTATTGCTGAGCCTAAAGAAGGAGTTAAACAACACGAACACGAAAAAGCAGTTCGCTACATCGGATTCAAAGCTGCTCGTTACATTGCAGAATTAGCTCGTTCATTAGAACCAGAAGAAGTAGAAGTATTTGAAACTAAACCTTTATTAGAACAAATTGCTGAATATCCAGATCTACCAAAAGTAGGGTATGTATACATGCTTCAAACTCAAGGTTTATTACATGATACTTATGTATACGGTGTTGATGCAAAACAAATAGTACCAACAATTCTATATCCAACTGAAATTATGGATGGTGCTATCGTAAGTGGTAACTGTGTATCAGCTTGTGATAAAAACCCAACATATGTGCACTTAAACAATGGTGTTATTGAAGATTTATATAAAAAACATGGTAAAGAAATTAACTTCTTAGGTGTAATCATCACTAACGAAAATGTTTACTTAATGGATAAAGAACGTTCATCTAACTGGACTGCAAAACTTTGTCGTTACTTAAACTTAGATGCTGTAATCGTATCTCAAGAAGGATTCGGTAACCCAGATACTGACTTAATCATGAACTGTAAAAAAATTGAAGCTGAAAAAGTTAAAACAGTTATCGTAACTGATGAATATGCAGGACGTGACGGAGCCAGCCAAAGCTTAGCTGATGCTGACGTAGCTGCTGATGCAGTAGTAACTGGAGGTAATGCTAACGAAGTGGTTGTATTACCAAAATTAGATAGAGTTATCGGACACATCGATGTAGTAAATGTAATTGCTGGTGGTAACCAAGACTCATTAAGAGAAGATGGAACTATCGAAGTTGAAATTCAAGCTATTACAGGTGCTACTAACGAAACAGGTTTCGGTTATTTAAGTACTAAAACTTTCTAGTAAGCAAAATAAAAATAAATGTTATAGATTTTAACAAGGAGGAAATAAGATAATGGTAAGTCTTATTAATAAAAAAGTAGTTATCATTGGTGACCGTGATGGTATACCAGGATTAGCTATTGAAGAGTGTGTAAAACCAATTGAAGGAGTAGAAATAGTATTCTCATCTACTGAATGTTTCGTCTGAACAGCCGCAGGGGCTATGGACTTAGAAAACCAAAAACGTGTTAAAGAAGCTGCCGAAAAATTCGGTAACGAAAACGTTGTAGTTTTACTAGGTGCATCTGAAGCCGAAGCTGCTGGTCTAGCAGCTGAAACAGTAACAGCAGGGGACCCAACATTTGCAGGGCCACTTGCAGGTGTAGCATTAAATCTTGCTGTTTATCACATTGTAGAAGAAGAAATTAAATCTCAAATAGATGAAGCTATCTATGAAGATCAAGTTGGAATGATGGAAATGGTATTAGATATTGATGAAATAACAAGCGAAATGAAAGATGTTCGTGGAGAGTAATTAAAGATCTAAATAATAGTTATAGGGGGAAATAAAAATGTCTAAAATAAGAGTAGTACATTATATAAACCAATTCTTCGCTGGAGTAGGTGGAGAAGAACAAGCCCACATTGCACCAGAATTAAGAACTGAATTACCACCGATTAGTGTTCAGTTACAAGGACAATTGGGAGAAGAATTCGAAGTAGTAGCTACAGTAGTTTGTGGTGATAGTTACTTCAATGAAAACTTAGAAAAAGTTCAAGCAGAACTTTTAGAAATGATTAAAGGATGCGAACCACAATTATTCATTGCTGGTCCAGCATTCAATGCAGGGCGTTACGGAGTAGCAGCTGGTACAATTACTAAAGCTGTTCAAGACGAATTAGGAATTCCAGCGGTAACAGCAATGTATGTAGAAAACCCAGGAACAGACATGTTCAGAAAAGAAGTTTATATTCTTGAAACAGCTGACAGTGCAGCTGGTATGAGAAAAGCTTTACCAAAATTAGCTAAATTTGCAGCAAAATTAGCTAAAGGTGAAGAAATCCTTTCTCCAAAAGAAGAAGGATACCACGAAAGAGGAATCCGTGTTAACTTCTTCAGCGATAAACGTGGATCAGAACGTGCTGTTGAAATGCTTGTTAAGAAAATTAAAGGTGAAGAATTCGAAACAGAATATCCAATGCCTAACTTTGACAGAGTTGAGCCGAACCCAGCTGTTAAAGATTTAAGCAAAGCTAAAATCGCTTTAGTTACTTCTGGTGGTATTGTTCCAAAAGGAAATCCAGATCACATCGAATCATCTTCTGCATCTAAATATGGTGAATATTCATTAGAAGGATTCACTAATTTAACTGATGAAACTCACGAAACAGCTCATGGTGGATACGACCCAGTATACGCTAATGAAGATGCTGACCGTGTATTACCTGTAGACGTAATGAGAGAATTCGTTAAAGAAGGTAAAGTAGGAAGTTTACACGAAAAATTCTATACTACAGTAGGTAACGGTACTGCCGTAGCTAGTGCTGTAGGATTCGCTAAAGAATATGCACAAAAATTAGTAGCCGACGGAGTAGATGCTGTAATCTTAACTTCTACTTGAGGAACTTGTACTCGTTGCGGTGCAACGATGGTAAAAGAAATTGAGAGAGCGGGTATACCTGTGGTTCACATGTGTACAGTAGTACCGATTTCTCTAACAGTTGGAGCTAACAGAATCGTTCCAACTATCGCAATCCCTCACCCACTAGGAAATCCAAAACTAGAAGCGGATGAAGAGAAAAAATTAAGACGTGGACTTGTAGAAAAAGCATTACATGCTTTAACTGTAGAAGTTGACGGACAAACAGTATTCGAATAATAAAAAAGAAAGGGGAGCTGAGGGTATGTTTATATCCTCAGCACAATATAGCTATGAATTATCCAGTATTTAAGGGAGCAGGATATATTCTTGTTCATACACCAGATATGATAGTAAGAAATGGATCGACTGCTTCTGTAGAGAGAGTAACGAATCCAGATTCAGAGTTTTTAAAAGAAGTAAATAACCATATTCGTACATATGAAGAAGTGGTTAACTATTTACCTAACCAAGTGTATATTGGTAATAAAACACCTGAACAATTAAATACATATCCAATGCCTTGGTATGATATTAAAGATGAAAAAGGTGAACGACACGGTAAATTTGGACAAATTGTCCCACAAGATGAGTTTCTAGCACTAATGAAACTTTGTGATGCTTTTGACTTAGTTAAACTATCAGAAGAGTTTGTAGCCGTTGTTCGTCCTAAAATAGAGGAAAACTTCAAAGAGCTAGCTCCTTTATTCGAAAAATTAGAAGGTGCAGACCTTAGTGATAATGAAGAAGGATTTGAAGACTTAGTTCACGAAGGTAAAGTTGTGGGTTATGTTAAAAAAGCTCACGATGTAGATGTGAACTTAAATGCTCACGTTATATTCGAAAATCTAGTAGTTAAAGCTTCTGGAGTTATTGCTGCATTAGAATTATTACGTAATTCTGGTGTAAACCCAGAGGATATTGACTATGTAGTGGAATGTTCAGAAGAAGCTTGTGGAGATATTAACCAACGTGGTGGTGGTAACTTTGCTAAAGCAATTGCAGAAGTTGTTGGTTTAGTTAATGCTACTGGATCTGACTTAAGAGGTTTCTGTGCTGCACCAACCCACGCATTAATTAGTGCTTCATCTTTAGTAAAAGCTGGAGTATACAAAAATGTATTAGTAGTTGCAGGTGGAGCAAGTGCTAAATTAGGTATGAATGGTAAAGACCACGTTAAAAAAGGTCTTCCAGTTCTAGAAGATGTTCTAGGTGGATTCGCTGTTCTTATTAGTGAAAATGATGGAGTAAATCCAATCATTAGAACTGATATGGTCGGAAAACACAATGTAGGAACAGGATCTTCACCACAAGCTGTAATGGGAGCTTTAGTAGCTAATCCATTAGAAAAAGCTAAATTGAAAATTACAGATGTTGATGTATTCTCTGTAGAGATGCAAAACCCAGATATCACAAAAGCTGCAGGAGCAGGTAACGTTCCAGAAGCTAACTACAAAATGATTGCAGCATTAGCAGCAATGCGTGGAGATATTGAGAAAAAAGAACTTAAATCATTTATTGAGGCTAAAGGTTTACCTGGTTGGGCTCCAACACAAGGACACATTCCTTCAGGAGTACCTTATGTAGGATTCTTAATTGATGACTTAACAAAAGGTGATAAAAACCGTGCTATGATCGTAGGTAAAGGTAGTCTATTCTTAGGAAGAATGACAAACTTATTTGATGGAGTATCTTTTGTAGTTGAAAGAAATAGCGGTGCTGTAGAAGGAGAATCTGCAGGAATTTCTAAAGATGAAATCAGAAAAATTATAGCAGAATCAATGAGAAAAATTTCCCAAGAAATGTTAGAAGAATAGGGGTGATACTATGAGTAAACAAGTTATATCAGAAGTATTGCTAGAAGTAGCTAATGCCATTGAAACAGGTAACTTTGGTAAAAAATTAAAAGTTGGTTTAACAACTTTAGGAAGTGAACATGGTTTCGAGAATTTACTACAAGGTGCAATATTAGCTAAAAATCCTGTATTCGACATAGTTTTAATAGGTAAGGGATATGAAGATTTCGAATCTTATGAAGCTAAAGATGAAGATGAAGCTCACAAAATTATGGAAGACCTATTAGATAAAGGGGAAATAGCTTCTTGTGTAACTATGCATTATAATTTTCCTATCGGTGTATCTACAGTAGGTAGAGTTATTACACCTGCTAGAGGTACTGAAATGCTTCTTGCAACAACAACAGGGACTTCATCTACTAACAGAGTTGAAGCAATGGTAAGAAATACACTTTACGGTATTGCAACTGCTAAATCACTTGGAAAAACTAATCCTACTGTTGGTATAGCGAATGTTGAAGGTGCTAGACAGGTTGAAAAAGTTTTATTAGATCTTAAAGAAAATGGTTATGAATTTGAATTTGCAACATCTCAAAGAGCAGATGGTGGTTCTGTAATGAGAGGTAATGATTTACTTATGGGAACACCTGACGTTATGGTTGTTGATTCATTAACAGGTAACTTATTCATGAAAGTATTCTCAGCATTTACTACTGGTGGAGATTATGAAGCTAGTGGATTTGGATATGGACCTGGTGTGGGAGAAGACTATGATAGAAGAATTTTAATTTTATCAAGAGCATCTGGTTCACCTGTTGTAGCTAATGCATTGAAATATGCTTATGAAGTGGCAAAAGGTAAAGTAAATGAAATAGCAAAACAAGAATTTGAAAAAGCTAATAAAGCTAAACTAGATGAATTTATTTCTAAATTGAAAGTTAAAAAAGAAGGCTCAGTTACAACTGAAGAAGTTAAAATGCCAGAAAAAGAAGTAGTTACTGCACAAATCTCTGGAATTGATATTCTAGACCTTGAAGATGCAACTAAGTTACTTTGGAAAAATGAAATATACGCTGAGAGTGGAATGGGATGTACTGGACCAATCGTTTTAGTAAATCCTGATAAGAAAGATTCAGCAGAAGAAATTCTTAAAAAAGAAGGGCTTATTTCATAATTTAAAACAGGAATAACGGTTTCTTAGAGAAGGAAAAGCAATATGGCTTAAATAATTAATAAAAATCCTTTTTATTGGATAAAGCTATTTCCAATAAAGAGGGTTTTTATGTAGTTAGCAATATAAGGTTATAAAATTTTGTGAATGAATTAAAGTGATATCGTTGTATTAATTATTTAAAAAATTAGGATGAAAGAAAATTTGATTAAATTAGATTCTCGCGCTATAATAGATTGTTGTTAGATTTAATAAGAGAAGGATTGTTAGAATGTATTAGTGATTCTAATGAAAGGAGAATTTTTTATTAATGCAAATATTTAGAAAAAAAACAATAGAAAAGGTGTTTGGTGAAAGTAGAAAAAAGACCTTGAGGCCAACTTTAAGAACTATTGACCTAATATTACTTGGTATAGGATCAGTTATTGGTTCGGGTATACTGGTATTAACAGGGGAAGCAGCATCTAAAGCTGGACCATCAGTAATATTCTCATTTTTAATTGCGGGCTTAGCTTGTGGACTTACGGCTTTATGTTATGCAGAGTTATCTTCTACTATACCATCAAGTGGAAGTGTTTATACGTATAGCTATATTACACTAGGAGAGATTGTAGCGCATTGTATGGGTTGGCTTTTAGCTGGAAGTTATATTATAGCAGGAGCTGCCATAGCTAATGGCTGGTCAAGTTATTTTAAATCTTTATTAGAAGGATTTGGAATAATACTACCAAAGAAATTTACAACCTTACCAAGTGAAGGAGGCTATGGTAATATTTTAGCGATTACTGTAGTTCTACTAATAATGATAGTATTATTTAAAGGAACAAATAGTAGTAAGTTTGTGAATAATTTAATGGTTGCTGTTAAGATTATTGTTATTTTACTATTCGTTCTTGTAGGTGTATTCTACATTACTCCCACGAATTGGACTGATAATTTCGCACCACAAGGAATGTCAGGGATAATGATAGGTGCTACAACAGTGTTTTTCGCATATTTAGGTTTTGATACTATTTCAACTTCAGCGGAAGAGACCATAAATCCACAAAAAGCATTGCCTAGAGCTATTATTATTACACTATTAATTTGTACGGTATTTTATATAATGGTTTGTTTAGTGATAACGGGTATGGTACCATTTAGTCAATTAGGAAAAGGTGATGCATTAGCGTATGTTCTTGGAGTAGTTGGACAAGATAAGGTAGCTGGAATAGTTTCCTTAGGAGCGGTAATTGGCCTTTTATCTGGGCCATTAGGAACGATGTTCGCTGCTGTAAGAATATTATTTACGATGAGTAGAGATGGTCTATTACCGAAGAAATTATCGTCATTAAATAAAAGTGGTGTTCCAGGTTCAACAACAATTGGAGTTGGTTTATTAATGGCAATCTTAACTGGTTTCTTACCCTTAGGCCAATTAGCTGATTTAGCTAATGTCTCTTACATAATAGCGTTTATGTTGGTAAGTTATTCAATGTTTGTTATTAGAAGAGAGTATCCAGATGTGAAACGTGGATTTATTATGCCGGGGATGCCTTATTTACCAATAATATCAATATTATTATTTATCGTATTATTATATGGTATTCAATTTTTAACATGGATAATTTTTGGATGTTGGATTTTAGTAGGTTTAGCAATTTATTTTGCTTATTCTGTAAATCATAGCAAAGAAAGATAAGTTGATAGTAAAATTAAAAAGCTTGGATATTAGTTATGCCTAATATCCAAGTTTTTTTATAAGTATTCTGAATCGTCTTCTATTATTTCTTTAACCTTTTGCATTTGGTTGTCTAGTTTAGAACTTATATCCGCACAGAGTTGAAGACGACGCTCTATTTCTTTTTCTTTCTCTTCACTTAAATTTTTCTTATATCTAAGCTTATGTTCTAAGCTTGCCCAGAAGTCCATGGCTATTGTTCTAAATTGAACCTCAACAGCCACGTGTTCTACTTTATCTGATAAGAAGATTGGTACTTTAACGATAAGGTGATAACTTCTATAACCGTTTTCTTTGTGATTTTTAATATAGTCTTTTTCAGCTATAACTGTAAGATCATCTTGTTGTTTTAGCGCATCGACAAGTTTATAAACATCGTTTTTAAATGAACATATAACTCGAACCCCTGCAACATCATAGATATTTTCTTTTATTGTATTTATGTCAAAAGGTAAGTCTAAACGTTTAAGTTTGTTCATTAAACTCATTGGTGTCTTCAGTCTAGTATTTACAGATTCGATGGGGTTGCTCTCACCATGAAGAGAAAATTCCTTATCGAATACATTTAGTTTTGTTTCAATTTCAAGCATAGCACATTCATAGTGCATAAATAATTCTACATAAGGTTCTAATTCATTTATTAATAGTGAACTATCATTTTCCATAGAAAATAATTGATCTGTTAGTTTTTCAATTTGTGTTTTTTTCATATACATTTCTCACTTTATTATTTACTATAATTTTATCATAAATTGCTGTATTAAAATATAGTTTAAGTGATGAAAAAATAAATTTTTTAGGTATTAGTGAACTTTTTGAATGTCATTTTTAATTACCGTTGAATTAGGAAAAGTCGAACTGTATTATAATTTTCATTGTTTATAAATTGCTACAGAAGTATATGTTAACCTCTATCAACCTTGATATAATAATGTTTTTAAATTTTATTTCGAAAAACAGAAGAGCTAAAAAAATTCACAATTAGAGTAAAAGGCAAGCTAACAAGCTTTTCTGATTTCCCGGAAATAAATGTTGTAGACAGGAAGAAATTTTTGAGATAAGATAGTATTATAATATTTTTATGAATCTAAAATTATATCGAAATGAGGGATAACATGCAAAATAATAATTTATATTCATATACAAAGGCGAAAGTGGATAGTTTAACTAAAAATTTACTAGTTATAAAAAGGGATGGACGTATAGTTAGGTTTGACACTGAAAAAATCTATAAGGCGATAGAAAAAGCTGTACATTCAGTATTTGGTAAAAACCATAGTGTTAATATTAATGGTATTGTGGATAATGTTATTTTAGAGATTGCTAATAGATTTAAAGGTAATATTAAAATTTATGAGCTTCAAAATATTGTTGAGCACACACTACTTACTTTAGGTGAAGAAGCAATATATGAAGAGTATGTTGGCTATAGAAGTATGCGTGATATTGAACGTGAGCGCAGCCTAGATATAAATGTGGCGATTGAAAAATTAGTTAATCGTGAAGAGAATGTAGTGAATGAGAATGCTAATAAAGACAGCTTAGTGTTTAATACACATCGTGACCTAACCAGTGGTATTGTTGCTAAAGCAATAGGGCTTAAAATGTTGCCGAAACATGTTTCTAATGCTCATCAAAAAGGAGAAATTCACTATCATGACTTAGATTATTCTCCTTATCAACCTTTAACAAACTGTTGTTTAATTGACTTTAAAGAGATGCTAACAAAAGGTTTTAAAATTGGAAATGCAGATGTAGATAGTCCGAAGAGTATTCAAACAGCAACAGCTCAAATGGCTCAGATTATTGCTAATGTTGCATCAAGCCAGTACGGTGGATGCAGTGCTGATAGAATTGACGAAGTTCTTGCCCCGTTTGCACAATTGAACTATGAAAAGAACTTAAAAATGGCTCAAGAGTGGATTGATGATGAGGAAAAACAAAAAGCGTTTGCTGATAAGAAAACTAAAAAAGATATTTTTGATGCAATGCAATCTCTAGAGTATGAAATTAATACTTTGTATTCGTCTCAAGGACAAACACCATTTACATCTTTAGGGTTCGGTTTAGGTGAAGGATACTTTGAAAAAGAAATTCAAAAAGCTATTCTTAAGGTGAGAATTGAAGGATTAGGAAAAGAGAAAAGAACTGCTATTTTTCCTAAATTAATTTTTGTTATTAAAGATGGTCTGAATTTAAAATCAATAGATCCTAACTATGATGTTAAACAACTTGCATTATCATGTGCGACTCAAAGAATGTACCCAGATGTACTTATGTATGACACGATTACGAAAATTACTGGTAGTTGTAAGACTCCGATGGGATGTAGATCATTTTTACCTGCATGGAGAAATGAACAAGGGGAACTTGTCGAAAGTGGTCGTATGAATTTAGGCGTGGTAACATTAAATCTTCCTAGAGTGGCTCTAGAATCAAAAGGAGATAAAGAAGAGTTTTGGAATATCTTTAAAGAAAGATTAGAAATTTGTAAAGATGCGTTAGATTACAGAGCAAAACGTTGTGGAGAGGCTAAGCCTCAAAATGCACCTATTCTTTATATGCATGGAGCTTTCGGTAAACGACTTAAACCTGAAGATAGGGTAAAACAATTATTTGATAATAAACGTGCTACATTATCATTAGGATATATAGGCTTATATGAAGTAGCAAGTGTCTTTTATGGAGGAGAATGGGAGAAAAATCCTGAGGCGAAAGAATTCACTTTAGATATTATGCGTTATATGAAGGAATGCGTGGATAAATGGACTGCTGAAGGGGATTACTGGTATAGTATTTACTCAACGCCTAGTGAATCGCTGACTGATAGGTTCTGCCGTATGGATACTGAGAAGTTTGGTATTGTAGAAAATATAACGGATAAAGAATACTACACGAACTCATATCACTATGATGTAAGAAAAAATCCAACGCCTTTTGAGAAGTTAGAGTTTGAGAAGGATTATCCATATTATGCAAGCGGCGGATTCATTCATTATTGTGAATATCCAGTATTAAAACAAAATCCAAAAGCATTAGAAGCGGTATGGGACTTTGCTTATGACAAGGTAGGATATTTAGGAACAAATACACCGATAGACCGTTGTTATAAATGCGGATATGAGGGTGAATTTGAACCTACTAAAAAAGGATTCAAATGCCCAGAATGTGGTAATAGAGATCCAAAGAGCTGTGATGTTGTGAAGCGAACATGTGGTTATTTAGGTAATCCTCAAGCTCGTCCGATGATTAAAGGACGACACAAAGAAATAGTAGCGAGGGTTAAACATTTAAAATAAAAAATAAATTTTAATAGAAGTGGTATTCAATAATGTTTTTGACTACTGCTTCTATATTTTTTAATATGAATAACTTAAAAACTTAATCTATAAAAATAAAATCCTTTAAATCCTTTACATTGTCTGATTTTTTTGATAAAATCAATACTGATAAGAATTTAGGAGGAATTTAAACATGGGTAAAATTTTTAAAGGTGCTTTATTAGGAGCAGTAAGTGCATTAGGAGCTTATTATTATAAAAATCCTAAGGAGTTAGAGAAACATAAAGAATTACTGAAAGAAAATACTAAAACTGGTATTGAAAAATTAACAGCAATTATTAATGAAAAAACTCAAGAATTAGAAGCGAGAACACAAGAAGAACAAGATCTTGCTAAAGAAAAACTAGAAGAATTAACTGCAACTGCAGAATTTGAAAAAGTAGAAGAAAACTTCGTAGAATTAGGAGCAAAAGCTGAAGATGTTAAGGAAGAGGCTGTTGCTGAAGTAACTGAAAAAGTAGAAGATGTGAAAGAAGTTGCAGAACCTGTAGTAGAAAAAGCACAAGAGGTAGCGGCTCCAGTTGTAGAAGAAGTAGCAACACCAGCTGTAGAGAAAGCAGAAGAAGTAGTTGAAGAAGTAAAAGAAACAGTTACGCCAGCAGCAGAACCTACTTTCGAAAAAGTGGAAGAAGTTGTAGAGGGTGCAAAAGAAACAGTGTTAGATCACTATGAAGAAAAAGTAGAACCTACATTTGAAGAAATTCATGAAGCGGTAGCTCCAGTAATCGAAAAAGCAGAAGAAGTTAAAGAAGAAGTAGAGGAAGTTGTAGAAGAAAAACCAAAAACAACTCTAGATTCTATCGTATCTTTATTCGCTTCAAAAGAAGGAAAAAAATAATATTGTAAATATTGAAATCGAGGTATGAGAGAGAGCTCTCATCCTCGTTTTTTTTAATAGAAATTTGAATCAAAATTAGAAGTTTGAGATAGCATTTTTTGTTTAGTCTGAATTTGCTGAATAATAAAAAACTAGGTAACTATTTGTAGCTTACCTAGTTTCTCGTTTTTATAGTCTATCAGCGATTGCTTTTCTAATTTCTTCGAATTCAGAAGGCTCAACTTTTTGAGGTGGCCATTTAACTTCTAAATTGTCGAAGTTTATATCTTTATCTTTATATCTTGGTACGATGTGGAAGTGAAGGTGGAAGACACTTTGTCCAGCATATTCTTCGTTATTTTGGAAGATATTTACTCCGTCACAACCATATGCTTCTTTAACAGCATTAGCAATTTTCGGAAGAACACGTCCAATGTTAGCAGCTGTTTCAGGATCACAGTCAAAAATATTTCTGCTGTGTTTTTTCGGAATTACTAAAGTGTGTCCTTTTGTAATAGGGAACACATCTAGAAAGCTGTATACATGCTCATCTTCATATACTTTATAACTTGGGATTTCTCCATCAATAATTTTTTCGAAAATAGTTTTTTCCATAATTTGACTCCTTATTATTTTAAATTTTGTAGTGTTTCGATTAAAAGTTTTTTCAGGTTTTCGCTAATTTTTTGTGCAGTTTGTAGTACGTGCTCGTGATCGTGTTTTTTCTCTTGAATACCTGTTGCCATATTAGTAGCGCATGCTAATACTGCAACTGGAAGTGATGCGTGGTTTGCAGCGATTACTTCTGGTACTGTAGACATACCTACAAGGTCACATCCCATAGTTTTGAATGCACGAATCTCTGCGCGTGTTTCAAAGTAAGGTCCTTGGAAGAATCCATAAACACCAGTGTGTAATGTAATATCTAACTTCTTAGCTGATTTATGTAAGTTTTCTACTAAGTATGAATCGAATGGAGTAGTCATATCAACAAATCTTTCTCCAAGACGTGGTTCATTTTCTCCCATTAATGGATTATTGCTTACAAGAGAGATGAAGTCGTCAAGACAAACGATATCTCCTTCCCTAAAGTTAGTATTGATAGCACCACAAGCATTTGTGATAAATAATCCTTTTACTCCAAGATGTTTAACAACGTATGTCATGAATGCAACATCTTTCATGCTGTATCCTTCGTAATAGTGAAGGCGTCCATTTAATACTAATACATTTTTTCCAGAAATTTTTCCGAAAGTTAGTTTATTTGCATGTCCTTTAACACGGTTAGCGTGCTTATTTCCTGGGAATAGAGGGATAGCCTCGTAGCCAAGTTCTTGTTGATCTTCCAATTCTAAAGTAATTCCACTTCCTAATACTACTGCGTAATCAATTGGTTCGCCAAAATATTTTATTATGTAGTTTGCCGTTTCAATAATATTTTGATAATATGTCATAATATAAATTCCTCCTGAAAATGCTTTATCAAAGTTATTATAGCATAAAATATTCAGGAAATATATAATTTTATATTAATTATTATCAACGTTTGTATTATTAATATAAATGTCTTTATGTATTTTTTAATGATGCTATTAAAACAGAAAAATAAGTATTAATAAGTGCTATAATATTATGATACATTTGGTCTAATTATTGGTGGTGTTAAAAAAAATTTAAAAAAGTTCAGAAAATATTTGCAAACGCTTTAAAAATATTGTATTATGTACTTAGTACATAAATTTTTAAGGAGGGTATTATGAAAAAATTACGTACTATTTTTGCAATTTTAGTTGCATTATCATTAATTGTTGTTGGTTGTTCTTCAAAGAATGCTAAGAACGACACTAAATCTGACGGAAAGAGCGGATATAAAATTGGTGTCGTAACTGGTGAAGGTGGAGCAAAAGATAAGAGTTTTAACCAAGCTAACGTAGAGGCAATTCAAGCATGGACGAAAGCTAATGGTGCAAAAGAGCCAGTTGTTTTAGAAACGAAAACTCAATCTGATTTAACTTCTAATTTACAAAATGCAGCAAAGGTATCTGATATTATTTCTTTAGCTGGTTATGAATTTGAAAAAGAAATTCCAAAAGTAGCGGAACAATATAAAGATAAAAAATTCATGTATGTTGATACTTTTGTTGATGCGCCTAATATTGCTTCATTAATCTTTAAGGAACAAGAAGCTGGTTATTTAGCCGGATATATTGCAGCTTTACAATCTAAAACAGGAAAAGTTGGATATATTGGAGGAACTAAAATTCCACCAGTAGAGCGATTTGGTATTGGTTTTGTACAAGGTGCTAAAGCGGCTAAAAGTGATATTAAAGTAATGTATAATTATAGCGGAACTTTTTCAGATACAAACAAAGGTAAAACATTAGCAGCTACTATGTATGACTCAGGTGCGGATGTAATTTTCGTTGCTGCAGGTAATACTGGTAATGGTGTAATCTCAGAAGCTAAAGAACGCGGCATTATTGATATGTCTAAGAGTGGAGAGATTAAACACTGGGTTGTAGGAGTAGATAAAGATCAATACGAAGAAGGTATTTTTAAAGGGAAAGATAAAGACGGAAAAGAATATCAAAAATCTGCTATCTTAACTTCTGCTGTTAAAAATATTGAAGTAGCAGTTACTAAAATATTAAATGAAATCAAAGAAGGTAAGTTTACAAAAGGTGAACATGTCTTTGGTATTAAAGAAAATGGTGTAGGAATTCCAAAAGAAAATCCTAACTTAAGTGATGAAGTTAAAACAAAAGTTGCTAGTGCTATCGAAGAACTAAAATCAGGTAAAGTTGAAGTAGTAGCTACTGGAGATGAACTTAAAGCTAAAGGGGCAGCTACAAATATTGAAGGGGAATTATAAAAAAATTTAATGTTGGAATCTCTATAGAACTTTTAGTTCTATAGAGATTTTTTTATTTATCTACAGCAATTAGTATGTGTTAATTACTTATAATAAGAGTACTATATTTTAATGTTCGTAAACTTTCAACTCTTTGATAAATCCTTTTTTATAGTGTTATTTTAATTTATTTAATTAATGTGTAATAATAAATAATATGCAAAAATTCGTGTTAAATTGTAAACGTTATTAATGTTTTGGAAATGCTTTATAATTCTAAAATAATTCTATGAAAATGAAGAAGAATAGATATGATATAAGCTGTGGAAGTTGTTTTTATAGCTTTTTATAATTATAAAACGAACATTATAAAAAAATGTTAACATTTCAAAAATAAATCATTGAAGTTTCAAAGATAATGTGGTATTATTTAGATATAAACAATATACAAATAAAGGAGACTTTTTATTTATGAAAAAGGTATTTTCATTAATAGCAGTTGTTTTATCAGCAGCATTAATTATTGTTGGATGTTCTTCTAAATCATCTAACGGAAATTCATCTTCTAACAACTCTGGATTAAAAATCGGTGTTGTAACTGACGAAGGTGGAGCAAAAGATAAAAGTTTTAACCAAAGTAACGTTGAAACTGTAAAAGCTTGGGCAGAGAAAAATGGTGGAAAAGCACTTAACCCAATCGAAACTAAAAACCAAAGTGACATTGCAGCTAACTTACAAAACGCAGCAAAAGCTTCTGACGTAATTTCATTAGCTGGTTTCTACTTTGAAAAAGAATTACCAAAAGTTGCAGATTCATTTGCAGATAAAAAATTCATTTTCATCGATGGTGTAGTTCAAAACAAAAACGTTGCTTCTGTAACATTCTCAGAACACGAAGCTGGATACTTAGCTGGATATGCAGCAGCTTTACAATCAAAAACTGGTAAAGTTGGATACATTGGTGGAGCTAAAATTCCTGCAGTAGTTAAATTTGGTGTTGGATTCGTTCAAGGTGCTAAAGCAGCTAAAAAAGACATCAAAGTTGTTTACAACTACAGTGGTTCATTCAATGACACTAACAAAGGTAAAACTTTAGCAGCAACTATGTTTGATGCAGGTGCTGACGTAATCTTTGTAGCAGCTGGTGGAACTGGTAGTGGATCTATTAAAGAAGCTCAAGAAAGAGCTGCTAAAGATCTTAAAGAAAGCGGAGAAGTTAAACACTGGATCGTTGGTGTAGATAAAGACCAATATTCTGAAGGTGTATTCAAAGCTAAAGATAAAGATGGAAAAGATGTTGAAAAATCAGTTATCTTAACTTCAGCTGTTAAACGTATCGACGTAGCAGTTGCTAACATCTTAGATGCTATCAAAGCTAACAAATTTGAAGGTGGAACAGCTAAAGTCTTCACTATTAAAGAAGATGGTGTTGGACTTCCAGCAGAAAACCCTAACTTAAGCGATGATATCAAAGCTAAAGTTAAAACAGTTGTTGAAGATCTTAAGTCTGGAAAAGCAACAGTTGCAGCAGACGCAGCTGGTGTAGCTGATAAAGCTAATATCGACGGAGAACTTTAATTTTAAAAAGTTTATAGTAAAAAGGCCTAGTAAATGCTAGGTCTTTTTTTGTCGAAATTATTATTATATTTCTTAAATAGTATTAAAAAATTTATATTGTATTGATGATTATTTAAGTTAGAAAAACCGTATTATATTATAAAATATTAAAACGAATACAGTATGGATTTTAATTAATTTACTATGAGGTAAATTAATATTAAATATAAATAAAAAAATACCTTAAAAAGCTATACTACTTTGTCAAAATATATTATAATATATATTATGTAAGAATATATAAAAGAGAGGTAAAGATATGTACGCTATAGAAATGCTAAACATAACTAAAAAGTTTGGCGACTTCTACGCAAATAAAGATATCACTATTCAAGTAAAGAACAATGAAATTCATGCCTTACTTGGTGAAAATGGTGCTGGAAAATCTACGTTGATGTCGGTTCTTTTTGGTATGTACCATCAAGAAGCCGGTGTTATCAAATTAGATGGTAAGGAAGTTGATATTAAAGATCCTAAGCATGCTAATAAGTTAGGGATAGGTATGGTGCATCAGCACTTTAAACTTATTAAGAATTTTACTGTTGCAGAAAATATCATTCTTGGAATGGAAGAAGTAAAAGGTGGAAAAATTGATTTAGATAGCGCTGCTGAAAAGATCAGTGATTTATCTAAAAAATATGGTTTAGAAGTAGATCCAAGAGCATTAGTTGGAGATATCAGTGTAGGTATGCAACAAAGGGTTGAGATTTTGAAAATGTTATATAGAGATGCTAACATTTTAATTTTTGATGAACCTACTGCAGTTTTAACTCCTGCTGAAATTAAAGAATTCTTAGCTATTCTTAAAAATCTTCAAGCAGAAGGAAAAACTATTTTATTAATTACTCACAAACTTAACGAAATTATGGCTGTTGCGAATCGTTGTAGTATTATTCGTCGTGGAGAGTACTTTGGAACTGTTGAAATAGCAGAAACTACAAAAGAACAATTAGCAAGTCTAATGATTGGTAAAGACTTAGAAATTATTAAATATGAGCGTTCAAGAGAAGGTAAGAAAAATATTCTTGAAGTTTCAGGGGTATATGCAGATACTGCCGAGAAAAAAGATATTCTTCACGATTTTAACTTAAATGTCCGTGAACGTGAAATTCTAGGTATCGCGGGGGTTGACGGAAATGGTCAACAACAATTTGTAGAAGTACTAAATGCTTTACTTAAAGAAACAAAAGGGAAAATTATTTTCGACGGAAAAGAAATCAATTCATTATCTACTGCAAAACGTAAAGAGCTTGGACTTGAGATTATTGCAGAAGATAGACACAAAGATGGTCTTGTACTAGACTTCAGTGTTGAAGAAAACTCAGTTTTAGAAAACTATTACACAGAAAAATTCTCTAACCGTGGATTCTTGAAGAAAAATATTATCTCAAAATTTGCGAAAGAAATATGTGAAAAATATGATGTTCGTAAAGCTGGAGATGAGAAAATTTCTGCACGTAGTATGAGTGGTGGTAATCAACAAAAACTTATTATCGGGCGTGCTTTAGAATTACATCCGAAATTATTAGTAACAACACAACCTACTCGTGGACTTGATGTTGGGGCTATTAATGGTATTCACAAAATGTTAATCGATTACCGTGATAAAGGTAATGGTGTCCTGTTAATTTCATTTGACTTAGATGAAATATTAACATTGTCTGATAGAATTGCAGTTATTCACAATGGTAACATTATTGATATTGTGGATAATGATGAAAATGTAACAAAAGAACAACTTGGTCTGCTTATGGCAGGGGTTAAGAAGTAGAGAGGAGAACGTATGTTAAAAAAAGTTTTAACTAATGCGGTGCTACCGATATTAGCTTCATTTATTATTGGGGCGATTCTTATTTCAGCAATAGGGGCAGCACCAGGAGATGTGTTTGGAGTAATCGGAGATATTTTCTCAGACTCAAACAGTATAGCTGAAATTTTTGTATCAACAATTCCATTAATTTGTACTGGATTATCTGTTGCATTTGCATTTAGAACAGGTTTATTCAACATCGGTGCAGAAGGTCAATTCATTATGGGAGGACTTTTCGCTGGACTTGTTGCGATTAAAATGGAAGGTATGAACTTCTATTTAGTATTAATTACTAGTATTTTAGTTGGGGTTGTAGTAGGTGGTCTTTGGGCAGCTATTGCAGGTTACTTAAAAGCTAGATTCAATATCAGTGAAGTAGTTGTAACAATCATGTTAAATTACACAGCTTTATATTTCGTACAATTTGCTGTACCTAAATATATTAAAGGAACTAATGATATTATTTCTAAACCAATCGTTTCAGCTGATGGAACTGGGTATTTACAAAATAGTTTAGTTGAAGGTATTTTCAATAACTATCGTTTAGGAACAGATTTATTCTTAGCTATCTTTAGTGTTATTATTTTCTATATTGTTATGGAAAAAACAGTATTCGGATATGAGTTACGTTCTGTAGGTTTTAACCCGAATGCATCAAAATTCGTAGGTATGAAAGTTAACAGAAACACAATATTATCAATGGCTATTTCAGGAGCTTTTGCTGGTCTAGGTGGTGCTCTTTACAACATGGGACCTGTAGGACAAGTAGTTGCAGGTTCAACATTCCAAGGATTTGGATATATGGGAATCGCGGTTGCTTTAATCGGTGCTAATACTGCTTTAGGATCATTATTAGGAGCATTATTATTCGGATTCCTAGGAGTATTAACTCCACAATTATCATTCATCGGTATTCCAAAAGATATCGCGAATATTTTAATTGGATTAATCGTATTATTCGTTGCAGCTAAAGCTATCTTTGATAACAAGTTGCTTGATAAATTATTTAGTAGTAAGAAACAGAAAGGAGACAAATAGATGGATACAGTATTATCACTATTAGACTCAATGTTACAATATACTGCACCTATTCTTATAGCTGCCATCGGTGGTTTCTATTCGGAAAAAAGTGGGGTTGTTAACATTGCCCTTGACGGTTTCGTAATCTTTGGATCATTCATTGCATCACTATTAGCATTATCAGTGTTCGATGGATCTCCAACATTATTCCAGTTAGTAATTTGTTTAGTTGTTGCTACACTTGCTGGTGGTTTAATGTCGTTAATCCACGCATATATCAGTATTAACTTAAAAGCTGACCAGGTTATCTCAGGTACGGCGATAAACTTAATTACACCAGCTATAGCGTTATTCTTAGTTAACCACTTTAATGGTACATATGAATTATTATTAGCAAGTGGTTTCCCAAGATATACAGTATTTGGTAAATTTACTATTTATCCAACAGTATTTATAGCTGTAATCTTAGTAATTGTAACATATTATGTAATTTACAAACGTCCATTCGGATTACGTTTGCGTTCTGTAGGGGAAAACCCACAAGCCAGTGATTCACTTGGATTAAATGTATTTAAATATCGTTATATTGGGGTATTTATTTCAGGATGTTTAGCAGGATTAGCAGGAGCTATCATTGCAACTACATTCTCTCAAGGATTCAACGCAGCAATCACAGTATACGGATTCGGATACTTAGCATTAGCAGCATTAATCTTCGGTAAATATAACCCAATTACAATTACATTAGCTTCGTTATTCTTCGGAGGAACTAAAGTATTTGCTGAGAAAGTTTCTATCTTAGCACCAGACCTACCAATCCCGGTATCATTCTGGAATATGTTCCCATTCGTAGCTACAATAATTGCACTTATCGTATTTTCTAAGAAAACTTCTACTCCAGAAGCACTTGGTATTCCATACGATAAAGGTTTAAGATAATAAATATAGTAGTCTTTGAAATCTATAAGTTTCAAGGACTACTTTTTTATCACTAAAATATGGTATAGTACAGGTGGACACAATAAGTCTAAATACTATGTTGCTGATGTTCAAACTGTATAGAAATAAACACCTCAATCCAAATTTGATTGAGGTGTTTTTGTATTATTTGACTTTAATAGTTGCTCTATCAGGCTTGTCATCCGTTGAGAAGAAACCAGATGCAGCTCCAGGTCCTAGGTAGACTTTAGAGTTTAGTTCTTTTAATATTGGTGATGAATTAGCCTTATTAGGCACTCCATCAGGGAAAACGTAGATTGCTTGAGCACCACCAAATGGAACGTTACCTTCAGGGTCATGTTTAAATGAATAAATTATGGCAGGTTGAGATGGCGTTCCTAAATTGCTAGAATCAACATCCATAGATAACGACCATATTTTATCCCATTTTGTGGTACGTCTACACTAAAGTATTCATTTTCATAGTGTGTTGTATTTGTTTTTCCTGATTTTTCTTCACTATTTTTTGATGAATTTTCTTTTTTTACTTTATTATCATTTGATTTGGCTTTTAATTCACCTATAGTTCTTCGTATTTTTTTACGAGCTTCTCTATTTCAGTTTGTTTGTTTTGTGCTTGTTGCTCTGTTTCAAAAGTATAATCTTTTTCTTTATCTATAGTTTTAGTTAATTCATCTAATTTTGTTTTGTTATCTGTAATTACTTTTTCATCGGATACGGTATTGATTTCCGATAAGGTGTTTGTTTTTAGAGTGTTATCATAATCATTTTGGAAGTAAGTGCGCATTGTAGTTATGCTGTTTTTATACTCCTCTTGAACTTTTGAATCTTTATAGGAACTAAGATTGTATTTTGATTGTTCATCAAGAGTGTCTTTTAATAAGTTTAGTCGTTCATTTCTATCATTTCTGTTATTGAATTTTTTTATAACTTCATGTATAGCAGTTAATTTTTCAGCTGAAACAACTTCTTCTTGTTTCTTTTGATAAAAATTATAACCGAAGAAACAAATAACTATGGCAATGGTTAACAAAACAATTGATACTATAGTTTTTTTATTTCTGTTCATAAAAATCTCCTTTTATTCTACTTCATAAATAATTATAGAATAATAGCAAGGCTACGTCAATAATAGGAGGAGAGTAAGGTTAATTTAGAAATATATACTATTTCAAGATTAATAATAATTGATAATAAGATAAATATATTAAATAACACCTCAATCTCCGATTTGATTGAGGTGTTTTGTCTTATTTAGCACGTATTTTAGCCATTTCGTCCTTATAGTATGTTTCATTTTTTTCGTTAAAGAAACCGCTACTAGCGCCAACCCCTACATAGATATTAGAACCAAATTTTGTCCATTCTTTAACTGAGTTTGCCTTGCTTGGTAATCCATTAGGATAAACATGTACGGTTTGTCCACCGCCACCAAACATAGGATTATCCCCAGAACGACTAAATGCATATATTATAGCTGGTTGAGAAGGTGTTCCAAGATCTTTTGTATCTATAGTTTTACTAATAGACCATTTTCCAGACCATTTTGCGGGAACATCAACGATAAAGTACTCATTTTCATAGTGAGTAGAAGTCATAGTGACCGGCTTTTCTCCTATATCATCTGATGTGCTTTTTCTTTTTTCTTCTATTTTTATCTCTTTCTCTTTTTTGCCCAATTCAGTTATACGTTCTTCATATTTTTTTATAAGTTTTTCCACTTCTGATTGCTTTTCTTGAGCTTGTTGTTCAGTCTCAAATGTAACATCTTTTTCTTTTTCTATAACTTTTGCCAAATCATCTAATTTTGCTTTCTTATCAGAAAATTTGCTTTTATCTGAAGTGTTATTAAGGTCGGAGATGTTGTTTTCTTTTATAGTATTGTCGTAGTCTTTATGGAAATAATCTCTCATGGTATTTATACTATTTTTAAATTCATCTTTAACCTTTGAATCTTTATAAGAATCTAGATTGTATTTTGATTGCTCATCAAGAGTATCTTTTAGTAGGTTGAATTTATTATTTCTGTCATTTTCATCATTAAATTGTTTTGTTAGTTCATGCAGTAATGTTAATTTTTCTGCTGAAATAACTTCTGCTTGTTTCTTTTGGTAAAGATTATATCCGAAAAAACAAATAACAAGGACAACGATTATCGAAACAATTGATATTATAGTTTTGTTATTTTTATTCATAAAATTCTCCTTTTATTATCTTACATAAACAATTATAGAATAATAGTATGATTACGTCAATGAGAGATAGGATAATAGTTTGACTTAGAAAGTAAAAACTTCTCAATATCATGTTTGATAATTGAGAAGTTTTCGTATTAAAATTCTACATGTAGGTTAGTTGTAGCGTTAACTAGTCGAACTAAATGAGGATTTTCATAAATAACAGCTAATCGATTTTTAGTAAGTCCCTCAACATAGTACTTTCCATCAGTATCCTTGACAAAGCTTGCTTCTGGATGTTCTCTCTTAATGGCAGAAACCCATTGAGAATAATAAGTTTCTAGAGGATCTCCGCTAGTAGATACAGTGTTTTGAGCTGAGTGTTTTTGATTATATCTAGCAATTGCATCTCTTATTTGTTCATTCGAGAAGTTGGCTACTGGACCACCTAGCTCTTCAGAAAGAAGTTTACCTATTACAGTTTCTGCACCTCCATTATTATATACACCACGTTTTAATTCACCATATGTAATTGGAGCTTGTTGTAATCCGACTCTAGGTATATTTTCATTATCAGAAATTGATGAGCTAGGGTTAGAATTGTTATTTTCAGATTTAGTTTCGTTCTTTCCTTCGCTTAGTTTTGCTTTTAAAGAACTATGTTTGAATTTATACTTATCAAGTATTGAATTGAAGTCATCCGATTTAGCATCTTTGATTTCTTTTTGAGCTTTTTCGTAGTTCGTAATATCTTCTTTTAACCATTCAATTGCTTTATCGAAAGAATTATCTGTAGTAAGGGAATCTACTTTATCTAGAGATTTCTTAGCAGCATCTACATCCTTATTATCTAGACTTTCATCAGTATTTTTTAATTCTTTAGCGATTTTAATTTCAGTTTTAATGTTTTTGAACGCTTCTTGACCTTTCTCATTGTCAAGAGTTTCTAATCCAGCAAGCCCTCCTTTAAAATCATGACTATCATTTATTAGAGCTAAGTATTTAGTATGTTCTTCTTTTATAGAATTATTAGAACCAAAGAAGTAATAAATCCCGCTAGCAAGTACTATAAGGGCGATAAGACTAGATATTATAGCGATAAGTTTTTTGTACATATAAATTGTGTCTCCTTTTTAGATTTATTGTTATAAGTAACTAGGAAATCAAAGTAATTTAGTGATACTCCATTTAATTATATGCCTTAGAAATTTCTTTGTAAATACTTTTTATAAAAGATAGTGATTATTTTTATCATGATAATAACTATAAAATTAACCCCACCAAAAATTATTGGTGGGGTTTTTGGAGACACTTTGGAGACAATCCAAAGTATTTTAACTTATTTTTAATCTATATAATATTTCTTAAAGTCAGTTATAGCAAGATCTCTTGATTTTTAAAAGCTATTTCCATTCAATAGGGGAAGAATCTATCCTGAGTTGTTGATATCATAGGAAGTATCGACTTTATTTTTTATATTGGCAGGGGAAATGGTAGGGTATAAAAAGTATAATTATTTAGCAAAAATTATTGATATACTAGTATTTATAAATAGTTGATAATGATAGTTTAATTTGATATAAACGAAACTGGAGAGAGAAGTTAGGGAGTGTAAAACCTTCCGATAAAGATTGCGGTAGTCGTTTATTTTTCAAAGTCAAAGACTGAAGAAAAATATTACGAATAGCGTATGCAACAGGAACTTAAAAAGCAGGTGCTAAAAGTTAGTATCTGCTTTTTCTAGTTCCTACTGCTGTGGCTACTTCAATAAGAAAGGGGATGGTGCTATGCTCGCATACACTAAAATCTTGATGAAAGGAGTAGCAAGTTGTCAGCTTACGAAATTGTACAGACGATTATTGGAATAAATCTATTGATTGTTTCAGTAGTTAGTGCATGTATTGTAGCATTAAAAAAAGACAATAAAAAATAACCATCTTTATACTTTGGCAAGGTAAGATGGTTATATAATAACTAAACCCACCGTCTTTAAAACGGCTCTCTCTTTTTTATATTTATATTTTAGCATAGATAAGGTAAGAAATCAAAGATTTTATTAAAAAGACTCCACCGAAGTATTTTGGTGGGGTTTTTGGTGGGGAACCTAATTGAATTAAATAGATTTACAACATTTATAACAACTAGAAACGCAGTTAAATTAGGATTCTCCATTCAAATTATATTTGTAATCTATTCCCATTCAATAGGGGAAGAATCTATCCTGAGTAGTTGATATCATAGGAAGTATCGACTTTATTTTTTATATTGGCAGGGGAAATGGCAGGGTATAAAAAGTATAATTATTTAGTAAAAAGTGTTGATATATTAGTATTTATAAATATTTGATTATGATAGTTTAATTTGATATAATCAAAACTGGAGAGAGAAGTTAGGGAGTGTAAAACTTCCGATAAAGATGGTGGCTACTTCAATATGAAAGGGGATGGTTCTATGCTCGCATACACTAAAATCTGGACGAAAGGAGTAGAGAATGTCTACGTACGAAGCTATCCAACTAATGATAGATTTTGCGGTTTTTGTAATTGCACTTTTGACTTTGGTTGTAGCTATTGTTACTTATATGATGAAAAAATAACCATCTTTAAACTTTGGCAGGTTAAGATGGTTATAATTTAACTAAATAACTGAGTCACCGTCTTTTAAACGGCTCTCTCTTTTATAATTTCATTTTATCATAAACATAATTTAATTGCAATGATTTTGTCAGATTGAAATTGTACAGACGATTATTGGAATAAATTTTTTGATTGTTTCAGTAGTTAGTACATGTATTGTAGTATTAAAAAAGACAATAAAAAATAACGGGTCTTCGGAATATATAGTGGAATTACTTTCTTAATAGTTTAAAAACAACTGGTGTTTAAATCGGATTTTCTGGTGGGATGTTAGGATAATCAATAGTATTATATAAAAGTATCAATCACATACGAGTGATACTTTGGGAAAAAAATAAAATAGTCCAATTTACTTGACTGTGTACTATGGTACATGGTTTATAATATTCAGGGGGTGAAATAAGATGATTTATCGCATTAGTGAGTTTGCAGATAAATGTGGAGTTAATAAAGAAACGATCAGATATTACGAGCGAAAAAATTTATTACAAGAACCTCACCGAACGGAAGCTGGTTATCGGATATATTCATATGATGACGTTAAGCGTGTTGGGTTTATTAAACGAATACAGGAACTTGGTTTCTCTTTAAGCGAGATTTATAAATTACTTGGTGTTGTAGATAAAGATGAAGTTCGTTGTCAAGATATGTTCGAATTTGTTTCTAAAAAACAAAAGGAAGTGCAAAAACAAATAGAGGATTTAAAACGAATTGAAACTATGTTAGACGACTTAAAACAACGATGTCCAGCTGAAAAGCAATTACATTCGTGTCCAATAATAGAAATATTAACATGAGAGATTAATTAACGAAAGGAGCTTTTTTATGAATAAATTTAAGGTAAACATTTCAGGAATGACTTGTACGGGTTGTGAAAAACGCGTAGAATCAGCACTTGAAAAGATAGGTGCTAAAAATATTGAGTCTAGTTATCGTCGTGGTGAAGCAGTATTTGAACTGCCCGATGATATTGAGGTTGAAAGTGCAATAAAGGCGATTGATGAAGCAAATTACCAAGCCGGAGAAATTGAAGAAGTATCATCACTAGAAAACGTGGCGTTAATTAATGAAGATAATTATGACCTTCTTATCATTGGTTCTGGTGCTGCTGCCTTTTCTTCGGCAATTAAAGCTATAGAATACGGTGCAAAAGTTGGAATGATTGAGCGTGGAACGGTTGGGGGAACCTGTGTGAATATTGGCTGTGTTCCGTCAAAAACTCTTCTTAGGGCAGGGGAAATCAATCATTTATCAAAAGACAATCCGTTTATAGGTTTACAAACATCCGCTGGAGAAGTGGATTTAGCTAGTTTAATCACGCAAAAGGATAAATTGGTGAGCGAACTTCAGAATCAAAAATATATGGATTTAATTGATGAATATAATTTTGATTTAATTAAAGGTGAAGCAAAATTCGTTGATGCTAGTACGGTTGAGGTCAATGGGGCAAAGTTATCTGCAAAACGCTTTTTAATTGCAACAGGTGCATCGCCTTCGTTGCCCCAAATTTCAGGACTTGAAAAAATGGACTATTTAACCAGTACAACACTTCTTGAGTTAAAGAAAATACCAAAACGATTAACTGTAATTGGTTCAGGATACATTGGAATGGAGCTTGGACAACTATTTCATCATTTAGGTTCAGAAATAACGCTTATGCAAAGAAGTGAGAGACTTTTAAAGGAGTATGATCCTGAGATTTCAGAGTCAGTTGAAAAAGCGTTAATTGAACAGGGTATAAACCTTGTCAAAGGGGCAACTTTTGAGCGTGTTGAACAAAGTGGAGAGATAAAAAGGGTTTACGTAACAGTAAATGGCAGTAGAGAAGTCATTGAATCAGATCAGTTACTTATTGCCACTGGAAGAAAACCAAATACGGATTCTTTAAATTTAAGTGCAGCAGGTGTTGAAACTGGAAAAAATAATGAAATCCTGATCAATGATTTTGGTCAAACAAGTAATGAAAAGATTTATGCAGCAGGAGATGTGACTTTAGGACCACAATTTGTATATGTAGCAGCCTATGAAGGTGGAATTATTACTGATAATGCTATTGGTGGATTAAACAAAAAAATAGATTTATCGGTAGTTCCTGCTGTTACGTTTACGAATCCGACGGTTGCAACGGTTGGTTTAACAGAAGAACAAGCAAAAGAGAAAGGGTATGATGTGAAGACATCTGTATTACCTTTAGATGCTGTTCCAAGAGCAATTGTAAACCGTGAAACAACCGGTGTATTTAAACTAGTAGCAGATGCAGAAACACTAAAAGTATTAGGGGTTCATATTGTATCTGAAAATGCAGGAGATGTCATCTATGCAGCATCATTAGCTGTTAAATTTGGCTTAACGATAGAAGATTTAACAGAAACCCTAGCACCATATTTAACAATGGCTGAAGGGCTAAAATTAGTTGCACTTACGTTCGATAAAGATATTTCGAAATTATCTTGTTGTGCAGGCTAAGGGAACTTTTTTACAACTCCCCTATTCAATAGGGGAAGAATCTATCCTGAGCAGTTGATATCATAGGGAGTTTCAACTTTATTTTTTATATTGGCAGGGGAAATGGCAGGGTATAAATTTGTATTTATCTTGTATTTAGTTTTTAAAAGTAAACTATATCAAGTTTCTTTGTGAATATACTACTTTTATTTTTACTCATCGAGCTTTTAGATACTAAAATATTTTATTTATAAATAAAATATTATTGAAGTATTATTCCCCTAAATATTTAATATATATTTGACATGGATTCCATTCGTCCCATAAGGTAGGAAAACATTCTAATTCTTTATATCCCATTGCGATATAGAATTCATTAGTAATATCATATTCTTTGTAGTGGCCCATTTTTACAGTTTTTACCTGTGAGTAAGAATATCCAAGATTTTTTGCCATATTTTCGAATTCTATGTTTAGTTTTGTTCCAATTCCCATTCTATGAAATTTTTTCTTTATACCCATTACAAAAATATCTGCAGTATCCTTACTTGTTGCGTTTAATACGATAAAACCTGCAACTTCATTATCTGCATAGCAAGCCAAAAACGGTTTATCTTGTGAATCTTCAATATACTCTTTTGTACTTTCAGGTAGACCAAACCATTCAGGAAGGTCGTAAAGGACCTCTTTTGATATTGTTTCTTTTTCTTTCTTGTCTATTATTTTTTTAATTATTAAATTCATATTATCTTCCTCTTAAAATTATAATTCCATTTAATTATAACATAGATAATAAGTATCATACAAGTAGTCACAAGAAATTGAAATGTTGCTATTTTGATAAAATTTGGTGTTGAATGTATTATTCTTGATTATCTATTTTTATATTTTTATTTTAGTGAAGATAAGGTAAGAAATCAAAGATTTTAATAAAAAGACCTTATCAATAGTTTTTGATAAGGTCTTTCTGGAGACACTTTGGAGACAATCCAAAGTGTTTTAACTAATTTCAATCTATATAATGTTTCTTAAAGTCAGTTATAGCAAGGTTTCTTGACTTTTAAAAGCTACTCCCATTCGATTGTTGCCGGAGGCTTACTTGTAATATCGTAGACTACGCGGTTAACGTGAGCAACTTCGTTTACGATACGAGCTGAGATCTCTTCAAGTACTTCAAATGGAATGTGAGCCCAGCTAGCTGTCATACCATCGATACTTGTTACTGCACGAACTGCTACTGTGTAATCGTATGTACGAACATCTCCCATAACTCCTACTGAGCGGATATCTGGAAGACATGTGAAGTATTGCCAGATTTCTCCTTCTAATCCACGTTTAGCGATAACATCACGTAAGATAAAGTCACTGTCACGAACGATTTGAAGTTTTTCTTCTGTTACTTCTCCAAGAACACGGATACCAAGTCCTGGTCCTGGGAATGGTTGACGCCAAACGATTTCGTGAGGAAGACCAAGTGCTTCACCTAATGCACGAACCTCATCTTTGAATAAAGTATTAAGTGGCTCGATTAGAGAAAAACGCATGTCTTCTGGTAATCCACCTACGTTGTGGTGAGATTTGATTGTTTGAGCATTCTTAGTTCCAGATTCGATAACGTCAGTGTAAAGAGTACCTTGAGCTAAGAATGGTACGTCGTGAAGTTTAGCACATTCTTCGTCAAATACATAAACGAATTCATTACCGATGATTTTACGTTTTTGTTCTGGATCACTTACACCTTTAAGTTTTCCAAGGAATCTATCTTTTGCATCGACTTTAATTAGATTCATGTTGAATCCACCTTCGATTTCTTTACTGAATGTGTTCATTACAGCTTCAGCTTCACCTTTACGAAGTAGACCGTGATCGATAAACATACAGATTAGTTGATCTCCGATTGCTTTATCTAGTAAGGCTGCAACAACTGATGAGTCTACACCACCAGATAATGCACAAAGAACTTTTTGATCTCCAACTTCTGCACGAATTTCTTCAATTTTTTCATCGATGAAGTTTTGGATAGTCCAGTTTTCAGTACATTTACATACATTACGGATGAAGTTTTTAATTAAGTCATAACCGTATTCTGAGTGACGTACTTCTGGGTGGAATTGGAAGCAGTAGAAGTCTTTTTCTACGTTTTCAGCAGCAGCGATTGGACAGTTATCACTTGTCGCTACAACTTTGAATCCTTCAGCAAGTTCAACAACTTTATCAGAGTGACTCATTAATACTTGTTGAGTTTCAGGAGTACCTTCGAATAATTTAGCTCCTGGAGTTACGTCAACATTGTGAGCTCCGTATTCTCTACTTGTAGCAGATTCAACTTTTCCTCCTAGCTTGTGTTGCATAAGTTGCATTCCATAACAAATTCCTAATACAGGAATACCTAGGTTGAAAATCTCGTCATCAATCGTAAGAGAGTTTTTCTTCATATACTGAGTTAGGTCCACCTGAAAGGATAATTCCTTTAGGGTTCATTTTTTTAATTTCTTCAATAGAAATTTCATTGTCATGTAGCTCAGAATAAACACCAAGTTCACGTACACGACGAGTGATAAGTTGGTTATATTGACTACCGAAGTCAAGAACTAATATAAATTCGTGTTTCACGGTTTTCCTCCTAAAATATACTTTTATTAATATAAACTATTATATCAAGAAGTTGAAGATATGTAAAATCTTAAATGTTAGAATTTTTGTGGTTTTTTTTTGTAAAATATCGAATTTCCAACAAAAAAATAGCTAAAAACGAATTTTAAGTTTATGAAAAGGGTAGAAAATTCGTAAAATGAGATTTTAACTTTTCAAAAAAAAAGATAATTTTGGTTTATACGAATTATAGGCGAGAGAAAATTTTATTAAATTTTTTTTGAAAATGTTATAATAAGTTTATAGAAAGTAGGAGGAAAAATAATGGTAAGAGCATATATTGGAACATATACGAAAGCAACTAGTGAAGGAATATATTTAGTTGAGTTATCTGAAGAAGGAAAAGTACTAGAAGTTAGAAATGTAGCAAAAGTTGACAATCCAACGTATTTAGCATTGTCTAATGATAATAAATATTTATATAGTGTATCAAAAGTAGATGGAAAAGGTGCTGTTACAAGCTTTGAAGTTGAAGAAAATGGTGATTTGAAAGAATTAACATCAGTTGCCCAAGAAGGAAATCCTCCTTGTTATGTAGAGTTAAACTCAGAGAAAAATACTTTATTATCAGCGAACTATCATTTAGGTACGATCGATAGTTATTCTGTTGAAAATGGTGAGCTTGTAAAACTCTTATCAACAGATCATCATGAAGGAAGTGGAGTACACGAAAGACAAGAGAAACCTCATGTGCATTTTTCAGGATTTACCCCAAGTGAAAAATATGTCTTTTCATGTGATTTAGGAACTGATGAGATTACATCGTATAAGCTTAATGAAGGGGTTTTAGAAAAAGTAGCTACTTTTAAAGCTAAAGATGGAAGTGGAGTTCGCCACATAGTATTTAGTAGTGACGAAAAACAAGCTTTTGTTATGACAGAACTTACTAGTGAGGTAATTGCTTTTAATTACGATGGAGAAGGGAACTTAACAAATCCAACATATTATCCTACACTACCTGAAGGTTTTTCATTAGAAAATAAAGGTAGTGCGATAAAAATTTCAAATGATAATAGATTTATCTATGTTTCTAATAGAGGACAAGATGCTATAGTTATTTTTGAAAATACAGAATCAGGTCTAATACAGCTTCAAACTATTAGTACTGAAGGAGAGGGGCCTAGAGATTTTGACCTTTCAAAAGATAATACTTTAGCAATTGCGACAAATGAAAATAGTGGAACAATTACTGTGTACACTGTTAATAAGAAAACAGGTGAACTAACTGTTGTTGCTTCTGAGGTAGTTGTACCTGAGGCAGTTTGTGCTAAGTTTATATAGAAAAATACCTAAGGTGAGGATGACCTCATCTTAGGTATTTATTTTATGAATTTCTTTTTTTAACGACGAAGAATGGTGCACCGAAATTACAATATTCTAGTATGTAATCTTCAAGGTTGTTTATGTTCTTAGGATTGTTGTTATCCTTTGTTAAAATGAATCCAGTAAGTCGTAGTTTTTCATGAGAAATATCTCCTACGATATATGGTTTATTTTTTAATACATCTACAAGTTTTTCTTCAAATGTTTCTTTTTGAAAGGCATCTTTGAAGTTGTAAACAAGCTCATAAATTGTACCATCAACTTCGAAAACTAAATTGTTTTGCTCCATATTTAATCCTTTCTAACAACTTGTCTCATAACGTATAGTGCTGCGAAAACAAGTGTGTATATTGCAAGTATACCCGTAGCGAAGTATTTCGTACGATCTATTACAATAGTAGTTTTTTCGTAATTATCTTTCTTATCAAAGTTATCATCATTGATGAAGTTTGATTTGATTTTTGCCAGGTTTCCTGTATTATCGTTAGAACTAAAATCAGAGAATACTGTTCCTTCATTTGCAGAAATTGTTTCATATTTTTGGAATAAAAGTATTTTTTTATTCATTAGAAGGTATGTTACATCTTTTATCGAATGTTTTTCATAGAATAAGTCGTAAATATCTTCATTGAAAGTAATACGCTCATTGTTTATAGTATATGTTCCTGCTTTAAGGGCTAGTTTGTAGTTATAGTTTGAGAATAGATAATCGTAAGTTTTTTGAAGCTTATCAAAATAAGTAGCTTTATCATCGCTTTGGTTTAATACTGTGATAATTAATTTAGTATTACCACTGTACGCGTAAGTTACACTATTTTTGTCAGAGTAATCTAAACCTAAAACTCTAAACTTATCTGATTCTTTAAACTCAACACTATTGTTAATTTTTTCTCTAGATACTAAAGTATGTTCTGGATTTTTTGTGATTTCTGTAATCTCAGGATAATTTTTAAGAATTAAGCTAGTAAGGTAAGAGATATTCTTTGCAGTACTAGTATTATTCCCATTGTTATCTAGTGATTCTAATTTTGTGTCATGTAGTGACATAGCAGCTAATGTTTCTTTAGCTTTATCAAGAGTTACGTTAAAGTGAGTGAATACAGCTTGATTAAGGCTATTAGAATTTTCATTTTCTAATAGGAAGATTGCATCTTTAACTGTAATTGACGATTCTATTTTATATTTAGAGAGAATGTCATCTCCACTAGCAATATTAATTTTCTCATCTAACGTTATTTTTTTATTTTTTAAATTGTCAGTAAGTAGGTAAAGTGCAAGGTAGTTTGGTAATTTACCTACAGATACTTTTTCATTTTCTCCACGTTTAGAAATGATTTTCCCCGTGTTTAATTCCGAAACTACAAGATGCGCATTAACATCACTTATATTTGTTACTGCATTGTTATCTAGAAAGTTATCATCAGCTTTCGAGAAGTTTGGAACTAAAAATACAAGAAGTAAAATCAAAATACCAATTTTTTTCAATCTCATTATTTAAAATCCTTTATTTTAAAATTGTTTAAAGCACAATACTAATTTAATATTAGAACACTGTTTAAACACATACCTTTTAGTATATTACAAAATAGCGAAAAATTCCAATAAGAAGGAAGGAAAATTTTAGAATTTTTAATTGGAAGTATGTAGTATAAAATTATGTTTAACATAGAAAAATTTGAAAGTATTGGATTACGTGGTATAATTAGATGATATTTGATTAAATTAAGAGAAAGTTGAGATTTAAGATGAAATACGATGTGATTGTGATAGGGCTTGGTAGTGCAGGGCTTATGATAGCAGATAGGCTTAATGATAGTGGTTTAAAAGTACTAGTTCTTGAGCAAAATAGACGTGCAGGAATAAAACTGCTTTTAACAGGAAATGGTCGTTGTAATGTTATGAGTAGTGATAATGCTGAAGATTTTGTCGCAGCAGTGCATAATGGTAGATTTTTAAGAAGTGCATATCATAAATATAATGTTAAGAAGTTCTTTGATAAGCATAATTTGAAATTAAAGCAAGAAAATAGGAGATTATATCCAGCGAGTGAAAAATCTAGAGATGTTGTTAATGCGTTTAAAATAGACCATGCGAAGATTAACTATAAAGAGAAAGTAGAAGATTTAGTATTCGAAGATGATAAGCTAGTAGGTGTAAAGACTAATGTTGATACGTATTACGGAAAAAATGTCGTAGTCTGTGCTGGAGGGAAAACATATCCTCAGAGTGGAAGTGATGGTTCATTACATAGAATTCTGAAAAAACATGGTGTGAAGATTACCAAAATATATCCTAGTGAAGTAGCCTTAGTTTTTGAAGACTTTAGAGAATTATCTGGGGTTGCTCTGCAAAATGTAAGAATGTTCCATAAAAAAAATGAAAGAAGCGGAGATCTTCTATTTACGCACAAAGGATTAAGTGGGCCGTTATCAATTTCAATGGGAGAATTCGTAGCTCGTTATCCAGAGGATAAATTTTATCTAGACTTTTATCCTGACCTTAATGAGGAGGAACTTTTTGCTAAACTATGGGAAGATAATAAATTCTTGAATGGAAAATTACCGAAGAGTTTTTATAACTTTATGATCGAAAAACATTTCCCAGAAAATGTTAGTAAAAAAGAGTTAAGAAAATTTGTAACAAAAATTAAACGTTATGAGTTGGTTGATGTTAAGACGATGCCATTAGAATATGCCTTTACTACAGCAGGTGGAGTAGATCTTAAAGTAGTAAGTCCGAAGACATGTAGTCATAAAAAAATAGAGAATTTATACTTTGCAGGAGAAATTCTAGACTTACATGGAGAAATCGGTGGTTACAATCTTATGGTTGCCTGGTTCACGGGGATGATTGTGGCAGATGCTATTAAAGAAAAGTATGGGATAGAATAAAAAATAACACTAATAGTGACATTCTAAGTCACTATTAGTGTTATTTTTTGTTTACTTTTATTCGAAGTGGTAGTATAATAGTTTTATTGAATTTGAAGATGAAAGGTAAAGACAAGTGAAAAAACATTTTAAAAAAATATTAGCGACTCTGTTGATTTTACTAGTTGTTGTATTTGGTTTTGTTGGAAACTATTTTTATAATTTTGGATTGAATCCGAAGGTAGACAAGAGTGCTATCGTAAATCAAGATAGTGATGGGAGTAAAGAGGATAAAACAGCTTTAAACAAGTGGTTTGATGAAACGAAGCAAACTGTTGAGATGGAGTCTGTTACTAAAAATAAACTTGTTGGATATAAGTTTGTCAATCCTAATGCTAAAAAGTGGATATTTGTAGTTCATGGATACACTAGTGATGCTAAAAAAATGGTTAATTATATCAAAAAATTCTACGACATGGGTTATAGTGTTTTTGCACCAGATTTAATAGCTCACGGTAATAGTGAAGGTGACTTTATATCTATGGGTGGCTATGACTCTGATGATCTAGTTAATTGGGTGAAAAAAATATCATCAGAAAATAACAATGCCGATACTGCATTATTCGGAATTAGTATGGGAGCAGCTACAGTAATGAATGCAGTAGGTAAGGATTTACCATCTAACGTAAAAACTTTTATCGAAGATAGTGGTTATGTGAATTTAAAAGTAGAGTTCACATATCAGTTGAAAAAATTATTTAATTTACCGAGTTTTCCTGTAATTCCGGCGGCAAATACGGTGACGAAGATAAGAGCTGGATATTTCTTTGGTGATGTAGATGCAACAAAAGCCTTGAAAGAAACTAAACTTCCGGCCTTAGTACTACATGGTGAAGAAGATGGTTTTGTTCCATTAGAACATGGGAAAGCAGCTTATGATCTAATAACTTCAGAAAAAGAATTTCACAGTTTCCCAGGAATGAAACATGTTCAGGCTGAAAGAAAATTCAGAGAACAATATTGGAATATCGTAGGGGAATTTTTAAAGAAACATTTTGAATAAAAGAAAAAGACGATTGTATTAAAGTCAATCGTCTTTTCTTTTCTTAGGAGTAGTTTTATGAAAAGCTTAATTTAATATAATTAGTTACTCGCCGATAATAACTAATTCTTTGTTAAGTTTGTTTAAAACTTCGCAACCATCTTCCGTTACTAAGACTAAATCTTCGATACGAACACCGAATTCTCCTGGAAGATAAATGCCTGGTTCGATAGAGAAAATCATACCTGGTTCACATTTAGTTTCATTGATGCTAGAAATATCTCCATATTCATGACATTCTAATCCGATGTGATGGCCTGTACGATGTGTAAAGAATTCTCCATACCCTTTTTCTGTAATGTAATCACGACAAGCTGCGTCTATATCGCAGAATCTAACTCCTGGTTTAACAGCAGCAACGCCTCGTTTTTGAGCCTCTAATACTATTTCAAATACTTCACGTGCTTTTTCGCTTGGCTGTTTCCAAAATACAGTACGTGTCATATCTGAACAATAATTGTCTTTAATCCCACCCATATCGATAATTATAGCATCGCCGGGTTTTACATATCTATCTCCTACAGTACCGTGAGGATTAGCTCCGTTAGCACCGTAAGCGATAATAGGATCGAATGATAATCCATCGACTTTTAATTCTTCATGAATAGAAAGTAAATCTTTAGCTACATCTTTTTCTGATTTTCCTTCAGAAATACTATTTATAACTCTTTGACAGGCCGTATCGTTTAGAATAGAAGCACGGCGCATAAGTTCTTTTTCTTCATCATCTTTAATCATGCGAACGCGATCGACGATTTGAGATACATCTACAAATTTGTTTTCTGGTAGATGATTCATAAGAGGTAATAGGAATCGAGCAGGAAGAACTTTATCTATACCTACGACAGAACCATTTGGTATAATTTTTGCTAGCAGTTCAATAGGATTATCAGTATCAGAATAAACTATTTTTTCTAATTCTAAATCTTTTTCAAGTGGGAAAAGAGCATTGATGAATAGTTTGTGATCACCATTTTCATCAAGTAGCACTGCAAAAAATCTTTCACCTGGATGCTCTAAGTATTCAGTTAGATAGAAAATTGAATAAGGATCGCTAATTAAAGCTTGGTTGATTCCTTGTTGTTTCATTTTTTCTAAAATTTTGTTAGTTCTTGAAAGTTTCACTTTTCTCTACTCCTTTTTTGTCTTATAATCTTTAATATAATTATATCACTAATATTAATCGATTGCAAAATTGTTATATAGATGATTATTATAGATTTCAAGAAAGTAATTGAATATTAAAAAAGGTTGAGATATAATAGAAGAGGAGTATAAATATCGCTAATTAATTTATTTTTAAGAAGTAAAAAATAAAACTGTTATGTGATATAAATAAATTGTAAACAAATACACAACAGGAGGTATTATTATGGGGGAATTAAGGAGTTTATATCCTGAAATTAAAGAAAATTTCTCTAAAATGTTAAAGGTCGATGAGACCCATACTATTTATTATGAGGAGAGTGGGAATCCTCAAGGTGTTCCGGTAGTTTTTTTACATGGTGGACCAGGTTGTGGAACATCGGCAAGTGGTAGACAATATTTCGATCCAGAATTCTATCGAATTATATTATTTGATCAAAGAGGAAGTGGAAAGTCTACGCCCCATGCATGCTTAGAGAATAATGATACTTGGCACATTATTGAGGATATGGAGAAAATAAGGGAAGATTTAAACATTGATAAATGGCTAGTATTTGGAGGAAGTTGGGGTTCTACCTTAGCACTTTGTTATGCTATTAAACATCCAGAGCGCGTGTTAGGTTTAGTATTACGTGGTATTTTCCTAGGACGTAGAGAGGATATATTATGGATTTATGAAAAAGGTGGTGCGAGTAATATACACCCAGAAGCATTCGAGAGATATGAAAGTATAATACCTAAAGATGAACGTCGTGATATGGTTCGTGCGTATTATAACCGTCTAACAAGTAAATATAGGGAGATAAGAGAAATCGCGGCAAAAGAGTGGAGCATGTGGGAAGGAAGTCTTGTTACACTTAATCCAGACCCTAACTTGGAACAAAGTTTTGGTGATATTCACTATTCAGTTTCAATGGCGACTATTGAATGCCACTTTTGGATGAATAATATGTTCTGGAATGACGATGATTGGATATTAAATAATATCGATGCTATAAAAGATATTCCTACAACAATAACTCATGGTCGTTATGATGTTGACTGCCGTGTTGTAGGTGCTTATGAATTAAGTAAAAAGTTAAATAATTGTAAATTGGATATTGTTGTAGCTGGTCACTCAGGAGGAGAACCGGCGATAGTGGATTCGTTGGTAAAAGCAACTGATTATTTCAAAGATTTATTAAAATAATAACAATAGTATGTAGACTATAGATGTTGATTCTATAGTCTATATTTTATTGAAAAAATAACTAATTTAAAAATCTAGGGGGTTGCCCCAAAAGACCTAAATTTTAACAAAGTGTATATGAGAACTCATAGACGCAGTGGTTTATTGATATCTAAAATTGCTTTATAAAAGCTTTTTAGATATCTAATAAACTGTGCGGGGGTGACTCGACAAAATCGATTTCTCCGAAATCACGATTTTTAAGTCACTCCCTAGTGAAATGCATATTATAATGTGATAGAATAATAAGTATGATAATTGTGAAGATTATTTATCGGTGAGGTTTTTCACGATTAGTTAGAAAATTCATATAGAAGTTATATATGAAATAACGAAGGAGTAAGGACAATGGAGATAAAAGAAAGAGTTTCTAAGTTAAGAGTATTAATGGAAAGAAATGGAATTGATGTCTATATGATTCCAACAGCGGATTTTCACAATAGTGAATATGTAGGAGAACATTTTAAAGCTCGTGCATTTATGAGTGGATTTACTGGTTCTGCAGGGACATTAATTGTTACTAAGGATTTCGCAGGTTTATGGACAGATGGGAGATATTTCTTACAAGGAGAAAAACAATTAGAAGGAACTGGTATCGAGTTACAAAAAATGCGTGAACCAGGAGTTCCTACTATCGCGGAGTTTGTTGTTGAAAATACACCAGAGGATGGGGTATTAGGATTCGATGGGCGCGTTGTGACTTTTGGTGAAGGAAAAGACTTAGCTACTAAACTAAAACGTAAAAATGCTACGGTAAAATATGATGTTGATTTAGTTGATGAGATTTGGGAAAATCGTCCGGCGCTATCAGAAGAACCAGCATTTTATATGAGTTTAGAAAGAGCTGGAGAATCTGTAGCTAGTAAGCTTGAGAGAGTTCGTAAAGAAATGCATGAAGTAGGAGCAAATATTCATGTTATAACTACACTTGATGATATTGGATGGTTATTAAATATTCGCGGTATGGATGTTGATTATGTACCAGTATTATTAAGTTATGCAGTTGTTTATGAAGATAGTGTTGACTTATATGTAGATGAGAGAAAACTATCAGATGAAATCAAAAAACACTTGGCAGACCACAATGTACACATTAAGTCATATAATGATATTTATGAAGAAGTGAAACAATTTTCAGGCAACGATGTAGTTCTAGTCGATCCAGAGTGCTTAAACTATGCAGTGTTTAACAATATTCCAAAAGAGATAACACTAGTGGAGAGACGTAACCCGACAATTTTAATGAAAGCTATAAAAAATGAGGTTGAATTACAGCATACTATTAAAGCCCATGTGAAAGATGGTATTGCTCATACGAAGTTTATTTATTGGTTAAAACAACTGGTAAAACAAGGTACAAGTGAACAAGAAGATGAACTTTCGGCATCTGCGAAACTTGTAGAATTGAGAAAAGAACAAGGTGGCTTTATCTGTCCAAGTTTTTCTCCAATTTGCGGTCATGGTGAAAATGGGGCTATTGTGCACTATTCATCTTCTAAAGAAACTTCTATTCCGCTACGTACAGGTACTTTCTTCTTAACTGATACTGGTGCACACTTTGAAGAAGGCTCAACTGACATCACACGTACTACAGCGATGGGAGAAGTTAGCGATAAATTAAAATACGATTATACACGAGTACTTCAATGTCACCTTCGTTTATCAAGATTAAAATTCATGGAAGGTGTTTCTGGAGCTAATGTGGACTTATTCGCTCGTGCTCCATTATGGCAAGATTATGAGAACTTCAACCACGGAACAGGTCATGGTGTAGGTTACTTAGGTAATATTCATGAAGGACCTCATGGTATTCACTGGGGAATCTATCGTGCAGCTGAACCATTTAAACACGGTATGGTAGTTACTAATGAACCGGGATTATACATCTCAGGATCTCATGGTATTCGTTTAGAGAATGAACTTATTGTTAGAAAAACAGTAAAAAATGAATATGGTCAATTTATGGAATTTGAAGTGATGACATTTGTACCATGGGATTTAGAGGCTATTAATCTAGATATGCTTACAATTGAAGATAAATATGAATTGAATAAATATCATGCGAAAGTATTTGAAGTATTAGCTCCACACTTTGAAGGTGATGAGTTAGAATGGTTAAAACAAGCAACTAGAGAAGTTTAATTTCTATGAGGGCTGACAAAAAGGTCCTAAATTCTAACAAGGTGCCTATGAAAACTCATAGACGCAGTGGTTTATTGATATCTAAAATCGCTTTAGAAAAGCTTTTTAGATATCTAATAAACTGTGCGGGGGTGACTCGACAAAATCGATTTCTACGAAATCACGATTTTTGAGTTACTCCCTACTAATATTATCTAAGAAAAAGTGATATAATAGATTATGTGCAATTAAAGAAATAATTAGCAAATAAAGAGAAGAAGTCGAGGAAAATCAAATGGATTTAAATACACAATTAAAAAAATATGCTCAACTTATTGCGAAAGTTGGATTAAATGTTCAAGAAGGTCAACCGGTATTAGTTCGTGCTAGTACTGAAACACGTGAGTTTGTAGCTAAAGTTGTAGAAGCTTGCTATGAATTAGGAGCAAAAAGAGTATCAGTAGAGTGGCGTGATCAAGAATTAACAAAATTAAATTTAAAATATCAAAGTGAAGAGTCATTGAGTACGGTTGGTCAATGGTATATTGATAAGTATCAAGTTGAATTAGATGAAGGTGCAGCATTCTTATCTATTATCGGAGATGATCCAGATGGATTAGCAGGTGTAGATAGTGAGAAATTAAAAGCGTCTATGGTAGGTCGTTCAAAAGCTATGCGTAACTACATGAAATCAATTATGAGTGACGAATGTCCATGGTGTGTAGTCAGTGCTTCAACTGTTGGATGGGCGAAGAGATTATATCCTGAATTAAGCGATGAAGAAGCTTATTTAAAACTCTGGGATCAAATCTTAAGTGCTTGTCGTTCAACTGGAGATGACCCTGTAGCTGAATGGGAAGAACACATTAGAGTTTTAGATGAAAAAGCGAAATTCTTACACGAAAATGAATTAGTTAAATTACATATCACAAATGACTTAGGAACTGATTTATATGTAGGTTTACCTAAAAATCATATTTGGCAAAGTGCAGGAAGTTATGCTAAAAAAGCTTCTCGTTTCGTAGCTAATATCCCTACAGAGGAAGTATTTACAATGCCTCATAAAGATGAGACAAGTGGTATTGTTTATAATGCTAAACCTCTAAACTACAGTGGAGTATTAATTGATAACTTCTGGTTAAAATTTGAAGATGGTAAAGTCGTAGACTTCGGAGCAGAGCGTGGTTATGATGTTCTTAAAAACTTATTAGAAACAGATGAAGGCTCAAGAAGAATAGGGGAAATGGCATTAGTACCTTATGATTCACCAATCTCAAATACAAAAATTCTATTCTTAGAAACATTATTTGATGAGAACGCAGCGTGCCATATTGCCCTTGGTAAAGCATATCCAACATGTGTTCAAGGTGGACCGGAAATGACTGATGAACAATTAGCAGAAGTTGGTGCTAATGATAGTTTAGTTCACGTTGACTTTATGATTGGAGAAGCGACAACAAATATCACTGGTTATACAGCAGATGGTAAAGAAGTAGCGATTTTCAAAGACGGAAACTGGGCTTAATAATATATAAGATATACGGTTGAAAAAAATTTCGATTGTATATCTTTTGTTTTGTTTGGTAGAAGTTTTCAAAATTTCATATATTACCGTAGATTTTATTTGCGAAAAGAGGCTAAATATGTGATAATAGATTGTACTAATATTTAGGGGTGATTAAATGCGTTTGGATAAATTTTTAAAAGTATCAAGAATTATAAAGAGAAGAACAGTTGCTAATGAAATATCGTCAGAAGGTCATATTGCGATTAATGGTAAGAAAGCTAAGCCTTCGAGTACTTTGAAAATAGGGGATGAAATCACTATTTACTTTGCAAAAAAAGAAGTTGTTTATGAGGTGCTAGAATTAAAAGATAGCACAAAGAAAGAAGATGCAACTAAAATGTTCAAAATCTTATCGGAGAAACTAAGAGAAGTAAAAGATGAGAGAGCAGAATAGCCAATTTAAAAAAGATGTCTTAAAAGCAAAGGCTAAGTACAGAAAACGTCGTAAGTTTATTATATTAGCTATAATGACTTTTGCTTTAGCTGTAACTCTACTGCAAACATTTTTATATATTCGAGATAAGAAACAAATCAATGCTCAATTAGCTGAACAAAATCAGATGATTGAAAATCTTGACAAAGAGAATAAAGTAAATGAACTGGTCATAGATAAGCTAAAAGATCCATACTTTATAACAGACTTGGTAAGACAAGAGTATGGGTTAAGTTATCAAGGTGAGTTGATTTTTAATATTCCATTACAAGAGAATTTCTTACAGGCGACGATTAAGTCTATAATGGATGGGAATTTGGAGAAATCTGAAGATAATAATGGTAGAATTGATGACAGTAAAATACCTGAGCTAGCGAAAAAAGATGATAAAAAATCGTCTTCTAAAAAAGGATCAGAGAAAGCTACAGATAAGCAAAACACTAATAAAACTAGCGATAAAAAAACAGAAGATAGTTCATCAGAAAATGAAGATGATGATAAACAAGAGGTTAATCAACCTCAAAGAGCAACTAACAACGCAAATTCAAACACTAATAATCAGAGAAGTAACAGGGGATAACATTCTGTTGCTTCTTTTTTTAAAACTTCTATAATGATGAGGCTGACTCAAAAGTCCTAAATTTTAACAAAGTGTATATGAGGACTCATAGACGCAGTGGTTTATTGATATCTAGATTCGCTTTATAAAAGCTTTTTAGATATCTAATAAACTGTGCGGGTGTGACTCGACAAAATCTTTTTTCTCCGAAATCGAGATTTTGTCGAGTCACTTCCTTTATAAAAAAATACTTCTGACTATTAATATAAGAAATGATTAATATAAAAGAAAAGATACTGTATAGCGAAACGAGATTTTAGTATTAAATTTACTATACTTAAGTTTAAATATTTGTTAAAAAGGTATTAAAATGATAATATAATAGGTAACAAATTTAATTATATACATAAATCGGAGGAGATTATGAATAAATATATAGGTGATGCTTTGCATACCGACCTTTATCAAATTAATATGGGATATGCATATTTTAAAGACGGAATACATGAGAGAAAATCATATTTTGATGTGTATTTTAGAAAAATTCCTTTTGGTGGAGGATATGCAGTATTTGCTGGACTAGCCAAAATTATAGATTATGTAAATTCATTTGAATTTTCAAACTCTGATATAGAATTTTTAAGAGAATTAGGATATGAAGAAGACTTTTTAGAATATCTAAGTGCTATGAAATTTACAGGTAATATTCGTTCTGTAAAAGAGGGAGAAATTATTTTTGCTAATGAGCCACTCTTGAGAATTGAAGCTCCACTTATTCAAGCGCAAATAATGGAAACGGCTATTTTGAATATTGTTAACTATCAAATACTGATAGCTACAAAGGCTGCTAGAATTAAGCACTTATGTCCAGGTGAAGTTTGTATGGAATTTGGTACTCGTCGTGCTCATGAATTTGATGCGGCAGTATGGGGGACGCGAGCTTCTATTATCGGTGGGTTTGATGCGACTAGTAACGTAAAAGCTGCAAAATTGTTTAATATTCCATGTAGCGGAACACATGCTCACTCATTTGTTCAGGCTTATGAAGATGAAGAAGTTGCATTTAAGAAATATGCAGCTGCGCATAAAGATTGTTATTTCTTAGTTGATACTTATGATACATTGCGCTCTGGAATTCCTACTGCTATTAAAGTAGCGAATGAATTAAAAGATGAGATTAATTTCCATGGTATTAGATTGGATTCAGGAGATATAGCATATTTATCAAAAGAAGCAAGAAAAATGTTAGATGAAGCGGGTTATCCTAATGCGAAAATAGTAGCTTCAAATGATCTAGATGAAGATACGATTACTCACTTAAAACAAGAGGGTGCATGTATTGATGCGTGGGGTGTAGGTACAAAGCTTATAACTGCTTTTGATAATCCAGCATTAGGTGCAGTTTATAAACTTGCATGTTTAGAAAATGATAAAGGTGAGATGATTGACAGGCTAAAAGTCTCAGAAAATCCTGCAAAATTAACTGTTCCTGGTGTGAAAAAAGTTTATAGAATAATAAATACAGACACAGGTATGGCAGCAGGGGATTACATTGCATTGGAGAATGAAGATGTGAATGCAGAACAGAGTATAAAACTTTTCCATCCAACTCATACATATTTAGCTAAGGAAGTGGAGAACTTTAAAGCAATAGATATCCATGAAGATATTTTTGTTAATGGTAAGCAAGTATATGAAGTTCCAACAGTACAAGAAAGTGCTAAGTACTTCCAACAAAATAAAGAATTATTATGGAGTGAGTATCTTCGTTTGCTAAATCCAGAATTCTATCCAGTAGACTTAAGTACTAAATGTTGGGAAAATAGAAAAGAAATATTGGAAAGAGTAACAAAAAAATCAAAATAATTAGGTGATAATATGACATTACAACAGGAAGTAATAAAAAGATTAAGATGTAAACCTGAAATTAATGTAGAAGAGGAAATAAGATTAACAATCAATTTTCTAAAAGATTATATAAAGAAAAATAACTTTATAAAAAGTTTAGTATTAGGTATATCAGGTGGGCAAGATTCTACGCTTTGCGGTAAACTATGTCAAATGGCAATTACTGAATTGAGGGAAGAGACAGGTGAAGAGTATAACTTTATCGCCGTTAGATTACCGTATGGACAACAATTTGATGAAGATGACTGTAACGACGCATTAAAATTTATTAATCCGGACAAAGTATTTACTGTTAATATAAAAGACGCAGTAGACGCTAGTGTAAATTCTTTAAAAGTAGCAGGTGTGGAAATTACTGATTTTGCGAAAGGTAATGAGAAAGCACGAGAAAGAATGAAAGCTCAGTATTCTATTGCTACTATGAATAAAGGTATAGTAGTTGGTACTGACCATGCAGCAGAAGCTATCACTGGATTCTTTACAAAACATGGAGACGGTGGAGCAGATATCGTTCCTCTATATAGATTAAATAAAAGACAAGGGAAAGCATTATTAAAAATGTTAGATTGTCCAGAACACTTATATTTGAAACAACCAACCGCAGATTTAGAAGAAGATCGTCCTGCTTTAGAAGATGAAGTTGCACTTGGAGTAACATATAATGACATAGATGATTACTTAGAAGGAAAAGAAGTTCTTAATAATGTAAAAGAAATAATAGAAGGACATTATTTAAAATCAGAACATAAGAGAAACTTACCAGTTACTGTGTTTGATTTTTACGATATATAGTAGAAATAATAGAAGGAGAGGATAGGAAACTATTCTCTCTTTCTTATTATATAAAGGTATAATTAGCGTATTAGATGGTTTGGAAAAATAAAATGAAAATAAATTAAAAATTTTGTTGACATAATATGAAAGTGATGATAGAATAATAAAAGTCTTCTGATAGAGAAGACGAACAATTGAGAATTTCTAAAGAAGTAATGTTAAGAAAAACCTTGACAAAAGATAATAGAAATGCTAAAATAATTACTGTCTTATAAAGACAACTTCATCGAAATAAACTATTAAAATAGTTTTGCAAAAATATAAAAAAACTATTGACAAGTTATAAAACAGATGATAGAATAGTAAAAGTCTTCTCGAGAAGAAGACGAACGATTAAACACTTCAAAATATTAAATGTTAAGAAATTATAAAAAAGTTCTTGACAAAATATGAAAGAAATGATAAACTTATAAAAGTCTTGAAGAAAGACAAATTCAATTATTTCAACGAAGTAAACGATTCAAGAGTTTTTAAAAAATATAAAAAAACTTCTTGACAAAGATTCGAAGAAATGATAGAATAATAAAAGTCTTCTGAAGAAGATAAAAAAACATTTTTAAAAAAGTTTTTAAAAAAGCTTGACAAAGAAATTTAAAAATGTTAAAATATAAAAGTTGTTAATCGCAATGATTTGAACATTGAAAACTAAACGAATTAAGTCAACGTTAATTCCAAAAAAGGACAGTTTTAAAAAGAAACTATAAAACTTTTTAATGAGCTAATCAAGCTAACAAATTTATTTGGAGAGTTTGATCCTGGCTCAGGACGAACGCTGGCGGCGTGCCTAATACATGCAAGTCGAGCGAAGTTTTTCTGGTGCTTGCACCGGAAAAACTTAGCGGCGAACGGGTGAGTAACACGTAAAGAACCTGCCTCATAGACTGGGACAACTATTGGAAACGATAGCTAATACCGGATAACAGCATTAACTGCATGGTTGATGTTTAAAAGTTGGTTTTGCTAACACTATGAGATGGCTTTGCGGTGCATTAGCTAGTTGGTGGGGTAAAGGCCTACCAAGGCGACGATGCATAGCCGACCTGAGAGGGTGATCGGCCACACTGGGACTGAGACACGGCCCAGACTCCTACGGGAGGCAGCAGTAGGGAATCTTCCGCAATGGGCGAAAGCCTGACGGAGCAACGCCGCGTGAGTGAAGAAGGATTTCGGTTCGTAAAGCTCTGTTGTTAGGGAAGAATGATTGTGTAGTAACTATACACAGTAGAGACGGTACCTAACCAGAAAGCCACGGCTAACTACGTGCCAGCAGCCGCGGTAATACGTAGGTGGCAAGCGTTGTCCGGAATTATTGGGCGTAAAGCGCGCGCAGGTGGTTTAATAAGTCTGATGTGAAAGCCCACGGCTCAACCGTGGAGGGTCATTGGAAACTGTTAAACTTGAGTGCAGGAGAGAAAAGTGGAATT
>NZ_ACDZ02000008.1 GCF_000173915.1 Gemella haemolysans ATCC 10379 | reverse complement strand
TGTGTCCTCTTCGCTATCGCCACCAGACGAAAACTTCATATACATATTATATCATCTTTTTTCTTTTTGTCAACAGTTACTTTTCTAAAGAACTTTCACTTGATTAAGTCCTCGACCTATTAGTATTAGTCAGCTGAACACGTTACCGTGCTTACACTCCTAACCTATTCTCCTTGTCGTCTTCAAGGGGTCTTAATATCCGTGGGAAATCTCATCTCGAGGGGGGCTTCATGCTTAGATGCTTTCAGCTCTTATCCCTTCCGTATTTAGCTACCCAGCTATGCCACTGGCGTGACAACTGGTACACCATTGATACGTCCATCCCGGTCCTCTCGTACTAAGGACAGCTCCTCTCAAATTTCCTACGCCCACGACGGATAGGGACCGAACTGTCTCACGACGTTCTGAACCCAGCTCGCGTACCGCTTTAATGGGCGAACAGCCCAACCCTTGGGACCGACTACAGCCCCAGGATGCGATGAGCCGACATCGAGGTGCCAAACCTCCCCGTCGATGTGGACTCTTGGGGGAGATAAGCCTGTTATCCCCAGGGTAGCTTTTATCCGTTGAGCGATGGCCCTTCCATGCGGAACCACCGGATCACTAAGTCCTGCTTTCGCACCTGCTCGACTTGTAGGTCTCACAGTCAAGCTCCCTTGTGCCTTTACACTCTGCAAATGATTTCCAACCATTCTGAGGGAACCTTTGAACGCCTCCGTTACTCTTTGGGAGGCGACCGCCCCAGTCAAACTGCCACCTGACACTGTCTCCCGGTCTTCTACGCCGAGGGTTAGAATTTCAATACAGCAAGGGTAGTATCCCAACAACGCCTCCTCATACACTGGCGTGCATGATTCTCTGGCTCCTACCTATCCTGTACATACTGCATCAAAATTCAATATCAAGCTACAGTAAAGCTCCATGGGGTCTTTCCGTCCTGTCGCGGGTAACCTGCATCTTCACAGGTACTATGATTTCACCGAGTCCATCGTTGAGACAGTGCCCAAATCGTTACGCCTTTCGTGCGGGTCGGAACTTACCCGACAAGGAATTTCGCTACCTTAGGACCGTTATAGTTACGGCCGCCGTTTACTGGGGCTTCAATTCATACCTTCGCTTACGCTAAGCACTCCTCTTAACCTTCCAGCACCGGGCAGGCGTCAGCCCCTATACTTCACCTTACGGTTTTGCAGAGACCTGTGTTTTTGTTAAACAGTCGCTTGGGCCTATTCACTGCGGCCTACTCTCGTAGGCACCCCTTCTCCCGAAGTTACGGGGTCATTTTGCCGAGTTCCTTAACGATGGTTCTCTCGCTCACCTTAGAATTCTCTTCCCAACTACCTGTGTCGGTTTGCGGTACGGGCACCTCTTATCTCGATAGCGGCTTTTCTTGAGAGTTTGGCTTCATTGACTTCGCTACTATATTTCGCTCCCCATCACACTTCAGTCTTACAGCAGCGGATTTGCCTACTACTCAACCTTTGTGCTTAGACGTCCTATTCCATCAGGACGATCAATTAGCCTCCTCTGTCCCCACTTCTCTCAAACGATATTTGGTGGTACAGGAATTTCTACCTGTTGTCCATCGGCTTCACCATTCGGCTTCACCTTAGGTCCCGACTTACCCAGAGCGGACGAGCCTTCCTCTGGAAACCTTAGTCATTCGGTGGATAGGATTCTCACCTATCTTTCGCTACTCACACCGGCATTCTCACTTCTAACCTCTCCACCTCGCCTTACAGCTCGGCTTCTACGATGTTAGAACGCTCTCCTACCATATAACATTAGTTATATCCGCAGCTTCGGTTGTATGTTTAGCCCCGGTACATTTTCGGCGCGATGTCACTCGACCAGTGAGCTATTACGCACTCTTTAAATGGTGGCTGCTTCTAAGCCAACATCCTGGTTGTCTGTGCATCATCACATCCTTTTCCACTTAACATACAATTTGGGACCTTAGCTGGCGGTCTGGGCTGTTTCCCTTTCGACTACGAACCTTATCACCCGCAGTCTGACTCCCGTTGATATTTATCTGGCATTCGGAGTTTGTCTGAATTCGGTAACCCGGGATGGGCCCCTAGTCCAAACAGTGCTCTACCTCCAGTAAACTCACAACGAGGCTAGCCCTAAAGCTATTTCGGAGAGAACCAGCTATTTCCAAGTTCGATTGGAATTTCTCCGCTACCCACAGCTCATCCAAACACTTTTCAACGTGTCCTGGTTCGGTCCTCCATTCAGTGTTACCTAAACTTCAACCTGGCCATGGGTAGATCACTTGGTTTCGGGTCTACTCCATCATACTATTTCGCCCTATTAAGACTCGCTTTCGCTGCGGCTCCATGTCTTCCACTTAACCTCGCATGATAAAGTAACTCGCCGGTTCATTCTACAAAAGGCACGCCATCACCCTCAAGGGGCTCTGACTACTTGTAAGCACACGGTTTCAGGTTCTCTTTCACTCCCCTCCCGGGGTTCTTTTCACCTTTCCCTCACGGTACTGGTTCACTATCGGTCACTAGGTAGTATTTAGCCTTACCAGATGGTCCTGGTAGATTCCGACGGAATTCCTCGTGTTCCGCCGTACTCAGGTGCTCTCTCGCGCCAACTTAGCATTTCGTATACAGGACTTTTTACCTTCTACGGTCTAACTTTCCAGCTAGTTCTACTATACTTTGTCATACACTTTGTTGAGAGTCCTACAACCCCAATATGCAAGCACATTGGTTTGGGCTCTTTCCTTTTCGCTCGCCGCTACTCAGGAAATCGATTTTTCTTTCTCTTCCTACAGGTACTTAGATGTTTCAGTTCCCTGCGTTACCTCGCTTTCGCGTACCGCCCTTTTAAAAGCGGTGGGTTCCCCCATTCGGATATCTACGGCTCTTTGCTTACTTACAGCTCCCCGTAGCATTTCGTCGTTTGTCACGTCCTTCATCGGCTCCTAGTGCCAAGGCATCCTCCGTGCGCCCTTTACTACTTAATCGTGTGTAGCTTTTACGCTTCGTTCTTTTCCTTGAACTCTTTGTGAATAAGTTTTTACAACTTACTTACTTTTTTCTCGGTTTTGTAAATCTGTTTCTTTTACTTTATAGAAAATTATTTTTGATCTAATATATATATTCAGTTTTCATTGTTCAAAAATGGTGGAGCCTAGCGGGATCGAACCGCTGACCTCCTGCGTGCAAAGCAGGCGCTCTCCCAGCTGAGCTAAGGCCCCATATGAAATTGTATTTAATTAAGAATAAATGGTGGGCCTAAATGGACTTGAACCATCGACCTCACGCTTATCAGGCGTGCGCTCTAACCAGCTGAGCTATAGGCCCCTATTAAATTTTATTCTTATTTGAATGTTTTGAACACTCAAAACTAAACGAATTATCAACGTATTCCTTATCCTTAGAAAGGAGGTGATCCAGCCGCACCTTCCGATACGGCTACCTTGTTACGACTTCACCCCAATCATCTGTCCCACCGTGACCGGCTCCCTCCTAAAAGGTTAGGCCACCGTCTTCGGGTGTTACAAACTCTCGTGGTGTGACGGGCGGTGTGTACAAGACCCGGGAACGTATTCACCGCGACATTCTGATTCGCGATTACTAGCGATTCCAGCTTCATGTAGTCGAGTTGCAGACTACAATCCGAACTGAGAATAGTTTTGTGAGGTTTGCTTACTCTCGCGAGCTCGCTTCTCTTTGTTCCTATCCATTGTAGCACGTGTGTAGCCCAAGTCATAAGGGGCATGATGATTTGACGTCATCCCCACCTTCCTCCAGTTTATCACTGGCAGTCTATCTAGAGTCCCCATCTTACTGCTGGCAACTAGATATAAGGGTTGCGCTCGTTGCGGGACTTAACCCAACATCTCACGACACGAGCTGACGACAACCATGCACCACCTGTATCTGTGTCTAACCAAAGGTCAGAACAACACAATCTCTTGTGTCCTCACAGTATGTCAAGACTTGGTAAGGTTCTTCGCGTTGCTTCGAATTAAACCACATGCTCCACCGCTTGTGCGGGTCCCCGTCAATTCCTTTGAGTTTCAACCTTGCGGTCGTACTCCCCAGGCGGAGTGCTTAATGCGTTAGCTGCAGCACTGATCTCTTATGAGACCAACACTTAGCACTCATCGTTTACGGCGTGGACTACCAGGGTATCTAATCCTGTTTGCTCCCCACGCTTTCGCGCCTCAGTGTCAGTTACAGGCCAAAAAGCCGCCTTCGCCACTGGTGTTCCTCCTAATCTCTACGCATTTCACCGCTACACTAGGAATTCCACTTTTCTCTCCTGCACTCAAGTTTAACAGTTTCCAATGACCCTCCACGGTTGAGCCGTGGGCTTTCACATCAGACTTATTAAACCACCTGCGCGCGCTTTACGCCCAATAATTCCGGACAACGCTTGCCACCTACGTATTACCGCGGCTGCTGGCACGTAGTTAGCCGTGGCTTTCTGGTTAGGTACCGTCTCTACTGTGTATAGTTACTACACAATCATTCTTCCCTAACAACAGAGCTTTACGAACCGAAATCCTTCTTCACTCACGCGGCGTTGCTCCGTCAGGCTTTCGCCCATTGCGGAAGATTCCCTACTGCTGCCTCCCGTAGGAGTCTGGGCCGTGTCTCAGTCCCAGTGTGGCCGATCACCCTCTCAGGTCGGCTATGCATCGTCGCCTTGGTAGGCCTTTACCCCACCAACTAGCTAATGCACCGCAAAGCCATCTCATAGTGTTAGCAAAACCAACTTTTAAACATCAACCATGCAGTTAATGCTGTTATCCGGTATTAGCTATCGTTTCCAATAGTTGTCCCAGTCTATGAGGCAGGTTCTTTACGTGTTACTCACCCGTTCGCCGCTAAGTTTTTCCGGTGCAAGCACCAGAAAAACTTCGCTCGACTTGCATGTATTAGGCACGCCGCCAGCGTTCGTCCTGAGCCAGGATCAAACTCTCCAAATAAATTTGTTAGCTTGATTAGCTCATTAAAAGTTTTATAGTTTCTTTTTAAAACTGTCCTTTTTTGGAATTAACGTCGACTTAATTCGTTTAGTTTTCAATGTTCAAAATAATGGAGCGGGTGATGAGAATCGAACTCACAACATCAGTTTGGAAGACTGAGGTTTTACCACTAAACTACACCCGCATTATTAAATTTTTAATCTTTCGTGTTTCTTCAACACTTAAATTATTTTATCATTTTTTTAAATCTTTGTCAATAACTTTTTTTTATTTTTTTAAAAAGTTATTTCGAAGTTTCACTTCGTCTTTAAGACTTTATTATTTTAACATTATCAATTTCTTTTGTCAAGAGTTTTTTCAAAAAAACTTAACATTAGTTTTTGATTAATATTTAATTGTTCGTCTTCTCTATCAGAAGACTTTTATTATTCTATCATCACTTATACTTTATGTCAATAAGAAAATGAAAAAAAAGTTTAGAAAATTTCATTTTTTCTATTTCTAAACTTTTTCTTCTATAAAATATAGTTTTTTTATTTTTATTTTGTCGTTTGTCTGTGAACTATTCTATAAGGTAAATTCATCTCTTTTTCTTGAGCTTTCAGTTCTGCTAACTCTTCTTCATCAATTTCTTCACCTTTACGTTTTGCTTTTTCTATATCGATAATCTTAGTTAAGACACGCATAGAAACTGCACCTATATCAAAAATTGGTTGGAATATAGATGAAATTTTTGGTCTTGTCATATTTATTAGTTTTGTATTTTCTAATGAAAGGATTTGTAAATCTCCTGGGATACTCATTCCAAGATCTAGTGCTTGTTGCATAGTTGCTAACGCTACTTCATCAAACATTGTAATTACAACTTCTGCTTCAATATTACTTACAGCTTTGTATAGTTTATTACTTTCTTTATATGTTCTGTATCCATCAATTATATTTTGAGGTTTAAATTCAACTTTTTCTGATGCTAAGGCATCTTTGTATCCTTTGATTAATCTTTGAGTCTTTTGACTTTCATATTTATCTATTACTAATGAAATATTTTTAGTACCTTTTGATAAAAATTCTTTAGTAACATCATATGCTGCTTTTTCATAATCAATGTTTACTGAATAAAACTCAGAATCTGTTCCTAAATTCCCAGCTAATACTACTGGTATTTGAATATCTTGTAAATAATTTTTTGAACTATCTGATAATGAATGCCCTAGATAGATGATTCCGTCCACTTGTTTACTTACGAATGAAGCAAAAATATTTTTTTCGATTTCTTGATCGTCACATGAATTTGCTAAAATGATATTGTATTTGTACATATTAGCTACTGATTCAATACCACTTACTATTTCTGCAGAAGATAAGTCTGCTATATCTGGTAATACTATACCGATTGTTGTTGTTTTCTTACTAGCAAGTCCTCTGGCAACAGCGTTAGGTGTATATCTTAATTTCTTAATAACCTCTTGGACACGTAGTCTTGTATCTTCTTTTACATTAGGATTATTATTAACAACCCTAGATACTGTTGCCATCGATACTTTTGCTTCTTTTGCTACGTCATATATCGTTATTGTCATAGTCTATCTCCTCTACTTTTTTATTGCTTTTTTTGCTTTGATAACTTTTAAAACCTTTTCATCCTTTTATATTGTAACAAATTTTTTAATATAAGTCTAGTACTTGAAAACAAAATTATTCATATTTTTTTATTTTCAAAAAACGTTTACTTATCTATAAATATCGTATTCCCTTTACTTAAGTTCTACAAAAAAAAGAAGAATTAAATTCTTCTTTAAATTAAAGATTTGAATCTAATTCTTCTATAATTTTTTAATTGAATTAAGCTTCTAAAGCTGCGTATGCATTGTCTAAAGTTTCTTTTAATACTTTAGCAGAGTGTAACATTTTAGCTTTTTCTTCTTCGTTTAATTCTAATTCAACAACTTCACGAACACCTTCGCGTCCAACGATAGCTGGAGTTCCGATATATAATCCGTCGATTCCGTAGTGTCCATCACAGTATCCACTTACTGCAAGCTCAACGTTTTCGTCACGTAAGATAGCTTTAACAATTGTGAATAAAGCAAGACCGATTGCGTAGTAAGTAGCGCGTTTACGGTTAATTACTTCGTAAGCAGCACGCATAACTTTTTCTTCTACATCAGCGAAGTCTTCTTTAGTGAATTTAGAAGTTTCTAAGAATCTGTCGAATTGTTTTCCGTAAACATTTACGTTACTCCATGCAGCAAGTTGAGTGTCTCCATGTTCCCCAATGATATATCCACGAACACTGCTTGGTGCTAGGTTTAATCTTTCTCCTAAGATGTAACGGAATCTTGAAGAGTCAAGAGTAGTTCCTGATCCAACGATTTTGTTTCTTGGGAATCCAGTGAATTTTTGTAAAGCGTTAGTTAATACGTCTACTGGGTTAGATGCGATAACGATAACTCCATCGAATCCTGAAGCTACGATTTGCTCAGACATATCTTTAACAACTTTCATGTTTTTGTCAACTAGGTCAAGACGAGTTTCACCTGGTTTTTGTGGAAGACCTCCAGCGATTACGATTACGTCTGCATCAGCACATTGTTCGTATCCACCTGAAGTTACTTTAATAGGTGGTACTAAAGCTCCACCGTGGTTAAGGTCCATTGCTTCACCTTCAGCTTTTTCAGCGAAGAAGTCGATTAATCCTAGTTCTTCACAAAGTCCGCTTGAATATAATTGATAAGCAAAGCTCATCCCTACCATTCCTGCTCCTATTAAAACAACTTTTCTATTTTTCGCTTTCATAAGAAAACCTCCATATATTATATATAATTTTAGATATTTTAAAGTAATTATTTTTACTATTTTATATTTATGAGACAAAATACTATAATATTTAAATTAAAGTATAAATATCTCATTTCATCTAGAATTATATCACATTATTGTAAAAAAAGAAAGTGTTTTTATCCCTTTTAATTATACTATCTTGTTAGTAATCTAAACAAATTTTCATATATTTTTTACAATTTATTATGTATTATTTCAATATTAGTTAAAACGTTTTCTTTCTTTATTCTTAATTTTTGCTTATACTTATATTATAAGATAATATTTCAATTTTATTCAAAATACCTTAATTTTTTATTAAAATTCTTATTCTTGTACTATTATTTTTCTAGAAACTGTATTTACAATAGATTAATATATTATATAGTCTCTCAATTACTTCTTTTTACTGTATTATTCATATACTTATTTTTGTTTCTATAAACTTTTTTACGAAAACTTTATACTATAAAAAAGGAGTAACTAACCTTTACTATTTTCACAGAAATAGATAGTTAGTTACTCTTATTTATTATTTTTCTATTATATTTCCTTTAGAACTACAGTGAATTAGTGTCACCAGTAATACTACTGATGTCGCTATTAATACATATAGTGCTTTATTCCAATCAGAGATATCTCTGATATATCCTAATAATGGTGGGAATATTGCCGCTAATAAGTATCCCCCTGATTGTGCTAAACCTGAGATATCAGCCGCTTCACTTTCATTTCTTGATTTAGCTGAGAATAAATACATAACATATGAAAATGATCCTCCCCCAGCTAACGCAAAGATAATTATAAATGTTAGCATTAATACGAAGTTCCCACTTGTCGAAAGCATTCCAACAAGTGACACGATATATCCAATAGTAATTACTGTAGGAATAATTAATTTATTATGTAATTTATCAGCTAAAATCGGTACTATAAAAGTAGATGGAAATTGAGCGAATTGACTAATTGATAATAATAGTCCTGCTGTTTCAGGTGAGAAATCTTTACTAATCATAATTTCAGCAAACCATGAAACACTACAATAGAATAATGCAGATTGTAATCCCATACTTAACATAATCGTCCACATTTTAGAATGTTTAAAGTATCCATGAACTTTTTCATGAGTATCTTTAACATCACTTACTACATTATTTTTCGACATAGCTGCGTAGATAAATATATTGATAATTGCAATAATAATCCAAATATTAACCGCAAGTCCTGTTGAGAATTTCTCTCCACCTATATTGGTATTTAACAATGGATAACTAATCCCCGCAGCAACCGCAGCCCCTACATTCATAACAACTGCATAGAAACCAGTCATAACCCCTAGTTTTTCTGGGTAATATTTCTTAACTAATCCTGGTAATAATACATTACCTACTGTTATTCCTACTCCTATGATAAATGTCGTAAGGAAGAATACATAAGTATTAATATAGAATCTAAGCCCTAAACCTACAGAAATAATTACCGCAGCTAATAATATAGTTTTTTCTAAACCTACTTTATTTGATAATTTTGCTACCATCGGACTGAATATCGCAAATGCAATTAATGGTATTGTTGTGATAAATCCAGCAACTGTATTGTTGATATCTAGTATAGATTTTAATGGTCCTACGATTGCACCTACTGCTGTAATAGGTGTTCTAAGAATAAGTCCTAAAAAGACAACACCTAATAAAATTAATATGCTAGTTTTTTTCTTTGTCATTGTTCCTCCTAATTTAACCTTGAAAAGGGAGTAACTTAAAAATACTGATTTTATATAAATCATATTTACAAAGTCACCCCCGTATAGTTAATAGATATTCTAAATAATATTACTATTTTATATAGTATATCTATAAACCATTACGTTTTTTAATTAAATAATTGATTTACGGATCTTTTTATTTCAATCCGCTTCCCCTATTTATTATTAGTAAGTTCTAACTGGTAAAATTAATTCAATAATTTCTCTGTGATAATCACTTGGTTGAATAATAAACGCTGTTAGCTCACCTGAGAACTTAACGATAATTTCTTCCGCAGCAACCGCAGCAACCGCGTCTTTTAGATATTTCCCAGATACAGAAATTTCGAATTTTTCATCTTCTAATGTAGAAGAAACTTTTAATTCCTCTACTGCACTACCTAACTCTTTAGATTGAGAAGAAACTTCTAATAGATTATCAGTTACTACTAATTTAATAATATCGTCTTTATCTTCTCTACTCATTAATGCAACCCTATCAACTGCACTAAAGAATTCTCTACTGTTCGCTACGAATGTACATTCAAAAACAGTAGGAATAAGTTTATTAGTATTTGGATAGTTTCCGCTAATTAATAATACTGTATAAACTACATTTTGGTAGTAAAGAACTATTCTATTGTTTTCATAGAAGATTTCTACTTGATCTTTTCCATTTTCTATCATTCTTTGGAAATAAGTTAGAGCTTTTCTAGGAATAATTAAGTTAAACTCTTTGTTGCTATCTTCATCATTTAGTGTAACTTGTCTTCTACTTAGACGATATGAGTCAGTTGCTGTCGCTGTTAAGATTTTGTTACTTAATGAGAAGTTAACTCCCTCAAGAATAGGTCTTTGATCATTTGGTGCAGTACAAAATACTGTTTCTTTAATAATATCATTAAAAACATTAGCTTCTAATTTAAGACTGTTTTCTTTAGAGATAACTGGGAATTCTGGATAATCATTTGCATCATATCCTTTTACGTTAAATTCACTTTTACCTGATTTAACTAAAATATTGTTACCAACTGTTTCAATCTCTATTAAATCTGTTGGGGCTTTTCTAATTATTTCTATAAAATTTCGAGAAGGTAATACTACTTGTCCTTCTTCTTCTATAGTAATAACTTCTTTATCATCTTCGAAACTATCTACAGAATATTCTACAGATACTAAAGAATCACTTGCTTTTAATATAAGTTTATCTTTTTCTAATTCTATTTTAATTCCTTTTAGAATTTCAAAAAGAGAATTAGGTGCAATTACTCTTGATACGTGATTTAAACCATCAAGAAAATTTGATTTAGTTATAGTAAATTTCATGTTTTCTCCTTATATATAATATATATTTAATAAAATAATAATAATAAGGCCTGTAAATACTGTGGAAAACTAAAGAATACGCAAAAATAATGAATTTTTCCTTGTTAATAACTTGTGAAAAAACATATTAATATCTTTAGTAGATTTTAACAGCCTCTTATATTTTTCCTAAACGTTCTTTTATTACTTCTATATCTTCAAAAATCTCAGGATTTTCATCTTTGCTTAGTTTTGCTATTTTATTGAATGAATAAAGAATAGAAGTATGATCTTTATTAAAACAATCACCTATAGAAGGGAATGATAATGTAGTAAGTTCCCTACATAAGTAGATAGCTATATTTCTAACCTGTACGACTTCTTTTTTACGAGAAGATGAAAGAATATCATCAACCTTGATTTTATAGAAGTCTGCACAAACATTAATAATGTTGTCAGGTGAGATATTTTTTCTAGGTGAAGTTTTCGCGCTTTTTAGTATTTCCTCGGCAATACTAAGTGAAGGTTGTTCATGTTTAGAAGTTGCTGTGAACTTAATACGTTTAAGAACACCTTCAAGCTCTCTTATATTAGATGATACATTACTAGAAATATAAGTAAGTGTCTCTTCATCTAGTTTAATATCGAACTGTTCACATTTGAATTTAATAATTGCCATACGTGTTTCGAAGTCAGGTGGTGTAATGTCCGCAGTAATCCCCTGACTGAATCTAGTAACTAATCTATCTTCCAAATCATTAAGTTGAGATGGAGAGCGATCACTTATAAGAACGATTTGTTTCTGATTCATTTGTAGCTCGTTAAATGTATGGAAGAATGCATTTTGTGTTTCAGTTTTACCTGATAAGAATTGAATATCATCGATTAAAAGAGCATCAACGTCGCGGTATTTTCTTCTAAAGTCTTCATCCGCATTAGTATAGTTGTTTTTATCTTTCATCGGTTTAATAGAAGCAAGAAATTCATTTAAAAACTTCTCAGATGAAATACATTCAATTTTAAAATCAGGAAAATTAGCTTCCATTTCATTACCAATAGCATGAAGTAAGTGCGTTTTTCCTAGTCCAACACCTCCGTAGATAAATAGAGGATTATAGATACCACCAGGAGAAACTGCAACGTTCCATGCTATATTATGTGTAAAAGCATTACCTTCTCCTACTACGAAATTTTCAAAAGTGTAGTTTTTATTAAGCGTAGGATTCTTTTTACTCGCTGTAATATTTTTATTAGGGACAGGATGTTTATAATCTTCTAGAGGAAAAGTTTGTTTTTGATAAAAATGTTGAGCTCCAGAAGGTTTATCACCTTGAAGAAAGTTCTGTCTAATTAGATTTTCAGCTGCTGGCTTTTCATCAAACACCTGAGGTGTAATTAGAGGAATATCAGTATCAAGGGAAGTATAGTCTATATTAAAATCAAATCCAGTATTTTTCTTTAGTATTTCTTTTAATTTTTGATCATAAGCACCTTGAATAAATTGAGAAATAAGAGCTTCTTTACTAGTAATAACTATTGATTTTTTCATAAAATCGACGTTATCTATAGAAGCACCAGAAAACCAAGTATCAAATACATGAGGATCAACGGTACTTTTTAGTTCACGAAGAATAATTTCCCATAAGAAATTAGAATTACTCAATGAAATACCTCCTTAAAAAAATATATAATTAATTATAGCATAGATTGTTAATAAAATAAAACATTAGTTATCCACAAGTTGTTAACAGAAGTTATTAACTATGTTAAAAAAAGATTAAGAAAAAGTTGTGAATATGTTAAAAAGAAAAGAAATAAAATAAATAATAAAGATGATTCAAAAGGTTATTAACAACCTTTAAGACTGATATAAACATACTTAAAGAGTTTTTCACACACAATTAACACCTGTGAATAACTTTTAAATGTGAAATTGTGAATAACTTTATAAATCTGTTAAAAACTTAAGAAAAAAGAAAATGTTTTCTAGATGTTAATAAAGTTATTAACAAAGATATGTGGATAACTTATAATAAACTGTGGAAAAGTCTTTTAAAGAGATACTTAAATATTTTCTTATACTGAAAAACAAAAATTAACAGATTATTAACAATATTATCTATTAGTACATGGACTATTATTTTTATATATTAATGAAAGAAATAAGAATTTTAATCATAATTAGTGATAATATTTAGTTATATTTTGTAGTATATTTTCACCTGCCTAGATTTTTTTTAGAAAAAATTAGGTTTTTACTTGATAAATTATTTTAGATATGTTAAACTAATTCAGTTATTACATCTATCTAAGTAAAGAAAAGAAAACTCGAGGAGGACAAAATGAAACGTACGTATCAACCAAATAAAAGAAAACATTCAAAAGTACACGGATTTAGAGCTAGAATGAGCACTAAAAACGGAAGAAATGTATTAGCAAGACGTAGAGCTAAAGGAAGAAAAGTTCTTTCAGCTTAATGTTTGCACAGAGGGTATCACGAAAGTGGTACTCTTTTTTTATTAACTGGTCCTAAAAAATAAGAAAGATAGTTGTAAAAAGTTAAATAAACTGTTAAAATTATTAGTGTTAAGAAAGGTTTTAAAATGAAAAAAGAATATAGAGTAAAAAGAAGTCAAGATTTTGATAATATTATTAGAAAAAAACAATCTTTTGCGAATAGACAGTTTGTTATTTATTATCAAAAAAATAATTTAGACCATATGCGTTTAGGTATTTCTGTTAGTAAAAAATTAGGAAAAGCCTTTGAACGTAATAAAATAAAAAGATACATACGAGAAACTTTTAAAACAAGAAAAGAACTTGTTAAAAACTATGATATTATAGTGATAGCAAGACCTGGTGCTAAAGATATGCCATTCTTAGAGTTCGGTAGCAGCATCGATCATGTTTTAAAAAGATCAAAACTTATGAAAGCGAAGAGGAGTTAAGAATGGAAAAAGAATATTATTATGTTGGAGTTACTGTAGATGAGGCTATAAAAAAAGGATTAAAAGACCTAGCTTTAACAGAAGATGCAGTAAAAATTGAAGTAATCGAAGGTGGGAGCGCAGGTATTTTCGGTTTATTTAAAAAAGAAGCAAAAGTGAAATTAGTTCCATTAGATGAAGATTATAATAAAGAAGATGCTGTTGAATTAGCTAAAGCAACTGAAGAAGTGGTTGAAGTTGAGAAAGTAGCAGAAAAAGAGCAAGAAGTTGAAGTTAAAACAACAGAACAAGAAGAAGTTGTTGTAGAAAAAGTGGTTGAACAAGATGTTCATAATGAAGAAACAAAATCAGAAGAAGAAGAACCTGTTGTAGAAGCTGAACAAAATGAAGAACAGGTTAAAAAAGCTAAAAGAGAAGATTACATCGTAAAAAATCAAGAGCGTATTGTAAATTATCTACAAAATATTGTTGTTGCGATGGGATATCCTGATGTGACTGTAGATTTTAGAGAAGATGGTAATCGTCACTTTACTTTAAATATTAAAACAGAAGAAAATACTAGTTTAATAATTGGTAAACGCGGAATCACTTTAAACAGTTTACAATTTTTAGTTAATAACTATGCTAAAAAATTCAGCTCACACTACTTCAGAATAGAAGTTGATTGTGATGATTATAGAGAAAATCGTAAGAAAACATTAGAAGAATTAGCGTTAAACTTAGCTAAAAAATCTAAAAAAATTGGAAAACCTGTAGAATTAGAACCAATGACAAGCATTGAAAGAAAAATTATTCACAATGCCTTAACAGGAATTAAAAATGTTGAAACAGAATCACGTGGTGAAGAGCCACACAGATATTTAGTTATTACAGCTAAATAGGAGGTCTAATGAAGTCAGTATTAATAGTTGATGATAGTTCATATTACAGAAGTCGCGGAGCAGAAATTGCTAGTCGTGCAGGATATAAGTGTCATTTTGCAGAAAATGGCGAACAAGCTGTGAGAATGTATAGAAGGTTAAAACCAGATTTCGTAACGATGGATATTTGTATGCCGATAATGGATGGTTTAGAGGCGACGAAGGAAATTTGTACGAAGTTTCCTGATGCAAAAGTGCTTATCTGCAGTAGCGTTGGAGAAGTACCAGTATATAAAAGACAGGCATTTGCTAATGGCGCTTGTGGTGTACTGCCAAAAGAGTATGATTTAGATGATTTAGAATTTGCGATTTCAGAAATAGAACTTATGAAATAGAAGGAGTGACTCAAAAATCGTGATTTCGGAGAAATCGATTTTGTCGAGTCCCCCTTGCACAGTTTATTAGATATCTAAAAAGCTTTTAAAAAGCGAATTTAGATATCAATAAACCACTGCGTCTATGAGTTCTCATATACACTTTGTTAAAATTTAGGTCTTTTGGGGGCAGTCCCCTTTTTAATAAAATAACAAAAAATAAGTAGTTCGGAGCTTAATCCAGCTACTTATTTTTTTTTGATCTACCCTAGCCTATTATAAAAAAGTATACAAAATGTAGCTTGGTCGTATATAGAGAAAAATTTAAAAGAATAGTGTATAATAAATAAGATATGAATTTTTAATTAATATAAAGATTAGAAGGAGTTTGAATAATGAGTGAAACAATTTGCGCTATATCGACTGCTCTTGGAGAAGGAGCTATAGGTATTGTTAGACTTAGTGGTGACGAAGCATTTAGTATTGCTGAAAAAATAGTAAGACTACCAAAAGGTAAAACAGTAGAGAGTCTAGCTAGTCACACTATAAATTATGGAAATGTAGTTGATCCAGCTACAAATGAAAAGATCGAAGAAATTATGCTTGTAAAAATGGTAGGTCCACGTACTTATACTACTGAAGATGTTATAGAAATTAACTGTCATGGTGGTATTATAACGATTCAAAAAGTACTTGCACTTTGTCTAGAACATGGAGCAAGAATGGCTGAACCGGGAGAATTTACGAAACGTGCCTTTTTAAATGGACGTATAGATTTAACACAAGCAGAGGCTGTAATCGACTTTATTAAGAGTAAAACAGATGAAGCTAGTCAAATAGCCAACAACCAAATGCAAGGACGCTTATCGACGCTTATTAAACGTCTACGTGCTGAAATTTTAGATATCTTAACAGTTGTTGAGGTAAATATCGATTATCCTGAATATGATGACCTAGAAATAGAAACGACAAAAACTATTCTTGAAAAATCAACAAGTATCAGAAATAGTTTAGAGAGTTTACTAGAAACATCAAAACAAGGGAAAATTATTAAAGAAGGTATAAATACAGCTATTATCGGAAGACCTAACGTTGGTAAAAGCTCACTGTTAAATAATCTACTACAAGAAAATAAAGCTATTGTAACTGATATTGCAGGAACAACTCGTGACGTTCTAGAAGAGTATGTGAACATTAAAGGAGTACCGATTAAATTAATAGATACGGCTGGTATTCGTGAAACAGATGATATCGTGGAACAAATCGGTGTTAAACGTAGTAAAGAAGCTTTAGAAAAAGCCGATTTAGTATTGTTCTTATTAAACAGTAGTGAAGAATTAACTGAAGACGATAAAGAATTATTAAAGCTAACCGAAGGAAAAACAACGATAGTAATATTAAATAAACTAGATTTAGAGACGAAAATTGATATTGCTGAAGTTGAAAAATTAGCGTACAACCACCCTATTATAAAAACATCTATGACAACATATAAAGGGATAGATGAATTAGAGAAAAACATCAGAGACTTATTCTTTGGTGGAGCTGCTCGTCCAAAAGATGCGACGTACTTATCAAACACACGTCAAATTAATCTTATTCAACGTGCTTTAACAAGCTTAAATGATGCTATCGGAGCAGCAGAGATGGGTCTTGAAGTGGATATGGTACTTATAGACTATACGAATACATTCAATCTATTAGGAGAAGTTATCGGAGAAAACTCTGGTGATGAACTGATAAATGAATTATTCAGTAGATTCTGTCTAGGAAAATAAGTAGTATTATATAAAATACAAAAGAAAAAGATGAATGAACATGTTTTGTGTGAGATATAAAAGTAAAGCTGAAAGAAACTGTTTCACACGAAACAAGAGCTACAAGATAATAAAGATGTTTCACATGAAACAAAAAGGAGAACGAAATGAAATGTATAAGTTTTAATGTCAATGGTCTAAGAGCAATAGTTGGTAAAAATTTTGAAGAAGATTTTAAACAACTAGATGCTGATTTCTTCTGTTTACAAGAGACAAAAATGCAAGCAGGACAATTAGATTTACAATTCGATGGGTATTATAGCTATTTTAACTATGCTGAGCGTAAGGGATACTCAGGAACAGCCATATATACTAAACATGAGCCGTTAAATGTAACGTATGGAATAGGAATTGAAGAACATGATACTGAGGGGCGTGTAATTACACTAGAATATGATAAATTCTTCTTTATTACAGTGTATACACCAAATTCAGGAAGTGAGCTTAAGAGATTAGAGTATCGTATGAGTTGGGAAGAAGATTTTAAAAACTATTTGTTAGCATTAAATAAAACAAAAGGTGTCGTTGTTTGTGGAGATTTAAATGTTGCACACACAGAAATAGATTTGAAAAATCCGAAATCAAATATGAAAAATGCAGGATTCACACCAGAAGAAAGAGAAAAATTCACGAAGTTATTAGATGCTGGATTTATAGATACGTTTAGATATTATAATCCAGACTTAACAGGTGCCTACTCTTGGTGGAGTTATCGTTTTAACGCACGTAAAAATAATGCAGGATGGAGAATTGATTACTTCTTAGTAAGTCGTGATTTAGAAGAGTACTTAGAAAGTGCTGCTATTCACAATGAAATATTTGGTAGTGATCATTGTCCTGTAGAGCTTGTATTAAAAGACAATTTGTTGTAAAATATAATATGCGTTGTGGATAAACCATGACGTATATTTTTATCTTTAGCATGACTGACAAAAGTAATATCTTATTTAAAATCATGCATAATGATTAAAAATACTTATTAAAAAATAAAATTAGCGGGGGTGACTTAATAAAAATAAATTTCTATGAGATTATGGGTTTAAGTTATTCCTGTATTAATTTTAAGAAAAGAGGTAATTTATGGGACCAAAATTTTATATAGAAGATGTAAATGAATGGGACACAAAATATTCTATCGATTACATTAAATTCGATGAGTTTGGAGTGATTGATGTTGTAAGAGTAACAGAAGAGAAAGATTATCTAGTTCACGGGAATATTAAGTTACCAATCTTTGATTCGGAAAATGAGTATATAGATTACTTGGAAAAAGAAGATATAATAGATCCATACTTGGCAGGTATTCTTCGCAAATTAATAGGATACAAGCCTGAAAGAATGATAATAGACGAAGTTTCACTAAATAATGTACTATTTATAGGTGATCCTAGGGGTGCAGAAAGAGCAACAGGTTTTAAAGATGCATTTGAACTTATGATGGAAGCTACGATGAGATGGGAATTCTCAGCTTTAGAGGCACTTAGAAGAACGATGCAGGTTATAAGAATATTAATGCGGGACAAAGAGCATAAATTAAGTGATGGGCCTATTAGAATAAAAAAGGCGAGCTAATGCTAAGAAAAACAAAATTAGAAAAATAATAGCAAGTAATGAAGAGAATAGCAGAGGGTCGTGTTTTTTAAAGAATAAGCTATAAAAATGAGTGGGAACATGGAAAAACTAGTAAAGTGACGACTAGTAATGATATAAATGAAGGTATTTCTTATGTCTTAGAAAAACTGGGAGAAACAGTAGAGACAATGACACTCACTACTTTTTATGAAGATTATGAGAAATACCCTACTTTTTTGCTGAAAATATCAATTATTTAGTTATTCATCATTTAGCTATGATAAAATATCTTCGAAATCAGTGGATTGTACATGAAATTTTACAATCTATTTAGCTCTTTGCTAAAATTAAAAACATAGAATTTTCATAAATGAATACTCATTTAAACAACAATACGATAAGAAAATATTTAAGTGACTTTAAAATTGTATGAAAATAAAAAACAAAATTATCTATAAAAAATATTTTAGATGATAAAGATAGAATAGCGTAGGAGTTAAAAATAGAATAATATAAATGTTTCACGTAAAACAAAAGGAGTGATAGGTTTGAAATTTTATTCTTATGAATATTTATTAAATAAAATAGATCAGAGTAATACTATAACATATGTAGTAGGAGGATGCTTACTATTAATAATAATAGTATCACTAATTAAGTATTATAAAAATAGACAAGATAGCAAGTATAGAGAATTAGCTATCATAATGATATTAGGTATCTTTTTATTAATCGGGATACAAGTAAGTGATTATCAAAGTAATAGTATATCAGCTAATCAGTATAAAAGCTCTATTGAATTTATTGAGGGAGTTTCAGAAAAATTAAATATTGACAAAACACATATCTATATAAATAGTGAAGCCTCTATAGAAAATTCATTTTTAAAAATAGATGATAACTACTATAGAGTAATAAGTAACGGAAAAAAAGGTGATTATTTACTAGAGAAAATAGAATTGGTAGAACCAATTGTTGAAAAAGTGGAGGTGAAAAGATAATGCAACTTTCATATATAGATATAGCAATAAAACTAGCTTTAGGTTTATTATCGCTTGTAATAGTAATTAATATATCAGGAAAAGGAAATTTAGCACCAACTTCAGCGAGTGATCAAGTTCAAAACTATGTACTCGGGGGAATATTAGGAGGGGTAATATATAGTCCATCAATTTCTATTTTACAATACTTCAATATATTATTAATATGGATAATTTTGGTATTAGGTCTGAAGTGGTTAAAAACAAATAACTCATACTTAAAAAAAATGATAGACGGAGAACCTACAACAATAATAAAAAAAGGAAAAATAGATGTAGAAGCAACAAGAAAAGCTGGTTTAACAGCACAAGACATAGCTTTTAAATTAAGAACACAAGGTGTTTATAGTATTCAAAAAGTAAAAAGAGCGGTTTTAGAACAAAATGGACAACTAATTATAATACAACAAGGTGAGGAAAATCCTAAATATCCGGTAATTACTGATGGAACTATCCAACATAGTACATTAGAAACGATGGATAAAACAGAAGAATGGTTAAAAGAAACTTTATTAGAATTAGGATATGAAGACACATCTAAAATATTCTTAGCAGAGTATGACAAAGGACAATTACATATAATTGAATACTAATATAATTTATTTTTTAAATAAAATTAAAAATTTTAACAAGACAATAACAAATTAATTAAATAAGAAAATAATAATATAGATTAATATAACAAAAAGTAAAAGCAGGAAATTGAAAAATCAATTTTCTGCTTTTTTAAATGTTATTTATCGGCGTTAATAAAATCGTAAGAAGAATCTTCTTGGAATTTTTTAACGACATAAGAGCAAGCTGGTTTAATTTTTTTATTTTGCTCAGTCATATCTTTAACAAGAGCATCTAATAACTTTCCTGCTACACCTTGCCCTCGAAGTGAAGGATCAACAAAAGTATGATCAGCGACAACTACGTTAGGATTATTAGTAGTAGCATAGGTAATTTCAGCTATAACTCTACCATTTTCATCATATTTTACGAATCCATCATTTGTTTTAGTAAATTCCATATAAACCTCCTGGGATACTCATATAGTGTTATTAGTGCTATTATACCATAAATAAAGGGAAAGAGTATCCTACATATCATTCTTTAAAAGCACTACAATTATTAAAGGAAAAGTAATGTTTGATAAAAGTATTGCTTTAGATTTGAAAGCAATAGAGGTATCTGATATAGAGGAAAGTGTTTAAAAAGAAAAATTAAAGGAAATAATAGATAAATATAAGTCCCTATTTGATATAGTTTAATATTTATCTAAATATTAACTATGTGAAAAAAACAAAAATAGAAGTTTACTATATGATTTCATCGCTTTATAGGTGAATTTTATACTGAATTTTTATTTTTTACTTAATTTTACTTATCCCTTTTTTTCTCGTTATTTTATTGTTCTTCTCTCTATCTTTTTGTTTCTTTTCTATCTTTCTTCTTTTCTTTCTATTTTATTTTATAATTTCAATTTTGATAAAATATAAAAATTAATATTCCTTAAATTAAAATAAATAATTCTACTAAATTTTTATTTATAAAATAATAAATAAATTAAAATATTTTCATAGTATTTTTTATTTAACATCTTATAGAAGAAAAATAAAACGTTTTAATTTTTTTTAAAAAAGTTATTGACAAATATGAAAAACGGGTGTACAATTAGTTTAATTTAATACACAAACGTTGAAAAGATAAGTAAATTAATACGTAGCTACAACAGAGAGTTATTGGTTGGTGCGAAGTAACATGGTGAAGATTAGTTGAAAATGGTCTTAGAGTTTTGTTTATCTAATAGGTAAACACGTAGGTTGCACGATATAGCACACAGTATAAACATGTACTGAATAAGGTACTAATCGCAAGATTAGTATAAATTAGAGTGGTAACGCGAATTAAGATAATCGCCTCTATTACATATGTAAATATGTAGTAGAGGTGTTTTTTTTATAAAAAATAACTTATCGAGACGTAGAAAAGAGGAAAAAAATATTATGACAAGAAAATTTAGTTTTGAAACATTACAATTACACGCAGGACAAACAGTTGGAGATACAAAAGCAAGAGCTGTCCCTATTTATCAAACAACATCATTCGTTTTTGATGATACTCAAGATGCAGCTGATTCATTTGCATTAAGAAAAGCTGGGAATATTTATACACGTATTACTAACCCTACTACTGCAGTCTTCGAAGAAAGAATTAATGCATTAGAAGGTGGAGTTGGTGCATTAGCTGTAGCTTCAGGAATGGCTGCAATTACATATGTATTCTTAACATTAGCACATGCGGGAGATCACATCGTATCTTCTAAAAATGTATATGGAGGAACATATAACCTATTAAAACTTACCCTACCACGTTATGGTGTAGAGTCAACTTTTGTTGATCCAGATAACTTTGAAGAAATTGAACAAGCAATTACTGATAAAACTAAAGCTCTATTTGTAGAAACATTAGGAAATCCATTAGCAAATGTCGCTGATTTAGAAAAATGGGCTGAGATTGCTCATAAACATAAAATTCCACTAGTAGTAGATAATACATTTGCTAGTCCATACTTAATCAATGCATTTAGCCATGGTGTAGATATTATTATTCACTCTGCGACTAAATTCATTGGAGGCCATGGTACATCAATTGGTGGTGTTATCGTAGACAGTGGTAAATTTGACTGGGAAGGTAGTGGAAAATTCCCACAATTAGTTGATGAAGACCCAAGTTACCACAACTTAAGTTATACAAGAGATGTAGGACCTGCTGCGTTCATTACAAATGTAAGAACACAGTTATTACGTGATACAGGAGCAGCATTATCACCATTTAACGCATTCTTATTATTACAAGGTTTAGAAACATTATCTTTACGAGTTGAGCGTCATGTAGAAAATACTCAAAAAGTAATAGACTTCTTAGTAAAACATCCTAAAGTAGCATCAATCAACTACCCAGGATTAGAAGGAAACAAATATTATGAATTAGCTAAAAAATACCTACCTAAAGGTAGTGGATCAATCTTCTCATTTGATGTAGTTGGAGGGGAAGAAGCAGCTCGTAAAGTAATTGATAGTTTAGAAATTTTCTCAAACTTAGCGAATGTAGCTGATGCGAAGAGTTTAGCTATCCACCCAGCATCAACAACACATGGACAATTAAGTCCGGAGGAATTACAATATACAGGAATTACTCCACAGCAAGTTAGACTATCAATTGGATTAGAAAATGCGGATGATCTAATTGAAGATTTACGTTTAGCATTAGAAAATATCTAAGAGAAAAGTTTCACAAGAAACATTTGATTAAAATAATTAATATTTTATTAAAATGTGTGGATTAAGACAGATTATTAAAAAACCTTGACAGCCATTTATTTTAATACTAATAATATACAAAAAATATCTTAATCCACAATTTTCTCTTTTTGAGTAGAGGTTGTTTAGGAGCATGAAATAGAAGCAAGGCAGCGTGGAAATTTCATATAAACTCATTCCTAGGCAATCTCTGCTTTTTGTTTTAGAGAAATAAAAGGCAGCAGAGATATATTTTTTGTAGAATATATCATAAGAAGTGTGTTTGTGATATAATTTTAGTAATAATAGTAACTAAGGGGTGAAAGTATGTATAAAGTAATGATAGTAGAAGATGATGAGATAATTTCAAATTCAATAGCTGGATATCTACAAAAATGGCAGTATGCTACACATGAGGTTGTGGATTTTCAAAATGTAGTCAAGGAATTTGTGGAACAATCACCGGATCTAGTATTAATGGATATTAATCTTCCCTACTTTGATGGTTATTATTTCTGTGAGGAGATTAGGAAATTGTCGAAAGTGCCTATAATTTTTATTTCATCTGCGAATGATGATATGAATATTGTTATGGCTATGAATATCGGTGCTGATGATTTTATAGAAAAACCATTTAAGTTAGTTGTCCTAAAAGCAAAAATCGAAGCCCTACTCCGCCGTGTTTATAATTTTAGCGGATCTTCAAATCTTGTAGTGTATAAAGATGTAATTTTTGATATGAGCCGTGATGAGGTGAAATATCAAGATAACCTAGTTGAACTTACTAAAAATGAAGGTAAAATTTTTACAGTATTATTAGAAAATAGAGAAAAAATAGTAACGAGAGAAGAAATAATTACTGCATTGTGGCAAAGTGATAACTTTATAGATGAAAATACTTTGTCGGTTAATATAAACAGACTTCGTTCTAAGTTGAAAAGTATAGGAATAGATGAATTTATTACTACTAAAAAAGGTAAAGGATATATCGTCTAATGGAAATATTAAAAAGTTATTTAAAGAAAAACATAAAAGTTTATATTTTATTTGTAGTTTTTATTGCCATATTTTTCATTATGTTTTATTTGTATAATTTGCCACTAGAAGCTCTAATATATACAGGAAGTTTCTGTTTTTTAGCGTCACTTATAGCTAGCTTTTTAGATTTTGTTAATTATAAAGAAAGTTATAAAAAATTAAAATTTCTAGAGAAAAATATTCTAAATGATCTTGAAGATTTACCGAAAAGCTTGGATATTAGGATTGATTATTATCATAAAATCATAGAGAAATTATATGAAGAGTTAGAGAAATTAACTCAGGAAAATCGACAAAAAAATATCGACATGGTAGATTACTACAGTATGTGGGTTCATCAGATAAAAACTCCGATTGCAGCGATGAATTTTCTATTAGACAATGAAGAAGTAGATCAAAAAGTCTTACAGCAAGAATTGTTCAAAATAGAACGCTATGTTGAGATGGTTCTGACGTATATAAGATTAGATAGCATATCATCAGATTATGTTATTACAAAGATTAATCTTGATGAAGTGGTGAAAGATAGTGTAAAAAAATATGCGACTATCTTCATTAACAAAAAAATAAAATTAAACTATGTTTCACATGAAACAATGGTAATTAGTGATAAAAAATGGTTGAGTTTCGCTTTTGAACAAATACTAGGTAATAGTGTGAAATATACTAGCACCAGTGGAGAAATTAAAATAGAAACTTGTGAAAATAAACTGGTTATAGAAGATAACGGTATGGGTATTAAAGAAGAAGATCTACCTCGAATTTTTGAAAAAGGTTTTACAGGTTTTAATGGAAGATACGAAAAAAAATCGAGTGGTCTAGGTTTGTATTTATGTAAAAAAACTCTAGATAAACTAGGTCATCATATTGAAATTTCTTCAAAAGTAGGAGAAGGAACTAGGATAGAAATCACATTCCCGAAAGAAGATACTTTAAGGGATTAGATAACAATATATCAATAAGGAATTCTCTTGAGAGTTAGATTGTAGATTTAACTTTTGAGGGGATTTTTTAATTTCACAAATGAGACTAGATATAAATCTATAAACTCTTAAAATAGGTTAGCTATAAACCCAACAAAATCTACTTGATATATGTGAGTGACTCAAAAATCATGAGTTAGAAGAAACACGATTTTGTCGAGTCGCTTTCTGCAGTGGTTTATTAGATATCTAAAAAGCCACTTGATATATATATTATAATGTAAATAAAATTATTTTCTAACTAATAGAATAAATTATCTGAAAACTATCTTGTTTAAGTTTATTTTATTTGATAGAATAGTAGTAAGGTATAAGGAGGGAAAAGATGAAGCAGTATTTAAAGAAAAGATATTTAGAAAATAGTTTGTTACTTTTACTAATTATTTTTGGAGGAGCATGTAAGGTTGTCGCTGCATATTTCATAGGGGATGGATTTAACGAATTAATTAAATCGAATACCGATGGCTTTTTCTATAATATAGCCTATGCAGGTATCGTGTTTTTATTATATTTAGTTTCTATTTATATAAAAATTCCGTATGAAAACTATGTAGTGCAAAAAATGATAACTGATATTCGATGCGATGTCGTGGATGCAATTTCTAAAAACAATTATGCTAACTTCAATAAGAAAAATAGCGGTGATTATATATCGTGGCTTAGTAATGATTTGATGATTGTTGAGGAAAAAGGATTTGGTAATTTTTATCAAAGTATTACAGCAATTATAGAGACGCTTTTAGCTATAGTCGGACTATTTGCATTCCACTGGTCGATTATCGTCTTTTCTATAGTAATGAGTGTTCTTACATTAGTATTACCAGCTCTTGCGCAAAAATCTATTCAGAATAAAGCTCAGAGCTACTCAGGCTCATTAGAAAAATTAATAAGTAAAAATACGAATTACTTACAAGGATTCGATAGTTTACTATCTTTCAATAAATTAGGAATTTTGAAAAAAATTGTAGCAACTTCTTCTAATGAAGTATTAAAAGAATCTGTGTCTCTAAGAAAAAGTGTCGGATTAGCCGGAGTCCTAGGAGGCTTAGGAAATTTAGTAGGGCAAGTTGGTGTAGTATTACTAACGGGAATACTCGCTCTAAAAAATATTGTAGGCTTTGGGTCTATTTTAACGGTAGAGTCACTAACATCTACGATTTTTAATTCAGTAGGAAATATTATGAATATTACTGTAGAGTTAAATATCGTAGTACCAATCTTTGAGAAATTCGAGAAATTTAAAGAAGAGGCTAAGGCAATTAATGACCAAGATACTAGCAAAAAATTATTAAATGAAGAAATTGAAACTATAGAATTAGAAGATGTTTCTTATAAATATGAAGAGAAAAGTGTATTAAAAAATATTTCGTATGCATTTAATAAATATGGTAAATACGCTATTGTCGGTGAAAGTGGTAGTGGAAAATCTACATTGTTAAAATTATTGACTGGAAGAATAGAAAATTATGAAGGTGCAATTAAATTTAATGGAGAAGAACTAGGAAGTTTTAATAAGTATAGCCTGTATGATAAGATGTTATATATCCCACAAGAGCCGTATATTTTCACAGAAAGTCTAAGATTTAATATAACGCTAGGTGATGATTATGCTGATGAAAAAGTTAAAGATGTGTTGGAAAGTGTAGGATTAGGTGAGTTTCTGACAAGTCTTGAGGATGGCTTAGATACTGAACTTGTAGAAGGTGGTAAGAATTTATCAGGTGGTCAAAAACAAAGAATAGCCCTGGCTCGTGGAATAGTTAGAGAGAAAAAAGTAGTGCTGTTAGATGAGATAACTTCTAATTTAGATAAGGATAATGCAGAGAAAATAGAAGAACTTCTATTAACTAATCCAGAATTAACGGTAATTCTAATCACACACAGACTAGATAGCAACTCTGAACAAAGATTTACAGATATATTGAGATTATAATTTCCCAGGAAATAAAGTTGATAAAGTATTTGAAATCAAATAAAAAGTAATAAATATCCCAATCTTACAAAAGTGTAAGGTTGGGAGCTTTTTTGTAAGGAAAATCGATAGAATCTGTAAGAAAAGTAAGGTAGAATATAAATATAAACAACAAGGAAGTTGTAGAAAAGTTCGAACTAGGAAGATAAGATAAAAAGAATTTAGGAGTGATAAAAATGTTATTAGAAGTCAACAATGTAAGAAAAGTTTATACAACAAGATTAAGCACACAAAGTACAGAAGCGTTAAAAAATGTAAATTTCGCAGTGGATAATGGTGAATATGTAGCGATTATGGGTGAGAGCGGAAGCGGTAAAACTACTTTATTAAATATTATCGCAACATTCGATAAAGCAACATCAGGAAATGTGAATTTAAACAATTTAGATTTAAGCAAATTGAAAGATAAAGATTTAGCGAATTTCCGTCGTGACAATCTAGGATTTGTCTTCCAAGATTTCAATCTACTTGATAATTTTTCTATAAAAGATAATATTTTATTACCGTTAGTGTTAGCTAATAAAAAATATAAAGATATGGAACAAAGATTAGAGAAAGTAACTAAACCTTTAGGAATTGATAAGTTAGTCAACAAGTTCCCATATGAAGTATCTGGTGGTCAACGTCAAAGGGTAGCCGTAGCGCGTGCGATTATTACGAACCCAGCTCTAATCTTAGCAGACGAACCGACAGGAGCACTAGATTCAAAATCAACAGATCAACTGTTAGAAGTTTTTGAAAAACTTAATAACGCAGGACAAACAATAATTATGGTTACGCACTCTGTGAAAACAGCAGCTCGTGCTAAACGTGTATTATTTATTAAAGATGGGGTAGTTTTCCATGAACTTAGAAAAGGAAATGCGACTACGAGTGAGATGTTCCAAAAAATTAATGACACGTTAACTTTAATGCAGGCAGGTGAGTAAGATGAGCTTCTTTTATAGCAAATTTGCTTTAAACAACCTTGTAAAAAATAAAAAATTTATAATACCTTATGTGTTATCAGCAATTTTTACAATAATGTCATTTTACATACTGTCATCTCTAGCTTTTGGAGATAATTTAGACAAACTTCCAAACGGTATTGAGGCGACAAAACAGGTATTAAGTTTCGGTATTATTGTAATTGCACTGTTCTCTGTAATTTTCCTATTTTATACTTATAGTTTTCTAGTAAAACGTAGGGTAAAAGAATTTGGATTGTATTCTGTTTTAGGTATGACGAAAAAACAAATAGCTAAAATCTTAGTGTTAGAAACAATTTTTATCGCTGTAACTACAATAGTGTTAGGAATTGGATTAGGAATAATTTTTGATAAACTTATGTTGTTAGTATTATTAAAATTATTCTCAGCGGGAGTTAGCTTTGGGTTCAGCATAACACCGATAGCTATAGTATTCTCAGTATTATTATTCGGAGGAATATACTTCTTATTATTACTTTATACTGTTATAAAAATAGCTAGACTTAGAATTGTAGCCTTATTAAAAGATGAAAACAAAGGTGAAAAAGAACCGAAATCTAGATGGATTCTAGCGATAATCGGTTTAGCATTAATCGGTTATGGTTATTACACAGCACAAACGGTACAAAATCCTGTAAAAGCATTATTAGTATTCTTTTATGCTGTAGTTGCGGTAATTATAGGTACATATCTAGTGTTCATGGCAGTTAGTATCACAGTACTAAAAATCATGAAAAATAATAAAAACTTCTACTATAAACCTAAAAACTTCATCAGCGTTTCTGGGTTATTATACAGAATGAAGAGAAATGCAGTAGGATTAGCGAATATCTGTATATTATCTACTATGGTCCTTGTAACTATGGGATCAACATCAGCATTATATGCAGGTATGGAAAAATCTTACAACGAAAGATTCCCAAGACAATTAATGATTGCAGGTTATCATTCTACTAGTGATAAACTAAAAGAAATTGAAAATAATGCAAAATTGTCAGCTAAAGAAGCGGGAACTGAAGTGGAAGATATGGTCTCATATAATTCATTACCTATGGTAGGAAGATTAGTTGAAGATAAGTTCAATTTTGAATCAAATGTAGGTGTAGATTTAAGTAATGTTAAAATGATAGTTGTTTTACAATTAAAAGATTATAATAAATTCGCTAATAAAAATAAAACATTAGAAAGTAATGAGATTTTATTACATATCGATAAAAAAGGAGATTACAATCATAATAGTATTTCTCTAAATGGTAGTGACTATAAAATTAAAGAAAAATTATCAGAATTTCCAGGAACAATAGGCTCTGCAACAGCGAATATTATGGATACATATTATGCTATTGTTAAAGATGAGAAAGAAGCAACTAAATTAGCTACAAAACTAACAGAGTTAAGTAGTAAAGAGTTAGAAAAAAGAGGGATTAGTATACAAACAGGTACTCCTACACTTCAAAACTACGTTGCCTTCAATATCAAAGATACAACTAAAGAAGCTAAGGTAATCGAAAGTTTTAAAAAATTAGAAAAACAAAGTGGTATAGAAATAGAAGGTAAAGAAGAAAATAAACTTACATTCAGAGGAGTGTTCGCATCATTCCTATTCATTGGGGTGTTCATAAGCTTTATCTTCGTAATAAGCCAAGTGGTAATCATGTACTACAAACAAATCTCAGAAGGATATGAAGATAAAGGAAACTTTGAAATCATGAGAAAAGTAGGTATTACAGATAAACAGATTAAACAATCAATAAGATCACAAGTATTGTTAATCTTCTTCTCACCGCTAATTATAGCGACATTACACACTATAGTAGCATATCCATTTATCGAAAAAATCTTAAGATTATTCTTAATAACAGATAATAGTATATTCTTACAGGCACTTGCTGTGACAATCGTAGTCTTCGCAATCTTCTATCTAATAGTTTATGCAATAACATCAAAAATTTACTATAGAATTATAAAAGAATAGACGAAAAAAACTCCAGAGGAAAAATCTGGAGTTTTTTTCGTTTTATTTGCATTTGGACTTTTGTTCTTACAAAATAGGAAATGTAAGAACAAAAGTGAGATTAGGAGTAAAAAGAAAAGCTACTCGTTGTCTTTCCAAGAAATACATACACAGTAATAAGCAAAGGCGAACTGTGCGCCCCATACAAACAAAACCGTGAAATACAAAGAGTTAGAGCAAATTAGATAAAACCTCGTTTCCCGAACATTCTTTGTAATTTTGAACATTTTCGTAACAATAAACTTTAAAGCTATCTTTTAATTTATCTATATAGTATAATAAAAAAAGTATAATTGATAATTAATATCAATTCAGGTAACTAGAACCTTTTTCATAAAAAGAGTGAATGTTGGGTTTCTATAAAAACAACAAAAATCCTTCGTTACTATTTTACTCTTTTTGTGCAAATAAATCTAAATTTGAAATTAAATAAGGAGATATTATGAAGATAGATGGTAGAGCGATGGCTCTCTTCAATATCAAAAAAGAAGTATATCTCGTAGCGATTCTTAAACTTGTTGCCTTTTGGTGCTCGCTATTTTTCATCTACAATTTCGTAGATTTTCTATTTTATTCACTAGGTGAAGAGAGTAGAAGCGGTGCTATGTTAGGATTTATCTTAAAGACGGTGATAGGTTTAGTAGTGTATTACGGAGCTACAACAGGGGATAATTACTTCAGTCACAAAATTTCTAAACAGGTTAGAAATATATTAAGGAAAGAGATTTACAACAAAGTAGAAAAACTATCACTAAATTATACAGAAGCAGTAAATACTGGTAGTCTTCTTGTGATGAATTCTTCATCGATTGTGAACATCGAGTTTTATTTCAATAAGTTTGTACCGCAGATGTTTGCGACGTTATTTATAGTACTTAGCTCGTTTGTGATTTATGGGAAGATTCATATCTTGCTATTTATAGCGATGTTATTACTATATCCGCTTATTCCTGTGTCTATTATGATAATTATTAAGAAGTCGAAAAAGGCTAATAAAAAGAACTTCAGTGATTTCTTAAGTTTATCTGAAGTATTCTACGATAGATTATCAGGTTTCACAACGGCGAAAATTTATGGTAAAGAAGATAATGTAGCGGGTGATGTTGATACTCGTAGTGCGAAATATAGAAAATCGACGATGGCGTTACTTCGTCACCAACTTAATTCTATTAATGTGATGGACGCTATTACTTATATTTCTATATTTGTTTTATCGATTATTGCTATTTTTGCGGTAAAAGATCAGAAATTTATTGTTTTCGTAATCGTAGCTTCTCTAGAATGTTTTAAACCGTTGCGTGCTTTAGGTGGCTTGTTCCATATTTCGATGAAAGGGAATGTTGAGTTAGATAATATCTATAAACTTCTTGATTATCCGGAACAAGAAAAAGATGAGACTATCGAGGTAGAGGCTGGAAAGAATATTGTTCTAAATAATGTAAGCTTTTCTTATGGTGAGGAGACGACTTTAGAAAATATTAATATGATATTTAAACCTGGTACGAAAACAGCATTAGTAGGAGAAAGTGGAAGTGGTAAGTCTACTATTATCAAATTAATCTTAGGTTTAAATTCTAACTATAGCGGAAGTATAAAATACGACAACTTCAATATTGATAGTATTCCTACTAGAGAGATGGCTAAGATAACAACACTTATTACTAATGATAGCTACTTAGTTAAAGGTACTGTAAGAGAACATTTAAGTGTTCGTAAAAATATAACTGAAGAAGAAATGTACAATGCATTAGAAAAAGTTAATCTTAAAGATTTCGTAGAAGAACACGGCGGTCTAGATTATGAGCTTGCGATAGGAGCTGCGAATCTTTCTGGAGGTCAAAAACAAAGACTACTTGCAGCAAAAGCAATTTTGAAAGATTCTTACTTATATATACTTGATGAAGCTGTATCGAATATTGATGATTACAGTAAGGAAATTGTACTTAACGCCTTCGATTCAATTAAAGAAGGAAAAATTATCATCGTTATTTCTCACGATTTAGAGACTGTGACAAATGCAGATAATATCTATGTTCTAAAAGATAAGAAGATTATTGAAGAAGGAACACATGATGAACTGATTGAAGAAAATTCATTATATAGAAGATTGTTCACAGACCAACAACAACTGAAATCAAAATTTTTAGCTAAGGAGGTAGAGTAATGACATCATTAAGAGAATTAAAACAACTGTTAGCTATTGCTCAGGATTTTAAACGTCCATTGCTTAGAGCAACTTTATTCGGAAGCTTAGGACACTTGACACTTGTTGTATTTACCTACTTCATCTCGTTATTCTTTTTAACAAAAATAACGACAATAGCTGTAATTTTATTCGTAGTAATCTTTGCTTTAGCCGTGTTAAAAGGGTTATTCAGCTATACTGAGCAACTTTTAAATCACTACGTAGCTTTCAAAGTATTACATGCCTTACGTGTTAAAGTTTTAGAAAAATTTAAACGCATTTCTGTCGATAATTTTACGAAAAATACTTCAGGTGATTACATGACGATGATTACGACTGATATTGAATTATTAGAAGTTTTCTACGCGCATACGATAACACCGTTTATGATTTATATCGTGCAAAGCTTAGTAGTTAGTTTCTTCTTACTATTCTTTAGTGTGAAATTAGCATTAGTAGCATTAATAATTTATATTGTAATTGGACTTGTGTATCCGTTAAGTTTTAGAAATGTTGGGCAAGATGTTGGTGAAAATTATCGTCGTAAATTGACTCAAGTAAACAACAATTCATCAGAAGAAGCTTACGGAATTTTTGAAACATTACAATATGGAAAAATCGATGAAGCAAAATGTAACATTGATATGGAAACTGAAGAACTGACAAGAAGTTCATATCTAAAAAATAAATTTTTAGTAGATCTGAATGTTCTAAATGTTGTAACTTATAATATTGGGGTGTTGGCATTTATCTATGTGGCATCTTCGCTTGATAGTCAGTTTGTGACTGTTTCGTTAGTTGCGATGTTTATCGTATCGTTTATTCCTATTTTATACATGGGGAACCTTGCTTCAACATTAAGTCAGACGATGGCTAGTGGAAAGAGATTTTTAGAGCTTATGAATACGCCGGAAGAAGCGGAAAATAGCGGAGTAGTTGTTGATTTTAACGAACTTAAAGTTGATAACTTAACATATCGATACGCTGATAATACTGTAGTGGATAATCTAAGTTTTGATGTGAAAAAAGGTGAGATTATTGGACTAAGTGGACCTAGTGGATGTGGTAAATCTACAATAGCGAAACTTATTATGAAATTCATCTCAGATGAAAACATGGAAGGTAATATCACTATCGATGGTATTGATCTAAGAGACATAGATAACCGTTACTTTAGAGAAAATAGCTCGATAATTCTGCAAGATAGTTACTTATTCAATGCAAAAATTAAAGATAATATCACATTCTTCGAGAAAGATTTAGACAAAGAAGAGTTAGATGCATCATTAAGAAAAACTAATTTAAGAACTTTTGTAGATAACTTAAAACGTCGCGAAAATGAGATTGTTGGTGAGAGAAGTTCGAACATAAGTTCAGGACAAAAACAACGTTTATCAGTAGCGCGTTCATTCTACAATGATAGTAAACTTCTGATTCTTGATGAAGCGACAGCGAATATCGATATTTTCAGTGAAATCGAAGTTCTAAAAGCTTTAGAAGAAAGTAAAAAAGATAAGATAACAATAATAATTTCACACAATAAATCAACATTATCAATATGTGATAAGGTAATTAGATTAGGTGAATAGAAAGAAAGAGGAACTTGGAAAATGCCAAGCTCCTCTTTTTTTCTACTTTGTTAAATTTTTATAGATTTGTTGTTTAATAAATTGTAGATCATGCTCCTCAGTAGGGCATGGAATATTCTCAAAAAGAATAAATCTTTGGACTGAGTACGTAGTGATAGGTCCTGAGAATGAACGAATTATCTCGGCTGTCGATAAGTTTTCGTTAACTTCAGGATTATTTTCTTTATATGTTTGTAATATAGCTTTGAAATCTATTTTTTCAAATGTTATTTTTAAAGAGTCAATAAGTTGTGATTTAAAATTTTCATTTGTTAATATTTCTGAGTAGATTATTTTTACAATATCCTTATTTTCTTTTAGGAAAACCATGCGATCTTCCACAACATAACTGATTAATTCTTCAAGGGAGTTAGTATTTTGAGTTCTTTTTAGAAAATTTAAAAATAATTTAGGAATAACAGGGACTATTATTGAATGTAATAAATCTTCTTTAGTTTTAAAGTATTTGAATACTGTTGCTTGACTAACACCTGCTTCTTTAGCGATTTGAAGCGTAGATGTCCCGTGGTATCCTTGTTTTGCGAATAGTTTAATCGCAGCTTCTATTGTTTTTTTCTTACCAGGCGGGAAGGTTTCGTCATGAGATATGCTAAAGTAAGATTTTAAGATGTTTTCAGTCATAAGAGTCTCCTATTGTTTTTTTAAACTTTTCTATATCGTTTTAAGCCCAGAATATTAAGGATTATTAGAAGGATGCAAAGTGCAAGCAGAATTATTATATCATTTGTAATCGCAAGAAGATTTTTACCTTCTAAAATTATTTTGCTTAAACCGTCACTAGCGTAGGTAACAGGTAAGATTTTACTAATATAGACAGCTATTTTTCCCATACTTTCAACAGATACAATTCCTGAAAAGAACATTTGTGGAATAACTATTACCGGAATGAACTGCATCATTTGAAATTCTGATTTTGCAACTGTTGAGATTAGTAAACCTAATGTTAAGGCAACCATTGCTAGTAATACATTAACTATTATAACATAAAATGGATTTCCAGCAACTTCAATATTTAGTAAATATACAGATGATAAAGTGACGATAATAGTTTGAATTATGGCTAATGAGCTATAAGATAATACATAACCTAAGACAATTTCACTTCTTTTCACTGGAGTTGCTAAAAGTCTATCTAAAGTTCCGCTATTACGTTCTTTTAATAGTGCCATACCAGAGATTAGAAATACGTAGAAGAATATGATATAAGCAATTAAAGTAGGTGCAACTTTATTGAAAAATGTCGAATCTGCGTTACTATAGTTATAATATTCCTTAATTTCAGGTTCTTGTTTATTTTCACCTAATTTAGGATTTACTTTTTTTACAACGTCCATTAAATTTTTTACTTCTGATACTTTTATAGAACTTTTTAAAACTTGTTGAGCTTGTGCAGTTTTTGTAGAGTCTATGTTAGCGTGAGTCACCGTGTAGGTATTGTTATCGTAAGAAATTATAGTGTCAATCTCATTATTTTTTAGTTTCTCCTCGGCGGTTTCTTTTGATTGATATTCCTCTATATGAACATTGTCGATATCTTTCATTATGGAAACGACGCTTTGAGGAGTGTTCATAGAAGCAACAGTAATTTCAGAATTTGTGTTAGCTGAAAAGACTATGCTAATTAACCACATTATAAAAATCGGTGCAACAAACATCATTGCTAAAGTTCTTTTATCTCTAAAAAATTCCGTAAATACTCTTTTTGAAATAGTTAAAATTCTCATGTTATTTTTCCTCCACTTTTAAGAATATTTCTTCGATAGTAGTAACATTATTTTTTTCTTTTAGTTTTTTTGGTGTATCAAAGTCTATAATATTTCCCTGAAGGAGCAGCCCAAGTTTGTCGGTAAGTTCTGCTTCATCCATTACGTGAGTCGTTAGTAGAATACCAACACCGTTATCCCTTTGCTTGAACAATTCTTTCCAAATGTTACGACGAAGGCTGGGATCTATACCGACTGTAGGTTCATCGAGTATAAGTAACTCAGGGCGACCGATTAATGCAATGGCGAGAGAAAGTCTTCGTTTCATCCCACCAGAATAGTCCGACACTGATTTTTTTAAGTGGTCGGTAAGATCAACTATTTTTGCTACATAAGCTATTTCCTCTTTTAGTTGTTTTGAAGGAATACCTTTCATTTTTCCAAAAAATTCTAAATTTTCGTAACCAGTAAGTATTTCATAAAGAGCATCACTTTGAGCCATATATCCAATATTAGAAAGAATTTCTCTTTTTGGCATTTTGTTATCTAGAACAAGGGCTTCACCTTTATCCGCTTTTTCCATACCGAGCATTGTTTTTATTAATGTTGATTTTCCCGATCCTGATGGACCGATAAGACCGACAATTTCACCTTTTTCTATGTTGAAATCAATGTTATCAAGGACTGTTTGGTCGCCGAAGCTTTTTGATAATGAAGTAATTTGTATTAATGTTTTCATAAGAATCACCTTTCTTTTTAAAGTGAGTATACACTCACTTTAAGATTAAAAAAATATATAGCTAAGATTATTTGAAAGATATTAGTTAACCTAATGCTTTTGGAACTATGATTATTAAAGAACAGTTTTATGATAGCTGCTAAGAAATATCCCATTAGAAATAAGATTTTAAATCTTCGGTAAGTAAACACTCACCTTACAATCAATATTATAGTGAGTAAGCGCTCACTTGTCAAGAAGAAAACTTGAAAAATTTTAAAAAGGGGAATGAAAACAATTAGATAAATATTTTGTTGTTAATGTGACTTTTGAAATATTTTCTTAGTAATATAAACTTAGTTTAAAGTCACCTGAGTACACCAAGTAATATATAGTATACAAATATGATATAATATTTATAAAATAAGAATAATAAAATATGAATCAAGTTTTTAGAAGATAAAAAGATTATAAATCATACGAGGGGGTTATAATACCTCGGGTATGTGGTAATTCAAGTGAAAAAAATTTTGTTAAGGGGGACATACGTCATAATGAAAATACTTGAGGTTCTAAATGAGTTTTATGGTGATTTTGAATTCATTAAAGAAAAGTGGAATGAAAAATATGAAGGTATCCTTATCAAAATAAAGGAAGAGCAAGGTTATAAAAGATGTCGTTTGGCAAAAAAAAACACCAAAAAAAGAGGGGTATTTTACAGCTTTTTGGAAAAAAGACCAAAATAACAAGAACATTCCATATACTAATGAAGATCTAGGGAATGAACTCGTTATTGTTGTTAGTGACAATGATAAGAGAGGACTTTTTATTATTCCAAATGATGAGGCTATCCACAAAAAAATTCTCTCGACAAAAGACAGTAAAGGAAAAATGGCTATGAGATTTTATCCACCTTGGTGTACGGATTTAAATAAAACAGCTCTAGAAGCACAAAAATGGCAATTGAAATTTTTTAGAAAAATTGAATAACAAGAATGATTTCTTTCTTAATTTTAATAATATAAACTTAGTTTAAAGTGACCTGAGTACAATAGTTAATATATATCATAGAAATGTGATATAATATTTATAAAGTCAGAATAATAAAATATCAACAATAAAGTCAGGAGGAATTTATTATGATAGATGGATTAAATAAAATTTGGAATAAATTTCTTAATTTTTTAGAAGATAAAGAGATGTATAAATCATACGAAGGAGCTTTAATCTCTGGGGTATGCAGTGGTTTAAGTAAAAGATTTGGAATAAGTGCTAGTTTCTTACGAGTACTATTCTTATTAGCGAGTATTTTCTCATTCGGTAGCCCAATATTGATATATATATTGTTATCGATAATAATGCCGGTAAAACCGACGAAAGAAAACTACAGAAATTCAAGCTACATCGACGGACGTGCTTGGGAAAAATAATATAAAAAAGTTCTAATTGATCAAGTGTCAATTAGAACTTTTTGTTTATTTCACTGCATTAATAAATCTAGCTGCAATTTCTTTTGGACGAGTGATAGCTCCGCCAACTACTACGCTGAATGCCCCTGCGTCATAAGCTGCTTTTGCTTGATCAGGGTAGTGGATACGACCTTCTGCGATGATAGGTACAGAAATAGTTTCAGATAGCTTTTTGATAAGACCTAAATCTACTTCGTTCGGTCTATCTTTTGTATTTTCTGTATAACCACTTAATGTAGTTCCGACAAAATCAAGACCGATGTTAGCAGCATTTACACCTTCTTCGAATGTAGCAATATCTGCCATTAAAAGAATGTCAGGATACTTAGCTTTGATTTCTGCTATAAAGTCATTGATTGTTGTACCATCAAAACGAGGGCGTAAAGTACAGTCTAAGGCGATTATTTCACAACCTGTTTCTACAAGAGCATCTACTTCTTTCATAGTTGCTGTGATAAATTGTGACATACCTTCATAACTTTGTTTGATAATTCCGATAACAGGTAGGTCAACTGTTTCTTTGATTTGAACTATATCAGTAACTCCTTGTGCACGAATACCAACAGCTCCAGCTTCTTTAGCAGCTAGCGCCATAAGTTTCATGACTCCACCTTCTTCAACGTAAAGTGGTTCTCCAGGTAATGCTTGGCAAGAAACGATAATTCCGCCTTTAATTTGGTTTAAGATTTCTTCTTTTTTGTTCATAGTTAGCTCCAATCCAACGCTTAATCTTTAATTGTTAAGCTGTAGTATTTGTAATTTATAAAGATTTTTACATATTCGAAAATTTTTCCATCAGCAAAGTAAGTGTACCTATCAAATTCAAAACAAGGATCACCGTCTTTTGCGATAAAGTTGGCAATTTCTTCAGGAGTATCAACTATAACTTTCATATTTTTTTTAGATTTTTCTTGGTGAATATCTATACGATATTTTTTTCTAATCATAGTAGCAAGTTCTTTGAAACTGTCCATATCATCGATATTAACATCAGGTAAATATTTAATCGGAATATAGTTAGTTTGGTGAGCCCAAGCAACATTACCGATATATTTTATACGAGCTACTTTTAGAAGTTTTTGATTTTTTAGTTTTAATTTTGAGCAAAGCTCTTTATCTTGAATAATTTCAGCTTCCACAACTTCAGAGTGTTCAGATACTGATTCTTTGAAGTGTTTATGGAAGTTGTTATTTTCTGTAACAAAAACTTTTTTATTAACTAAAGTTTTATTAACGAAACTTCCTTTACCTTGAATTCTAAAAATGTACCCTGCTGATTCTAGTTCGTTTAGTACGCGAACAGCAGTAGTACTACTAACATTATATATTTCTTTTATCTCTTTTTCTGTATAGAGTTGTTCACCTTCTTTAAAAATACCAGTTTGTATTTTTAAGATGATATCATTTATAATCTTTTCGTACTTTTTCAAGTTGATCCCTCCTTGACTTAATTATTATTTGTTTATCAAAATTTAATGTGTTAATTTAAATTTATATTATCACTTATGCAGGACTTTGTAAAGAAAAAACTTTAAAATATTAGAAAAAAATTTAAACGGTTGCAAAAATAGTGAATTGACACTGAGAAAAGCTTTGAAGTTCTGTTAAAAAATAAAAGAGAGTGACTCAAAAATCATGATTTCGAAGAAATCGATTTGTCGAGTCACTCTCGAAAAAGTTTATTAGATATCAATAAACCACTGTGGTTATATGTTCTTATATAAACCTTTTTAATTTAGGACTTTTGAATAAGATTCACAAGTTATTAATATCTTATTTTTCTACAAATGGGCTAATAGCTCCGTATAGAGCTGCATCATTTCCTAACTCAGCTGCTAAGAATTTAGTTTGGTTATTTTCGATTGGGTGAAGTTTACGTACTTTTGCTTCTAGTTTTTTTAATAAATAATCTCCTTGAGCAGAAACAGCCCCACCGATTATGATGTACTTAGGATCTAGGATGCATAGTAAGTTAACAATACCACGAGCAAGTTCGAATAACCATTCGTTTAGTACTTTTAGAGCACTTGTATCTTCACGTTTACAAAGATCGAAGAATTCGATAACACTAAGTCCTTCATACATTTCAGCTTTGATTTTTCTATCTAAAGCGATAGTAGAAGCACGTTGTTCGTACGTAGTTTTAGTGTCGAAGTCATAAACAGATTGTCCTATTTCACCCACACCGAAGTTAGATCCGAAAGGTAGGCTGTTTAGATAGTAAGCTCCACCGATTCCAGTTCCTAATGCCATACAGAATACTTCATCTAAGCCTTTAGCTCCACCAAGCCATTGTTCTCCAAGTAAAGCGCAGTTAACGTCATTATCAACGTAAACTGGGATACCTAATCGGTCACCGAAATCACGTTTGAAATTAGTTCCAACGTAGTTCTTAATAGTTGGTGCTGCACGGATTACTTCCATGTGAACATTATCAATAACACCAGCTGCAGAAATACCAGCAGCGCTAAAGTTGTAAGTTTCATGGATTTTACTTGCGATTCTATACATTTCATCAGTAATTTTTACAGTTACATTGTCAGGTGTTTTACAAGTTTCGTAATGTACGATTTTGTGATTTTCATCAAACACAGCAAATTTTATACTTGTTCCACCAATATCAATACCTAATAACATAATATACCTACTTTCTTAATAAAGACATGATTATCTTTAATGTTAATGATTTTTTTAATTTCTATACAACGATATATTACCATAAAATTAAATTTTTGAAAACTGTTTCTTGAAAAAAATTAAAAGGTATGTGCTGTATAAAAAATAGTAACTGGTGTATAATAAACTAGAAGTTAGAATTGTTTAAGGAGAATAAAATGGATAAAATAGTATTTTTAGAGCCTGTATTTTGTGAAAGAATCTGGGGTGGACGTAATTTAGAGAAGTTTGATTTTTCTATTCCACAAGGAAATATTGGAGAAGCGTGGGTTATTGCCGCTCATGATAACGGTAGTTCAAAAATAACAAACGGTGAGTTAGCAGGTTTAACATTAAAAGAAGCTTATGAGAAACAGCCTACTTTATTTACTGAGAAAGTGTATGATAAGTTTCCATTATTAATTAAAATTTTAGATGCCAGTGATAATCTATCGGTTCAAGTACATCCTGAAGATGATTATGCACGTGAAAATGAGAATGGTGAACTTGGTAAAACTGAATGTTGGTATGTACTGGATGCTAAAGAAGGTGCTAAGTTAGTATATGGACATACTGCTAAAACAAAAGAGGAGTTCAATGATAAAATTAATCGTGAACAATGGCAAGAATTATTCATAGAAGAAGAAGTAAAAGCGGGAGATTTCTTTTATATTCCAGCGGGAACTCTTCATGCGATTGGAGAGGGGATATTAATATATGAAGTGCAACAAAATTCTGATACGACATATCGAGTATATGATTATGATCGTGTCGACAAAGATGGTAATAAACGTGAACTTCATATAGAGAAAACAAAAGATGTGACAAAAGTTCCATTTGAAAAAGTTACTACAAGCCCTAAAGAGGAAAAATTAGAAGGTGCTACAGTAACATACTTAGCAGATGAAAAGTACTTCTCTGTGTTTAAAGTCGAAGTGGAGGGGCAAGTTTCTCTAGAAAAAACTCGAACAGGAAATCTATTTACGGTCCTTAATGGTAGTGGAAGTGTAGAAATAGATGGCAACAGTTATAATGTAAAAAAAGGAGATAGCTTTATCTTGACAACAGATTGTAGTAAGTACATATTAAAAGGAGATATGTTCTTAATAGGAAGCTACGATAGATAAAATAGCGACTGAGTAGTATATCTAAAAGTTAAATTATCTTGAAATTCGAATATAATATTAAAACTTATTAATTAATTGATATTTAATTAGAGTACGTAGTGTTTTTTAATTATTTGATGCGTTGAATAAAGGCGACTTTATAAGCATAGTTTCTATGAAATTATGTTGAATGAGTCGCTTTTTATTTTTTAATAAATGACAAGTTTAATGTATTAAATAGAGATAAGAAGACTAGACAATAGATTTACATATACTATATAAACGTAAATTAGATTAAGTATTATTATATAGTGTAAACATGATAACAGTAGCAAAGGTTGAAAGGTTTTCAAAAAAATAAATTTTTTAAAAAATTTCTATTGACAAACAAAAGAAAACGTTTTAAAATATAAGTGTATTAAAATTTAATGTGTTAAATAAATGCACAAAATAAAAAACAAATAACGGAGGTTATTACAATGAAAGATTTAAAAGGATTATATTCGGCTTTACTTATTCCATTTGATGAAAATGGTGAGGTTAAGGAAGAGGGGCTAAGACAGGTTATTGAACATAACATCAATGTAAGTAAAATTGATGGTTTATATGTTAACGGAAGTAGTGGGGAGAACTTCTTATTAAACACTGCTCAAAAGAAACAGATTTTTAAATTTGTAAAAGAAGTAGTTGGGGATAGAGTTAAACTTATCGCTCAAATTGGATCTTTAGATTTAAATGAAGCTGTAGAATTAGCTAAATATGCTACAGAATTAGGATATGACTCATTATCAGCAGTTACTCCATTCTACTACCCATTATCATTTAATGAAATCAAACACTACTACAAAACAATCATCGATGCTACAGATAACAGCATGATTCTTTACTACATTCCATTCTTAACAGGAGTTAAAATTAGTTTAGATCAATTCGCTGAATTACTAGAAGATGAAAAAGTTATCGGTGTTAAATACACTGCAGCAGACTTCTATCAATTAGAAAGATTCAGAAAACGATTCCCTAACAAACTAATTTGGTCTGGATTTGATGAAATGTTAGTTCAAGCGGCTATTACAGGAGTAGATGGGGCTATCGGATCTACATACAATGTTAACGGACAAAGAAGCCAAGAAATCTTCAGACTTGCTAAAGAAGGTAAAGTTGCTGAAGCTTATGAACTTCAACATGAAGCGAATGATGTAATTGAAAAAGTATTAGAATTAGGATTATATCAAACTCTTAAAGAAATCTTAAAAGTTAAAGGTATTGACGCAGGAACTTGTAAAAAACCTATGAAATCATTTGATCCAGCTAAATTAGCTGAAGTAGAAAAATTAGTTAAAGATTATAACCTATAATTTTTAAAATAAGGAGTAAAAAATTAGGGGTGGGAAGAGGAGTGTTTCTCCTTCTTCCCAATATCAGAAAAAATATTATTAAGAAAAAATAGGAGGGGAGTACCATGGACAAAATAGGATTTGGTACACTTAACAGTATAGTATTAGGAGTTTACTTAATAGCTATGCTAGCAATAGGTGTGTATTTCACTAAAAAAGCAGGTGAAAGCACGGACGAATTCTTCAAAGCCGGAGGGAACATTCCATCTTGGGCAGTAGGATTCTCGATTTATGCAACAACATTATCAGCCATTACATTTATGGCTACACCGGAAAAAGCATTTAACGGAGACTGGACATATGCAGCTGGGAACTTTTCAATTATCGCAATTATTCCTATCTTAATCCACTACTATGTTCCATTCTTTAGAAAACTAAATGTAACTACAGCGTATGAATATTTAGAAGAACGTTTCAATCCTAGTGTTCGTGTAGTAGGAAGTGTGTTATTCTCACTATTCCACATCGGACGTGTAGCTATCGTTATTTATTTACCAACAGTTGCCATTACATCAGTATCAACACTTAACCCATTCTTAGTATGTGCGGTAATCGGATTACTTTGCGTAGTTTACTCATTCTTAGGAGGGGTTGAAGGGGTTATCTGGACAGACGTTATCCAAGGTATCATTTTACTTGGAGGAGCTGTTTTAGTAATTATCTTAGGAGCATACCACGTAGGTGGATTCGGACAAATTACTCAAGATGCTTTAGCTAACGGTAAAATTATAACTGCTGAGAAATTTAACTGGTCATTAACTGCATCTACTATTCCAATTATCTTCATTGGATCATTATTTAACAGTTTACAACAATACACAGCTTCTCAAGACGTAGTTCAACGTTATAGTACTACTGAATCTGAAGAAGAAACTAATAAATCACTTTGGACAAATGGATTATTAGCATTCATCTCTATTCCAATCTTCTACGGAATGGGAACAGTTTTATACAGTTTCTATAAAGGTGGCCATGCTGTAACAAAATTACCAGACTTCATGAACGCTGAAGTAGTGGGTAAAGCAGCTAATACAACAGCTTTAGTACCTTACTTCATCTTAACAGCGTTACCTGCAGGGGTTGCAGGATTGGTTATCGCAGCCATCTTAGCGGCGGCTCAATCAACAATTGCATCAAGCTTAAACTCAATTTCTGCTTGTATCACGGTTGATATTAAACAACGTTTCTTCGGATTAAGTAAAGATGCTAAACAAGACGTTTTATTAGCGCGTATTATTATCATCTTAGCTGGTGTATTAGGAACAATCGCAGCATTATACTTCGTAAACTCTAACCAAAAAGAAACTTGGGATTTATTCCTTAAATATATCGGACTTCTAGGGGTGCCTTTAGCTGGTACATTCGCACTTGGTATCTTCACTAAACGTGCAAACGGAGCTGGAGCATTATTAGGATTATTAGTTGCAGGGCTTGTATGTTGGTACATCCAAGACTTCACAACTTATGCTAAACAAAGTCCATTTATCTTCTCAGGATTCTCATTCTTAAGTGCATTAGTATTCGGTTATATCTGTAGTTTCTTCTTCAAATCTACTAAAAATATCACTGGACTTACTATTCACACTAAAGATCAAGAATACGTAAAAGAAGCAAAATAATAAAGTAAGATTTCAAAAAATATAACGAACTTATAAAAGCAGTCCTCGACCTAGTGTTGAGGATTGTTTTTTGTCATGAAGTTAATAAATTATAAGTGTAGTGGAGTAGTTTATTTAAGAGCTTAGAGTTTGATATTTTTTCTAAAGATAATGTAAAATAGTGGTGGAATTGATAAAAAAGTCCTAAAATCTAAGAAAGTGACTCGGTAAAAATGATTTCTCCGAAATTGCGATTTTGAGTCATTCTCATAATAAGATATAATTAAAGTGAAATATGAATTCTGAGGTGTTGGAGATATGGATTTAGAAAAAGAAAGAGAACTTAATTATAAGATTAATATTGTTAGAGATGAGCAGGAATTTCAGTTATTAATAGTTGAATTTGAAGCTGTGGATTATTCAAAAATTCATGCGGAGATTGTCGTTAAAAAAGTTAATAATAAAGGATTCATATTAGAATTTCCGGATTATGAAGAAGTACCTAGGGGCTTTTTAGGACTCATGAATTATTATGCCTTAGGATATAGTGGAGCAACACTTCATGTTAGAGGAGATAGGGGGAGAAGTGAAAATAATCAACCTGCCTCAATTTATTTTCCTTTTCTAAACAATAATAGCGATGAAGAGTTATATTATAATTATGCCTATCAAGATGGAATAGATCTTGTGAATATTTTAAAAAGAGAATTTCCGAATTTAGAGGTGAACGTTGTTGCTAAAGGTCAAGGAGCTGCAATAGGAATTGTGGTTTCAGCTGTAGGTAAGTTGGTGGATAGGTTGTTTATTTCGAATGTGCAGAACTTCGATTTTAAATATATTTTTGATAATAATCTTGATGTTGGTGTATATGATGGAATAAGAGAATATGCACGGAATTATCCTGAAAGAGAAGACTATTTATTGATGAGATTAAGAGAAATAGATGTCTTAAAATATGGAGAGAGAGTTGATGCGAAAGTGTATTTTGGCTATTCAAATCTAGATGAAAATAATATTATTCTTAATAAAAAGTTAGAAAGTGTGTTTAAACGAAAAGAAGTTACGGTCTTCGAATGTGAAGAAGAGAATCTGCATGTGAAGTTGCTGGAAAAGTGGTTAAAAAACAGCATGGAGCTTAATGTTGATAAATAATATTAGAAATTAGAAAAAGATCCGAATCTAGATGGTTACTGTATATCTGTAAAGATAACCATAAGGTTAGTTATAGATATTGCATAACTATTAGATTCGGATTATTTATTATTTAAGTTTTTCTATTTCTTTAGTTAGTGACTCTTCAGTAACTGCACCGGCGATTCTATTTCCGATTGTACCATCGCTGTTGATGAAAATATGTGTCGGGAATGAACGAATTGCGTAGTTTATGATGAAGCGGTCATTAACATCGAAAAGAACGGGATAAGTCACGCCAAGTTCTTTTGCTTTATTAAGGATTACATCTTTACCTTTGTCTTGAGGACTTTGGTTTTTAAACTCTGCATCATTAGGAGAAGTCATTGATAGAAAGACGATATCTTTATTATCTTTTAATTTTTGATATGTTTTTTCTAATTCAGGAATTTCTCTCATACATGGACCACACCAGCTAGCCCACATATTGATGTAAACTTTTTTACCTTTAAAGTCGCTTAGTTTTACTGTTTTTCCATCTTTATCCATAGCTGTAAAGTCAAAAGCTTGGATAGCTTTGTTCTCGCTAGTTGAAGATGTTGTAGTTTGTTTGTTAGTTTCTTCTTTTTTTTCAGAGGTGCTAGAACATGCACTCAAAATTAGAGTACTACTAAGAAGTGTTGCGCTAAGTATTGTTAGTTTTTTCATATTATTTTCCTCCAATTCACATCACAAGTTTAAGAAAAATATCTAGTTAGAGAGATAAATGATCCACTCAGAATTAATATACCGATTAAGATAAGGATAATACCTGAGATAACTTGTGTGTATTTTAGTATATTTGTATGTTTTTTGAATAGTTCTAATAATTTTGAAGCGAAGAATGCAACAAGGATAAACGGTAAGATAAATCCTAAGCAGTATGCAAGAATTAAAAGAACGCTCATTATTCCAGTATGACTAGATGCATACAGGAAAACACTAGCTAAGATTGGTCCGATACATGGTGTCCAAGAAAAGCTAAAAGTGAATCCCATTAAAAAAGCAAGAATCGGAGTAGTTTTATTTCCTTTTCTCTTAACTTTGTTTTTTATTGAAAATTCTTGTTTTAAAAATCCTATCTTAAATACGCCTAGTTGTAGTAATCCCATAAAGATGATTAAAATACCACTGATGGTTTGTAATGTTTTAATGTTTTCATTTAAGAAAATACTGATGAAACTTGTTGCAAAAGCTAGGATGAAAAATGTTGAACAAATACCTAACACGAATGATAGTGTATTTGTAACAGTGTTACGTTTATTGAAGACTAGTTCTCCACGTTCGTTCATTTCTTTTTTTCCTGCAAGAATACCGATATAGATAGGTAATATAGGTATTACGCAAGGAGAAAGGAATGATAGAAGACCTTCTAAGAAGACAAGAATCATCTTTAAGGCAGAGCTAGCTGTATTAAAATCTGTCATAAAACCCCCATGAAAATAAAATTAAAAATTACAGGTTTACTATATAACAAAAACGCTTAAAATGCAATTGAACTGCTTATAGAGTGTGGTTAATGTTACGAATTCCGCATAATGTAACAGAGAGTTATCGTTATTATTACAAAACTGTTACAAACCTTGAAAAAGGCTTCATGAGAACATATAATGTTAGTATGTCAAGATTATATAACGAAGTTCAACAGAGGTTGAATGAGGTTATGACATTTATAGTTTAGAAAAAATAGTTTATAGAAATTAAAGATATAGAAATTAAAATAGTATTTATTATAGATTAAAATAGTATTTATTATAGATAAATGAGTCGCTTGACTCAAACCTAATTTTAAGGAGATTGAAATAGATGACTAAATTACAAAAATTAGTAGCCGCTACGGCAATCGTATCAACAGTAGGAGTAGGATTAGCGCAAATCGCAGACGCTGATACATATACAGTAAAGAAAGGTGATACTCTTTGGGATATCGCAATCAACAATGGAACAACTGTTGATCAACTTATGCAAGATAACAACTTAACAAGTTCATTAATCTTCCCTGGAGATAAATTAACTTATAATACAACAGTAGCTCAAGTAGCTCAAGCTAAAGAACAAGGATACTACACAGTAGTATTAGGAGATACTTTAGGTAAAGTTGCTAACAGATTCGGTGTTACAGTAGACGAACTTGTTAAATTAAATAACCTTTCAGATCCTAACTTAATCTACGTTGGGACAGTATTAAAAGTTGATGGAAATGCAGCGAAAACTGCTGAAGTAACAGTTCCAAAAGCAACTGTAGTGGAAAACACTCCAGAAAAAACTGTAGTTAAAGTTGACCCTGTTCAAACAGTTGCACCAAAAACAGCTGCAACAGTAGCTCCAGCAGCAGCACCAACAGCTCCTGCGGCAGCGCCAAAAGCAGCAGCAACTCCAGCTCCAGCAAAAGCTGAAACAAAAGCTGTAGAAACTAAAAAAGAAGAGGCTCCAAAAGCTGAAGTTAAGAAAGAAGCTCCAGTAGCTAAACCAGCTGTAGCTAAAGCGGCAGAAAAACCAGCAGCAACGCCAGCAGTTGCAACAGCAGCGCCAACAGTAACAGCTAAAACTCAAGCTCCAGCAGCTGCAGCAACAACTCAAGTAGCATCTTCAAACAAAGGAGCTGCAATCTACCAAGCTGCATTAGCTCAATTAGGAACTTTCCAAGATTGTACATTGTTAGTAACAAATGCTCTTAAAGCAGTTGGAATCAACTTCCACGACTGGCCAGCAGGATACATGAGCTTAGGAACAGTAGTTCCAGCATCTCAAGCTCAACCTGGAGACTTAGTTTACTATGCAAACGGTGGAATGGGAGCAGCTCACATCGGAGTTTACGCAGGTAATGGACAAGCTATCCACGGTGGATGGAATGGAAACCAAACTGTACTTAACACTGCAAACTTAGGTAGTGGACCAGTTTACATCCGCGTTAAATAATTAAAGAATAAATAAGAGCAAGAAGCGATTGGAATATCCAGTCGCTTCTTTTTTTAGTTGTTTATTAACTTCGATGTTGGAAGATATCTATACTACGATATTAATACTTATTCCCTAAAAGCTCCCCATGTACTTGTTCTCTCACTTCCGTTATGTGTTCCAGTAGCGACGTAGTGGCGCTCACCAGAGTATGAGATATAGCTAATCCAGACGAAACCTTCTTTAACTACATAGCTATCATAGTAGATGCGCTCTCCTTTGTAGTAAGTGTTGGTAACTTTTCCGAGTTTGCTAGGTTTATTCCTAACATTTATAGACGGAACCTCTACGGTGAAATGGCCAGTTTCAGGAATCCTAGTCCATTCTTCAGTTGAATCGTAGCTAGGTCTGATAAAGCCTGCGAGATAAGTATCGTCCCGACTCATAATACGAGCGATACCACCACGTTCAGGTGTGCCATCAACATTTTGTTCTACAGAGGTGATAGTTCCTTTATTTACCTCAATCACTATACCTACATGACCGAATTTGTCCCAATCGCCCCAATGCCAAATTGCTATGTCTCCTGGAGCTATTTCAGTATCTCCTTTGAAATAACGTCTCCAACCTGGAGGAATTGGGTTAGTTAGGTAATCGATGGCATTACCATAAATTTGGAAGTTGGCGAAATTTTTCACATAAGCCATAGTTAGATCCACACATTGTGCTCCATACATTCCATCCATATCAATCCATTTATAAACATTATCCTTTGCCCAGTTAACCATTGTTTGTTGACTTGTCATAATATTTACTCCCTTATATTAAACTATTCTTTGATATTAATATTTAACTTTGTTTCTATAATACGTGTAAGTTCGTTTAAACTTTTACCTATATTTTGTAGGGTATTGTCTAGTTTAAGAAGAAAAAAAACCGCTACAAAAATAGGGAAACCTACAGTATTGATAAAATTTAGTATGTCCATAAAAAAAGGTGCGGTTCGAACCGCACCTCCCTCCCTTCTATTATTGAAGTTCGCTTACTTCACGAGTAGTGTAAGTAGCTTTTTTGAATCCTGTAAGAGTGTGTTTGTCGTTGTTAAGTACTTTAGTATCAACAATTTTTTTCGCAACAGCTTCTACAGTAGACTTACTTAAATCATCTTTTGGAAATGATAAAGTGATGTGATAAGTTTTTTTATTATCAGTTGTAAAGTAAATATTTAATTTTTTTTCCATAATTATATTCCCTCCTAAAATTATAGTGATTCTTTTGTGCTTGTGACAATATCTTCAATGTTTTTAGAGATTAGTTTTTTTAACTCTTCGCCAACTTCTTTTAAAGCAGTGTCTTCAGCAGTAGGGGCAACTTCGAAGTTATAACTTTTAACTACTCGTTTTTCTCCCTTAGGTTCGTTATAGTTTAGATGCAAAACTTTTTTTAAAATCTTCATAATAAAAATCTCCCTTGTGTTATATTTATATTTTGTCTTAGGCCTCTGACACTAAACATATCGAAGTGTGTAGGAGATATTTCTCATAAAAAAATAGATTGTGGTGGATTCATTTAAGTTAAATTTTATTTTTATAAATTATAATTAAAATAAAGTAGTGGAAATATGCAAGAAATAGTATTATAATATATTAGAAACAAAGGAGGGGAATACAATGAAAGATAATAGATTATTGAAAGTATTATGGGGAATTGTATTAGCTATTTTCTTATGTAGTGCTCTATTTATAGGTATAAGTTATTTTACAGGTGGAGATAATTCTACTAAGAAAAAAGATAACGAAACTACTTCGTCATCATCAAGTGATAAAGATAAGAGCAAGGAAAAAGAAAAAGAAAAAGACAGCTCTAAGTCTAAATCAAAAGAGAAAAGCGATGAGGAAAAATATAGAGAGAATAACGATTCTAATAGTAAAGATAATTCATCTTCTTCAAACTCATCTAATAAATCAGAAAGTAATAAATCAAGTAATATTAACAAACCTGTAAGTAATACCCAAAACAATGCTAATAACAATAACAGTAATAGCAATAACATTAGTAATAATGCAGCAAATAACTCTAATAAAGAAGAGAAAAAAGAAATAACAGAAGCGAATGGTGGAGCAGTAGCCCCAGGAACATTCAACAACTCAGAAGCTGCGCATAACTATGCTAATGAAGAAATCAATAGATTAGCAAAAGAGAATAAGAAAAACTATAGCTATACATTAGGTAGAAATGATAAAGGTGAAGTTGTTGTAAAAATTACAGAAGGATAATAAGTGAACTCATAGAACTCTAAAAGGAGGACTATGAGTTTTTCTTTATAGTGTAGTATAGGAAATGTGGAAAATTAAAAGTGAGATGAAATATCTGTAAATCTTAGCAAAATATTATAAGAAGTGGTATAATAAATAGTAAGTATGAAAAAGGATATGAAACTATGAGAAACAACAAGTTCATTAAAATTTTAATATATAGTGTTTGTTCACTTGTTTTAGCGGGGATTATTTTTTTAGCAATAAGTTATTTTGGTAAAGAAGAACCCGTACAGAAGAATGATGCTTCGCAAAATTCTAAAAAACAAGAACAGGTAGATAAACCAAAAGATAAAGAAGATGCTAAAGAAAATAAGGTTGAAAAGAGTAATGATCAAACTGTAAAACAGCAAGAGGGGCAAAAAACAGAGAATAAAAATACAGCTTCAGTAGAGGATAGAGTTATACAAAATAAAAACAAAAATACAAGTACGGCAAATAGTGGAGAAGTCTCAAAAGCGCCGAGACAACAGGATTATAATGGAAAAAAACTATCTAGCTCAGAAGGAGTTGGAACTACCGGAAAAGTATTTGAATCACAAAAAGAAGCTTTGGACTTCGGGAAAAAAGAAGTGAAGAGATTGACTGATGAGGACAAGAAATCAAGACAATTTTCTATTAGTAAAGTCACTGCAGAAGACGGAAGTTTAGTAGGTTGGACAGTAGATATTTTCGAGGATAATAATGAAGAAAAAATAGTATCCGATCCGAAAACGAAAGAAGATAAAGAATAGTAAAGTAAAAGGCGAGTGGATTACTTAGTATGTTAGAGTATTAAGTAAAAATCTCGCTACTTTTATATTTACACAAAAACAGTAAAAAGAGAGGCGGAAAAATGAGAATAGGAATAGTTGCTGAATTTAATCCGCTACATAGCGGACATAGATATTTAATAGAATGTGCAAGAAAATTGGCTGATGAAAATCATGGTGAGGTTATTTGTGTGATGAGTGAATTTTTCACACAAAGAGGAGAAGTAGCAATAGTAGATGGTTATATACGTGCTAAAGAGGCGGTGAGAAGCGGTTGTGATATGGTTATTGCGCTACCTTATCTTGGTAGTGTTGCATATGGTGATGATTTTGCTAGAAAAAGTATTGAAATATTAGCTGGGACTGGAATAACGCATTTAATCTTTGGAACTGAAAAAGATGATGTCAGCGTCTTTGAAGAAATTTACACAAAACAACAAAAAATAAATGAAGAAGAATATAAGAAATTATTAAAAACAGGTCTTAATCACGCTAAGATCAACAGTGTGTTATATGGTTTGGAAAGTAACAATCCAAATTTCAGTTTGGCATATAGTTACTATAAAGCTATTAGAGAAACAGGCTTAGATATTAAAATGGTTCCTGTAAAAAGAGAAGGTCAAGGTTTGAATAGTTCAAATATTTCAGGAGAGGTTCATTTAAGCGCAACTACTATAAGGAATAATATAAATGATGAGAAGATAGAAAAATACCTTTCGAAAGAAATGGTTGCTGATCTGAGAAAAGAGACTATAGCATCTGAGGTCGCGTTGTTCCCATATTTAAAATATAAAATTTTATCTTTAGGTAAAGAGGGAATAGAACAGATTTACGATGTTAATGAAGGATTAGAAAATAGAATTTATGAAGCAACGCTTGTAGCGAAAAGTTACAGTAATTTAGTCGAACTAATAGCGACTAAAAGGTACAGTAATAAGAAAATTCAGAGAGTGCTACTTCATATTTTAACAAATACTACTAAAGAAGATTACAAGGAAAAATTTTCTACTAATAATTTTAGGGTGCTAGCTGTGAAAAAGAACAAATCAGCTATTATAAGAGAGATTAATAGAGGGGGTGAAATAAGTCTCCATCCCCTGCTGAATAGCAAAAATAGTATGAAGTTTAAACAAGATATTAAAGTAGCGAGAATATATGGATTGCTATTTAATGACAAAGATATTTTTAGAGAAAATATACAAATAATAGATTAATTATCTAACAGAGAATTAGTAAATATAATTCTCTGTTTTTATTTTTTATATAAAAGGATAGAAGGGCTTGCTAATCTATAAATAATAAGCACCAGGTATCATCGTTGAGGGTAAAGCAGGAAATTACACTAAAGAGGATAAGGAACTTGCGATAAATTATTTGAATGACAACACACATAAGTTCAATGCCTAACGATTACAGGAATGATAGAAAGTAATGCTGAACTAGTGGAATTTGGATTAACGGTTCTTGGATTAGTTGCGGCTACAAGAAGACGTAAAGAAAAATAATAGGTTGAAAACTTAATATTTAAAAATATATAAAAAGAAATACCTTAAAGTTAGACTAACTAGCCTAGTTTTAGGGTGTGTTTTATGCTCTAAAGTCGTTTTTGCTAGATAAAATATGAGGGAGAGGTGTTAGAGAAATTTAAAGGTTATTTATTAATACGGGATTGTATAATATCTTAAATTTATATATATTTTATCTAATGTACTAATTGATTAAATAATATTTTTCTGTTATAAAAAAGAGGGTGTTATTTATATATATCAGATGTCTTGAATATAATAATTTATTTTGGTACAATAGTAAGTGTATGTAAAGTATACAACCAAAAAGTTTTGTTTAAAAAGTAAATGGGGATGATTTTATTGAGGAAAAATATTAATATAAATAATAAAATACTAAAATATTCTATTAGAAAATTATCATTCGGTGTAGCACCTATAATTGTAGGGATGTTAATGTTCGGAAGCTATGCGCCTATGCAAGAAGTACTTGCTACTGATGTTAATTTTAAATATGTAGAAAAAAATGAATTAAATGAAAATGAGAAAAAATTAATAAAAGAAAGTATTCCTAAAGAATACAAAAATGAAGATACTTATTATCTAGTGTATGAAAAAATAGTTAAGGATACAGCTAAAGCCGAAGTCCTTCCTAATACGGGTAATGGTAACCTTCCGATTGCGGGACTGGGAATAGGTACAGCAGTCCTTGCAGTATTATTAATTAGTAAAAAATATAGAAATAAAGTCTTAAGTGTAGTTTTAATAGGTGCGATGGGGCAAAGCGTTGTGATGCCTTATGAAACATTTGCCCTAGAAAGTAAAGCGCTAATACAATTCAATAAACAAGCAGATGTAGTTAGTAATATAGATTTAGAAAGACAAGTTATTGATATTCCAGGTTATAAATACATGGGATATTTCACAAGTGAAGATCTAAAACTAGAAGTTTCCGAGAAAAAAGAAATAGAAAATAAGGTTCAAGAAAAGAATATTGTTGAGAATAATCAAAATCAAGCACTGGGTGCAAAACAACAAACACAACAACAAAAACCTGTGCGAGAGAATGGAAAAGCTCAATCAACACAACCAGTACAGCCAGAAGTTAAACCAGAGCCAGTGAAACCAGCACAACCAGTACAACCGGAAGTTAAACCAGAGCCAGTGAAACCAACACAACCAGTACAACCGGAAGTTAAACCAGAGCCGGTGAAACCAACACAACCAGTACAACCGGAAGTCAAACCAGAGCCGGTGAAACCAACACAACCAGTACAACCGGAAGTCAAACCAGAGCCGGTGAAACCAACACAACCAGTACAACCGAAAATTAAACCAGAGCCGGTGAAACCAGCACAACTGAAGGTTAAGCCAGAGCCGGCACAATCAACTCAAGAGACGAAACCAGTTGTTTCAACAGGAGGAGAAGAGGTAAAAGCGTTGGTGAATGAAGTGCCAGAGTACACTCTTTCGTTAGAGACGAAAGGAACACAGGAAGAAGGAAATGAAGGAGAGGCATTAGTACAACCAGCTCTTCCAGAATATAGAGGACCAGTAGCGTCTTCAGGAGGAGAAGAGGTAAAAGATTTAGTACATGAAGTACCAGAATACACTCTTCCATTAGAAGCGAAAGGAACGCAGATTGAAGGAAATGAAGGAGAGGCATTAGTGCAACCTGAACTTCCAGAATATAGGGGACCAGTAGCGTCTTCAGGAGGAGAAGAAGTAAAAGATTTAGTACATGAAGTGCCAGAGTACACTCTTCCGATAGAGACGAAAGGAACACAAGAGGTAAGTCACGAAGGAGAAGCGTTAGTACAACCAGCTCTTTCGGAATATAGTGATCCAGTAGCAACAAAAGGAACGCAGATTGAAGGAAATGAAGGAGAGGCATTAGTACAACCAGCTCTTCCAGAATATACAGGTCCGGCAGCGACAACAGGAGGAGAAGAAGTAAAAGAATTAGTACATGAAGTACCAGAATATACTCTTCCATTAGAAGCGAAAGGAACACAAGAGGAAGGCCACGAAGGAGAAGCATTGGTACAACCAGCTCTTCCAGAATATACAGGTCCGGTTGCGACAACAGGAGGAGAAGAGGTGAAAAACTTGGTACATGAAGTACCAGAATACACTCTTCCGTTAGAAACAAAAGGAACACAAGAAGAAGGCCATGAAAGAGAAGCATTGGTACAACCGGCTCTTCCAGAGTACACGGAACCAATAGCGACAAAAGGAACGCAAGAAGCTGGACGAGAAGGGGAAACATTAGTACAGCCAACTCTTCCAGAATATACAGAGGCGTTAACAACAAAAGGAACACAAGAGGTAGGACATGAAGGAGAAGCGTTAGTACAATCAGATCTTCCAGAGTTTATAGGTAGTGCAAAACTAGAACCAACTTTTGAGGAGCGACCAGCCTTAGATGTTGTAACTAAGCATCGTACAGCAAAAGAAACTCTACCATACGAAGTAGAGGAAATCTTAGATCCTATGTTGCTGAAAAATCGTCGTAGAATCGAACAACAAGGTCGTGATGGACTTCGTACAATTGAGTATGACGACTACCTAGTAAATGGAAAAGTTGAGGCGACTAAAGAGTTATCGCGTACGCAGATAGATCCTGTAAAACAAATTGTTAAATTGGGAACACTTGTTAAGAGGAAACCTACAGTAGAAATTGCTAACTTAATAAAAGATGAAAGTAAGAAGTCAATAACTGTAAGTTATAACTTAACAGATCCTACTTGGGCTTATGTTTCAGCGAAAGCTCAAATTTTTGATGGTGATAAGCTTGTAAAAGAAGTTGATATCGAAAATACTAACAAAGAACAAGTGATTAAAGGATTAGATTACTATACTCCGTATACATTAAAAACTAAGTTAACTTATAACTTAGGAGATTTTGATGAATACAGTACAGAAACTTCAACTAAGAACTTTAATTTAGATTATAAGAAGTTAGAAATCAAAGATATCGATTCTGTAGAATTATATGGTAAAGAAAATGGTCGTTACCGTAGATATCTAAGTTTAAGTGAAGTGCCAAGGGATACAACGAATTATTTTGCAAAAGTTAAATCTGATAGATTTAAAGAAATGTACCTACCTGTGCAATCTATTACAGAAAGTGCAGATGGAAACTATAAGGTTACTGCTGCGACAAATCAACTTGTTGAAGAAGGGTTAGAAGGATATAAAGATCATTATTCATTCAATGTAGCTAAAACGAAAGCTGAGCAAAACGGGGTTTATACATCGTTTAAGAATCTTGTAGCTGCAATGCAAGGGAATATGTCTGGTGTCTTTAAACTTGGCTCTGATATGACAGCTGACGAAGTTGGGCTTCTGAATAATGGAACAAGTTATTTAACAGGAACATTCACAGGGAAATTAATTGGTTCTGATGGAACAAAATCTTATGCGATTTATGACCTTAAGAAGCCGTTATTTGAAACATTAAGAGGCGCAACGATTAAGGACTTAGATCTTAAAAATGTTGATGTAGATAGTAGAGAAAATGCTGCAGCTTTAGCGAAAACGGCGAATAAAGCTACTATTAGTAATGTTTCAGTTGAAGGGAAGGTTGCTGGTAGAAAATCTGTGGCAGGATTAGTGGTAAGTGCTGCTAATACAGTGATAGAAAACAGTTCGTTCACAGGGACTATTGTAGCCAATCATGCTAATACTACAGCAAGTTATGCAGGTGGAATCGTAGGTAACTTATCAGGTTCTGAATCTGTAATTGATAGAGCGAAAGTGGACGCTCAGATTTCTACTGCAGCACGTAATACTAGTCAAAACACAGGTGGTATTGCAGGTAAAGTAGATGGCGGAGCTTTAATAAATAATTCTGTTACATCTGGTAAAATAATAAATGGTCACAACTATTCAAGAATCGGAGGAATCGTAGGTTCTACTTGGAAAGATGGACGTATTAACAATGTAGTTAGTAACATGAATGTCGGTTATGGTTATGCTATTACTGGAGATCAATATGATGGTGCTGATATAGTAAATGCTATGACAGCTGTTAATAATAAAAAAGATGATAAGTATGCAACTAAATTAACTAAAGAGCAAGCTGATAAGAGAATTGCTACTTACGGAATAACTACAACTCTTGAAGACACAGGAGAATTCTTAAAAAATAATATTCGAACTGTGGATTATACGAAGTTAAGTAAAGCTCAAGCAGATAGGAAAGTAGCTTATAACAATATTGAAAAATTAATGCCGTTCTATAATAAGGAATTAGTTGTTAACTATGGTAATAAGGTTGATAAGACAGATAAGTTATATACTACCGAATTACTTGATGTTGTACCTATGAATGGCGATAATATTGTAACAGATATTTATAATAATAAAAATACTATTAATAGATTGATGCTTCACTATAAAGATCATACTATATCGTATTTAGATGTTACTTTCAAAGGAACTTTTGAAAATAACCAAGTGTTAGAATATAATGTTACAGGAAAAGAATATATCTTCACTCCGGAAACATTTGTTTCGGATTACACTAAGATAGCCAATAAGGTGTTAGGGGATTTACGTGGTGTAGTTTATAATTCAGAATCTATGAAAAAAGTTCTAGGCGTTACAGATAATACAGCTATAGATAATCTATACCTAGATAGAGAGTTCGAAAAAGTTAAGGACAATATTGGAGAACACTTAAGAAAAGTTCTTGTGATGGATAAATCTATTAATACTGTAGGTGAAGGTGTAGTTGAGTATATTAGTGAAAAAATCAGAAAAAATAAAGAGGCATTCTTATTAGGTCTTACTTATATGAGTCGTTGGTATAATATTAATTATGATAATATGAATACAAAAGACTTAACTATGTATAAATTTGATTTTAATGGAAATAATGAAGCTTCAACTTTAGATGCTATTATTGCAATCGGAAATAGTGAGATAGAAAACTTACGCGGAGGTAACAGCATAGGATTATACGGTAGTTTACTTGCTCCATTAAAAGGAGAAGATACAGTATTTGATTTTGTAGAAGCGTATCGCAAGCTATTCTTACCGAATAAAACAAATAATCAGTGGTTTAAAGATAATACTAAAGCTTATATAGTAGAGACTAAATCAGATATTCCAGAAGTTCGTAAAAAACAAGAAGAAGCGGCAGCGGACAGTAAATATTCATTAGGTGTGTATGATAGAATATCATCACCTACATGGAAGTATCGAGGAATGTTATTACCACTATTAACACTATCAGAAGAAAGTGTGTATGCTATTTCGAATATGTCTACATTATCATTTGGTGGTTATGAACGTTATCGTGATACTGTTGATGGAGTTGTTCTTTCTGGATATGCATTACGTAAGTATGTGCATTCGAAAATTGATCAAGCTTCTAAATGGGAAAGAGATCATTATGATATCTGGTATAACTTGTTATCTTCTGAATATAAAGAAAAATTATTCCGTTCAGTTCCAATTGTTGATGGATTTGCGATGAAAGATACGCAAGGGAGAAGTTATTGGGCGACAGCTACAGATAAGAATATAGATTCTATTTATAATTTCTTTGGACCAACAGGGAAATGGTATGAAAATAGTCCTGCAGCAGGAGCTTATGCTACAGGTTATGAAGTGCATTATGTAAGTGATAGATTATTAGATGCATATGGAACGTCAGTTTACACTCATGAGATGACTCATAACTCTGATGGTCATATTTACTTTGAAGGAAATGGACGTAGAGAAGGATTAGGAGCTGAATTATACGCGCTAGGATTGTTACAATCTGCAGACAGCTTAGAAAAAGATGCTATAGTGTTAAATACGGTATACAAAGGAGTTAAAGATTCTCTTACAAGGTTACATACGTATAATCCGACTGAGCGATATAAGTCTGCAGCAGATCTTCAACAATATGTTCATGGAATGTATGATGTTCTGTACACATTAGATGCGATGGAAGCTAAAGCTGTAGTATCTAAATCGAATGATGTTAAGAAAAAATGGTATAGAAAAATAGAAAACTTCTATGTAAAAGATAGTAAGTATAAGAAGGATACTCACGCAGGAAACTCTGTTCGTCCGTTGACGAATGAGGAAGTAGCAAAATTAACTTCTTTAGAATCATTAATAGATAACGATATTATTAATCGTCGTGCTTATAGAGATAATAGTCAATACGCACGAAATGGATATCATGTGATAAGTATGTTTTCTCCTATTTATGCAGCGCTAAGTAATTCAAAAGGTGCACCTGGGGATATTATGTTCAGAAAAACTGCTTACGAGCTTCTAGCTGAAAAAGGATATCAAAATGGATTTATTCCATATGTATCGAATAAATATGAAGAAGAGGCTAAACAAAAAGGTAGTGTAGCGTACTCAGATTGGCATAGAAAAGATGTCGGCTTAGTAACTGATGATTTAGTATTAAGCAAGGTATTTAACAACCAATATAAATCATGGGCTGATTTCAAAAAGGCGATGTTTAATGAGCGTATTGCTAAATTAAATAGATTAAAACCGATAACAATTCAATATGAATTAGGTGATGTTAAGAGCACAAAAGAGGTAACTATAACGAGTGCTGCACAGATGCAACAGCTGATTGATGAAGCGATAGCGAAAGATATTGCTAACATTGATCGAGCAACAAGTTATGTATCAACGAGTTGGGTACACTTATTAAAACAAAAAATCTATAATGCGTACTTACGCTCTACAGATGATTTCAGACAATCAATTTATAAATAATAGAATTAAGTTCAGATAGGTGATTGCACGGGATCTGCTTATCCGATAAAGAGATTCTATAAATAAAAAATTCTAAGTAACAAATATTGATGTTACTTAGAATTTTTTTTGTTGTGTATTATTTTGCTAAATTCACAGCTGCTTTATTATTCTTGTTGTAAGAGATGTAAGTAAGAGTTAAGAATATTATTCCTAAAACAACTAAGATTAATATTGCACGGTTGTAAATTCCATTTGTAAGTCCACCTAGAACTGCTTGTCTAACAGCGGTATCACCGTAGAATACAGGTGTGAAAGGAATTAAACCACTGTATATAGAAGGTAACATTTCTTTAGGGAATAGTGGTGTAGTTAGAACGAATTGTAAAGCTACAAATCCGATGCTAATTGCGTTACCAACTTTTCCAAATGTGTATGATAAGAAGTGTGTTATTAGCATAAACACGATACCTGAAAGTATTAATCCAAAGAAGTACATTCCGAAGTTTTGAACTTTAAAGTTGAAGAATAAACTCATTGCTACTACTTCTATGATTGTTGCTAAGATAGCGAATGTTGTCATTGATACTAGTCTTGTACCGAATAAGCTGTTTGTTGATTCTCCGTATTCTGCTTTACGAGCTGGGAATAGAATGTTAAATGCCGCAGCAGCGATAAGTAGTCCGAATACTAAGAAGAATGGAGCCATTGCGTTACCGTAGCTAGTTTCTTCTGAAATGTCGCTGATATTAGTTTTAATTGGGTTAGACATCATGTCCACATTTTTATCTCCAGATTTAGCTGCAGAAAGTTTATCTGCTCCACTAGAAAGTTTATCTGCTAATAATCCAGAACCATCTTTAGCTTTATCTAATCCTGCAATCAACTCAGGAGCTTTATTTTGCATGATTGTAAGAGCGCTGTAAAGTTTATCAGATCCAGCTCTAGCAGTATTAAGTCCGTTAAGTAGTTCCGGAGCTTTAGCCTGTATAGTAGAAAGTCCTCCATGAAGTTTGTTGGCTCCATCTTTTGCAGTGTTAACTCCATTAATTAATTCTGGAGCTTTAGCTTTCATAGCAGCTAGTCCATTAGAAAGTTTTTCAGATCCATCTTTTGCAGTGTTAACCCCACCTATTAACTCCGGAGCTTTAGCTTGCATGATTGTAAGAGCGCCAGAAAGTTTTTCAGATCCGACTTTAGCAGTGTAAAGTCCATTAAGTAGTTCCGGAGCTTTAGCTTGCATAGCAGAAAGCCCATTAGAAAGTTTTTCAGACCCTTCTTTCGCAGCGTTAACTCCGTTGATTAATTCTGGAGCTTTAGCTTGCATAACAGAAAGCCCATTAGAAAGTTTTTCAGACCCTTCTTTCGCGGCGTTAACTCCATTGATTAATTCCGGAGCTTTAGCTTTCATAGTAGCTAATCCGTTAGAAAGTTTTTCAGACCCTTCTTTCGCGGCGTTAACTCCATTGATTAACTCCGGAGCTTTAGCTTTCATAGCAGCTAGTCCATTAGAAAGTTTTTCAGATCCTTCTTTCGCGCTGTAAAGTCCGTTAAGTAGTTCCGGAGCTTTAGCTTTCATATTAGTTAGTCCTTGATATAATTTTTTACCGCCGTTATCAAGTTCTCTAATACCGATACTTAATTCTGGAAGTTTACCTTGAAGTTTGTTAAGTCCTTCATTAATTTTTGCATTTCCATTAACTAAAGCATCGATTCCACCAGCTAATTCAGGAAGTTTATCGTGCATTATGCTGATTCCGCCTCCTAGTTTATCAAATCCAGCTTGTAGTTCTGCTCCTTTATCTGCAAGAGTACCTACACCTTGTGCTAGTTCGCCTGTAGTCATTGATGTAGTAAGAGTATTTACACCATTAGTGTAGTTTGTTACTCCGTCTTTAAGTTTTGGAGTGGCATTAGCAAGTTGGTTAAGACCATTTGCTAAGTCTCCTGTTGTTAGAGAAGATACAGTTGCATCAACTCCACCTTTATATTGGTTAAATCCTGCCATAAGGGTAGGAGTTTTTTCATTCATTATTGTTAGTCCAGCTTTTAATTGACCACTACCAGCAGAAAGTTTACCGACAACATCTTTAATGCTAGAAAAACCATTAATTGTTTTTTCAAGTTCAGCAGAAAGTGTATTTACATCAAATTTATCAAGTTGAGTTTGGATATAATTTAATCTTCCTACACGATATTTCATACTTGAATATTTTGAATTTGCGCTAGATATTGCTGAAGAAAGTTCAGCTTTAACCTGGCTATTGTTGTTACTGCTACTATTTTGAACAGTAGTAGTTGGTTGAGCAGCAGGAGCTGGTGTAGCAGCAACATCGTTACGAGCAGCAGCAAGGATACTTGCTTTTTGCTCAGGTGTTAATTGCATTGTAGATAATGTTTGCTCCAACCCTGAAAAATTAGTAGCTGTAGGAGCTGCTGCAGTAGGTGCTGTAGTTGTAGTAGTTGTAGTAGATTGAGTTTCTATACGATCTACAAGAGCTTTTATAGATTCTAGTTGAGAACCTAATTCTGCAAAAGCACTGTTAAGTGGATTAAAATGAGTTCTATAAGTAAGTTTTAATCCTTTAAGTTTATCTAATGTTGAATTTAGATTAGATTTCTTAGCGGCTAAATCACTATCGCTAGGTAAGTTAGCGTTCAATGCGTTTAAACCTGTATTTAGCTTATCGGCCCCATCTACAAGTTTCGGAGTACTTTCAGAAAGTTTAGCGACTCCATCTCCTAACGCAGCTCCACCTGCAGTAAGTCTATTAAGATCATCTTTTTTAGCTGCAAGTCCAGAATTAATTTGTGAAATACCGTCTGATAATCTATCGATTCCATTATTTAATGCAGCACTTCCCGCGTTAAGTTTTTCTAAATCATCTTTTTTAGCTAATAATTTTTCGTTAAGTGTAAGAACACCGTTAGTGTATTTTAGAAGTCCAGCTTGGAATTCTTTGCTTCCGTTGTATAAAGAATTGAAACCAGAAGTAAGCATAATACTTTTAGTTTTGAAAGTATCAAAACCTATAGTAAGTTTATTAGATCCTTCAGTTAGTTCGTTTACACCAGAAATTAACGCATCTTTTTTATCATTTAATGAGCTTAGTCCATCTGATAATCTTCCAGCTCCACTTTGTAATTGAGATACTCCATCACCAAGTTTAGCGCCACCTTCACTAAGACGAGTTAGTCCATCAGTTAGACGTTTAGAACCGTTAGAAAGTTCGTTAACTCCATTATTAAGTCTTTGTCCACCTTCACTAAGACGAGTTAGTCCATCAGTTAGACGTTTAGAACCATCAGAAAGTTCGCTAACTCCATTATTAAGTCTTTGTCCACCTTCACTAAGACGAGTTAGTCCATCAGTTAGACGTTTAGAACCATTAGAAAGTTCATTAATTCCATTACCAAGTTTAGAACCGCCATTACTAAGACGAGAAAGCCCATCAGTTAGACGTTTAGAACCATTAGAAAGTTCATTAATTCCATTACCAAGTTTAGAACCACCATCATTAAGGCGAGTTAGTCCATCAGTTAGACGTTTAGAACCATTAGAAAGTTCATTAATTCCATTACCAAGTTTAGAACCACCATCGCTAAGGCGATAAAGTCCGGCAGTCAGACGCCATGATCCTTCAGATAGTTGATTGATACCATCGCTCAGTTTAGAACCACCATCGCTAAGGCGACCAAGTCCGGCAGAAAGGCGACCAGAACCATCGGTAAGTTGATTGATACCGCCGCTTAGTTTAGAACCACCTTCACTAAGACGACCAAGTCCGGCAGAAAGGCGACCAGAACCGTCAGTAAGTTGATTAATACCACTTCCAAGTTTTTGTCCACCTTCACTAAGACGACCAAGCCCGTTGTTCAGTTGGTTTGAAGCATCAGCTGCTTTGTGAAGAGATTCGCCAATCTCAGAAAACTTACTGTATAGAGTAGCTGTATAAGTTTTTACAACTTGATCTTTAACGGTATTTGTTAAGTTGCTCGCTACAGTTTCCATGATTTTCTCACCGTTTTTACTCTTAGTAAAGTTAGTAGTAAAGTCGATGTTCATTTTTTCTGGACTATCATTTGATAAAGACGTAGCATTCTTAGAGAAGTTCTGTGGTATTGTAACTACCATGTAGTAGTCTCCTTCTCGTAATTCTTTATCGGCTGTATCTTTATCGACGAATTGCCAATTTACTTTTTTGTTATCTTTTAGTTTTTCGACCATCGAATTCCCGACTTCTAGAGTTTTTCCATTAAAATCTACTTTTTGGTCTAGGTTAACAACTCCGACTTTCATGTTTCCAGTGTTGTCGTATGGATTCCAAACGGATTTTAGGAAGGTTCCTGAATATAGGACAGGAACTAGAAGAACGGTAGCCATGGTAGCTTTTAACCCTTTGCTCTTTAAAAGGCTACTAAATTCTTTTTTTATCATAATTCCTCCAAAGAAATTTCGTCGGCGAAATTCCATTATGTTAATTTAGTGTGATATAATAATATATCACTTAAGATATTCTACAACTTTATATACTAAAAGTCAAAATATTTTTTAGCAATAGTGAATTTTTAACATTTAATATTAAAGTATATTATATATAATGGAGATAAAAACTATAACTTTTAAAATTTATTGCTGGTGATTAATATATGGTAATAGTGGTGTTTTGATAAAAAGTGGATTATTGTTTAAACTTATAAAAAGATATATATTACTTAAAATAATTTCATTAAGTATTTATATAATTTATCCTAATTAAGGAAAAAATTAGTTTACTATTTATTTGTTAGATGGCAATTGATAAAAAAATTTAAAAATAGTATATTATATTTATTATGTAAAAAAGGTAGAAATCCTTAAAAATGGATAACTACCTTTGTTTGAAATTTGTAATTATAATGAAGTGTGAGCTATTTTATGTTCTAGTAGATTGCTAAAACATTTTTGAGCATCTTTTAAATCTTTTGGATCTGGGTGTTTTTTTGATTCTTTAACCATGTCGGCAAGATCTGGTGTAACTTTGTGGATAAAGTTAGGGTCACGCCAAGTAAGGATTTTGAAAACTATTATAACCTTTGGATCAACCTTGCCTTGGCAGACGAAAGTTTCGTGAATTCTATTGTTTCTTTCTTCCATAAAGGTGATATAATTATTAATTGAATCATCTGCGTGATAATGTTCACGAGGAACACCACAAGTTAGAAATAGAGCAACGTCTTTACTATGTATTTCTTGTTGATCGATAAAACGTTGCATGTTTTTGTTGGCGTTTGTCTTATCGGTCCAAGCACCTAGAATATAGAAATCATACTCTTTTTCTAGTTTTTTTCGTTGTTTTTTTATATCAAGTAGATCTACTTCTCCTTGATCTTTTATCTGTTCGTAAATAGCTTCGGCTACTTTTTTAGTATTTTTTGTTTTGCTAGAGTAAGCAAGTAAAATTTTCATAAATAAGCCTCCTACTTAGGATGTTGGAATAATATTTCTAAAAATTAACCCTATAATAATCAAATTCATATAACTATTATAACAAAAAAAAACTAGTTTTAAACTAATAACTGAAAATAATAATCAATTATAAAATTCGAGGAGAATAAAAATTAAAAAAATTGAAAAATTAACCTATTAGAATCTGATTTTAACTAAAAAATAGGAAATAATTCATGGTTTATGATAAAATACTAATTGATAATAAAGAAAACCAAGTAGTATAGTGATAGGAGAAGAGAATGGGAAGGTTGTTTGAGATAACGAGTCATGCATCGTCTATAGTATATCATGTAGAAGCGATGGATAAGATAAAGATTCCAAAAGCCATGATAAGAGAATATATTAACCTACAAAAAACAGTAGGGAGTTTCCCGGGAGAACTGAACTACGTGACTAGTTTTTATGATGCAAAAACAGGTAGTAGTGGGACGTTGTTTGAAAATACTAATGAAGGGAATTATATTTTATCTTATACGGGAACGAATTTTTATTTTGATAGACAGAAGGATATGTATGCTGATGTAGTGGGTATTTGCTTGGGACAAGCGGAACATATGACATCGTGTTATAGATTTTATACACGTATGAAGAAAAAATATGGTAATGATATTATTTTAACAGGTCATTCACTGGGAGGGAGTATTGCACAACGTGTTGCGATTGAGTATGATGTACAGCAAAGTGTCGTCTTTAATGCAGCTCCGATATATTTAATCGGTGGTATAGATATTTTTATGGATAAGGAAAAAGACGGTGAATTGTACGCTGCTCGCATGAAAAAATATCTTAGAAATGTAAAGAAAACGGCTATTAAAAAAGCAACTTTTACAGGGGATGTGAAAAGAGTCGTTTCTGAGTATGATATATTTACAAGGATTTCCGAATTGTTGTCGATTGGCTACTATGTAGGTGATGAAATTATTGTAAAAGAAGCAGGAATGCATGGCATAAAAAGTTTCTTAGACATATACCAAAAATCTTTTGGTAGTTCTTTTGAGAAAAAAGAAAATGATGATCTTTTATCGTTAGAATATAAAGATTTTAGCCTGGCCGAGGTAGGTATTCTTAGTAATTTTTCAGAAGAGCGTATAGAAGAATTAGAGAATCAGCTGAATACACTTTTAGTAAGTCGTACCGTGATAGATAACTTGAATAAAAATCCGTATAATGTTAATTTTGAGTTTTTTATCAAGGCTATATTGGATAATATTGCGAAGAAAAAAGAAGAACTGTAATAGCTTCCTTGTCTGACGTTTTTGTCAGATGAGGAGTCTTTTTTTATATTGCTTTATATAACATATACAATATATTTATTTGATTTTTTGAAACAAAAAATCAAAAGGCAACTAATCTAACGTAAGATATTTGCGTGAATCTTGCGGCTTACTCAATATCTCACTTCAATTGTTGCCTAAATCTATATTTTTTATTTTTTCATCATAACTATTGAAAAAAGTATTGCCAACCAAATATACTTTAAATTTGTATTATTATAATAATATAATATACCATAAACATATATACATAGATTAAATGCAATCACTAATTTTAAATTTCTTTTAGAAAAGAATTTAAATAAATAAAAAACTAATATCCAAATTAATAAACTAATAATTATTTTTAAAAATTCAAACATAAATTACTGTACCTTTTCAACTTTTTTGCTATCAATAATATCACCAGCTTTTACTGTAGAAAATTTATTATAATTATCCATAGCTTTAGCTATACTATTGCTTTTTTCTAAAATACTCCCCATAGGAGTCAAAGTTAAACTAGTTACTATCTTCATCTTTGTATTCATTGTCTTTTCCTCCTATATTTGTCATATATAATACATTTATCCAACAATAGCCAACTGGACTGCCCCAAAAGTCCTAAAATGTAATAAAGTTCACATGAAAACTCATAGACGCAGTAGTTTATTGATATCTAAATTCACTTTATAAAAGCTTTTTAGATATCTAATAAACCACTGCGGAAAGTGACTCGACAAAATCGATTTCTTTGAAATCACGATTTTTGAATCACTCCCACTTTAAAATATCACGAAAACCATATGTAATCAATATTTAAGTCTAAATAATTCATTTTCTAAAAATTAATCATTATATATGATATAATAAAAGGGTTAGATACTTTAGTTTCATCATATTTTTTATTTCAACGTATTAAAAATGCTTTAGAAACTTTGTAACGTCTATAGATAAAGTTAATAGAGTTTTTATTTCTATATGTTTTTACCGTGGCTAATCTTGTTTCTAAAATATGAGGTATATATCGTTGTGTTTTTTTGTAAGTTTTCAGTTATAATAGTTTTCATAAGAGTAAATTCCTATTTTTGATTTGTCATAATTTCATTATACAGGATTTACTCTTCTTTTTTATATTTTGTCTCACATCAATTGTAACACTACACTGATAGAGAGTTAATCGTTTGCTTAAAGTTGTAACTTCATAGAAAAAAATGATATAATATTGATAACTATGTATATACTCACGGTGATGAGAAGATACAGGTTAAAAAATAAAAAGTATACTCCAAAAAATGTTTTATAAAAAATATAATTAGGAATATATTAGTTAATACTTAGTATAAATCTAAGGAGGAAGAAAATGGCAGAATATAAAATACTAGTAGTCGATGATGAAGAACCGATTGCTAATATACTAGAATTTAATCTTAAAAAAGAAGGTTACGATGTAATCGTCGCTAATGATGGAGAAAAAGCGGTAGAACTTGCTTTTAATGATAATCCGGATTTAATCTTGTTAGATTTAATGTTACCTAAAAAAGATGGAATGGAAGTGTGTAGAGAAGTACGTGCTAAGAAAAATATTCCAATTATTATGTTAACAGCGAAAAATAGTGAGATTGATAAAGTTCTTGGACTTGAGTTTGGGGCGGATGACTATGTAACTAAACCTTTCTCAACGCGTGAACTTATGGCTAGGGTTAAGGTAAACTTACGTCGTGTTACTAAGCAACAAGAAGAAGTTGCTGAAGAGAAAAATGGTGGAGATCTTGTGATTAAGGATATCGTTATTTATCCTGAAGCTTATGTTATTAAGAAAAATGGTGAAGAAATCGACTTAACACGTAGAGAATTTGATCTTTTCTATTACCTTGCACAACACCGTGGACAAGTTTTAACACGTGAAAACTTACTGCAAACAGTGTGGGGTTATGACTACTTTGGAGATGTAAGGACTGTGGACGTTACTGTAAGAAGATTACGTGAAAAAGTAGAAGATGATTCATCGCAACCTGAATATATAATGACACGTCGTGGTGTTGGTTACTTTATAGGTGAAGAGTAATGAGTTTTTTCGAGAAGAGATTTAAGAAAAGATTCTTTTCATCAATTCGAACTAAGTTCGTAATAGTTTATGTTTTAGTTAACATAATATCATTGCAACTTATTGGATTGTTCTTTACAACGCAATTAAGAAACAGTAATATAAATACATTTGAACAAAATATTATTGAACAAGAAAAAATATTAAACTACCATGTTCGTGAGGAATTAGAAAAAGCTAGTGGTAGTGGAGGAGATACTTCGAAAGCTCTTGATGATACTGGTACTCAAGAGGAGTCTACAAAGAATAATAAAGATTCAAAAAGTGGGATAGCTAAACTAGTTAGTGAATTTAATATTCAAAAGTTATTATTAGTAAATGTCATAGATAATGATTCGAAAATCATAGCGACTTCTTCAAAAAATGGAAATGATGAATATCTTGCGAAAAGGTCGTTTGATCCGCTTGTAAGTCAGGTTATTAAGACTGGTGAGAGTACTAAACAGATTCAAAATAATACTGATAGTAATAAGCGTGTGTGGATCTATGTGAGTCCTGTTAAAAAGGATAATGAAGTTGTCGGTGTAATCTCGCTAATGGCTGATATAGAAAGTGTTTATCAAGAGGTAAATAGTATTTCTAAAATATTCATAGTGGGAACTATTCTATCGATATTAATTACCACAGTAATAGGATTCGTAGCTTCGAAAACGGTGACGAGCTCTATTGAGAAGATGAGTTCACAAGTTAAGAAGATGGCTCTGGGGAATTACGGTACAGTAGTTGGTATAGATACGGATGACGAAATCGGAGATTTGGCAAAAGTATTTAACCAAATTTCTAAAAGAATCGAAGAAGAGCAGGCTGTTACTGAGACTGAACGTAGGAAACTTGCGACGATTATCGAAAGTATGATGGATGGGATTATTACAACAGATAATAACGGTAGAATAATCCTTATAAATACAAGTGCTGAGGATATGCTAGGTGGTCGTAATGATGAAATTTTCATCGGAAAAGATGTGCTGAAAATTCTTAATATTACTGAGTATGAGAGTATAGAGGAAATATTAGAAGCGGAAGACAGTCTTCTGGTAAATGCTTCAAAAAGTGATGAAGAATTACTTTTACGTGCGGAAATTTCTAAGATAGAAAAAGAAGATAAAGAAGATTTAACTCAGATGTCAACTGAGCTAGAGGGATATATTATTGTTCTTTATGACGTAACAGATCAAGAACGTCAAGAAAAAGAACGTCGAGAATTCGTATCGACTGTATCTCATGAACTTCGTACACCTCTAACGACGATGAACAGTTATATCGAAGCGCTAGAAGAAGGTGTGCTTGAAGATAAGGAACTTGCTCCGCAGTTTATCGATACTATCCATAAAGAGACTACTCGTATGATAAGAATGGTAAATGAGTTGATGCAACTTGGTAAGATGGATATCAAAGAAGAGCATTATGAAAAAGAGTTTATTGATATAAATAAAATGCTTGAGCAGATTACCGATAGATTTGCTCTAACACATCCGGAGAAAAACTTTATAAAACATATTCCTAAGAGCCCGATATTCGTAGAAGGTGACCAGGATAAACTTACACAGGTATTTGATAATATTGTTAATAACGCTATAAAATATTCTCCGAATGGTAAGAATATTACAGTAAGGGTTAGACAAAATTATCACCATAATAGGGTGAGTATTTCTATTAAAGATGAAGGTGTAGGAATTCCATTAGTCCATATAGATAAGATCTTTAATAGATTCTATAGGGTTGATAAGAGTAGGCAGAGAAGTATGGGAGGAACAGGTTTAGGATTAGCATTAGCTAAGACTATTGTAGAGGCCCATAAAGGTCGTATTTGGGCGCAAAGTAGAGAAGGATACGGAAGTATAATATTTGTAACACTACCTTGTGAACAAATTGATGATGAATGGTTATAGAGGTAAATAATATGAGAAGTAAAAGGAAAGAAACTGTTAAATCAGTCGTATTAGGAATACTTGTTCTAATGAGTTTAACACTATCTTATCTTATTATTACTTATCAACCAGATTATGAGATTTTCACTAAGAGAACTACTCAAAAATCAGTAGAGTCAAATAAAAATAGTCTTTTGAATTTCTTGATTCCAGATAGTGTTGTGAAAAACTATGAAGGATCAAGAGAGGAAGCGATAGTTCAGAACTCTATAACAAAGGTAGCTAGTGTTGATGCTATTAAAAACAAAAAAGTGTTGAAAGACTTGCTATTGGTAATCTCAGATAGTGAGAGTACAGAATCTAGAGTTAGGAATAGAAATATCGAGGATATTACATCGAATAATGTTGAAAAAATACTGATAAATTATCAGGTGACCCTTGATTCAGCTTTAGTAAAACCGTTGTTCTTCTCTGAAGAAAATTCTAATATAAGTTTAGAATTTGATACGATAGTTTTACTAAAAGATAGACCTAATATGATTTATCTGTATAAAAAAGATGATAAAAACTATCTACAGATTACTTTAAAAGAAGAAATCTATGGTAAAGTAAACACTATGTTTAACGAGAAGAAACAGAGTTATGCTAAATATAGTTTGAATAATAGGTTTATCTATTTAAAAGAATCTGATGAAGACAATGTTATAGATGAATATAGTACTGAAGATGTTAACTTAAATAAACTGGCTAAGGATATATTTGAGAAAAAAGATAATCTTAGAATAAGTAATGAAGATGAAGTGACCGATGGTTATGGAATTTTAAGATCTATAAATAATAGTTTATTATATACAAATCCATCCAATGAAGGTGGAAAAGAAGTTGGAGCTACTGTAGCTATAAACAATACTATGAGCTTTTTAGAGTTAGGTTATGTAGGGGATACGAATTATCAACTTACTACTGCTTTAGAAGGGATTACTATTTTCCAGGAAGCTCATAAGGAGTCTATAGCCTTTAGTAAAGATGGTTTTGCTGATATTATTTCTGAGGACAATAGTAGTGGGATATATAAGCTAACATCACCGAAAAAACTTACAAAAACTTATCTTTCATCAAAAGAAGCGGAACTGTATTCTGTTGAAAAGACTGAATATGTGATTAATTATCTTTATGAAAGAGTCAATCTTAAAGAGATAGGTGATATAGTTTTAGGATATGATAAAGTTTATAATAAAGATAGAAACAGTTTTAGTTATGTACCAGCGTGGTATGTAAAATATAATGATAGATATGTGAGTTTTAAAAAGTTAAAAGAAATGATAGACAAGGGAGAGAGACTATGAACTGGGGTAAGATGAAGACGTTATTTATTTACCTATTCGTTGCGCTTAATGCTGTCTTGTTAACATTTTATGTATACACTGTTCAGAAAAATAAAACAGAAATAGTTCAAGAAAAAGAAATAATCGAGCGTGCTATGAAAAATGACAATATAACTGTAGAGGATAACGCCACAAAACGTGATAATCTTGGTTATGTGAATGTGACAATCTCGGATTTGAAAGAAGTTCGAAAAGAAGAGAATGGTCTAAAGTATGAAGTTGAAAATGTAGATAAAACATCTATGTTAAAAGTCAGTTCTGAAAATGTTATTACAAATGTAAATAAAGGTAGCTATAAAGCAGAATTAGAATCATTCTTGCTAGAAAAGATGAAGCTTAGTGCAAATTATATTTTTTCTAGTTATAATTCTTCAAAAAATGAAGTTATTTTTGAACAACAAATAGATAGTTTTAGGGTGTTTTCGAATAAAAATGCGAGAATAGTCTTTAGTGTTGAGAGTAATGGAGACATCAAGAACTTTACTCTAACGAGTGTTTCAAATATAAGAAAAGATAAAAATGAAGCGTTAGTACCATCTAATCAAGCGATAAATAGACTGTATCACGAAGACTTAATTCCTAAAAACTGTCGTGTTCGCACTACTTTAGGGTATTATACCTATATTTCACAAACGGAAAATCAAGTGTTGATACCGACTTGGAATGTAGAAATAAGTGATAAAGATGGTCAAATCAGCAACTACTATGTTGATGCAATAAATCTAAATGTACTGAACAGAAAAGGGCATAGCTCATAGATAGGTATTTAAAAATAAAGAAAAACTATTCGTTGTGATAAGTGCAACGAATAGTTTTTTTGTATTAATCAGCTAAGTAAGCTTTTAGCATCCAAACATTTTTTTCTAATTGAGTTTTTAATCCTAATGCTAAGTCAGAAGTGCCTTGATCTCCTTCGTCTTCAGCTACACCCATAAGGTGAGTTAAATCATTGATTAGTAATTCGAAGTCATGGAATATAGCTGCAACCATTTCAGAAGTTGTTTCTTGTTCAGTTGCTTCTTTAATAGTTGCGATTTCTAAAGCACCTTTAAGTGTAGAAACTGGACGACCTCCAATTGCTAATAATCTTTCAGCAACCTCATCTAAAGATTCAGTTGTGTAGTTATAGTAGTTTTCAAATACTTCGTGTAGTGTGTAAAAGCTACGTCCTTTTACATACCAGTGGAAGCTGTGTAATTTTGTGTATAATACTGTTAAGTTAGCAACAAGTTTGTTTAATTCTGTTGTACGTGTCATATTAATGTCTCTCCTTTATTTTTGAATTTATGCTTAAATTATAGCACCATGAATATCTTATGTAAAGTTAATAAGCTCATAAAAGTTATTGAGAATTATTCTCTAAAAAGAATGTTGATTTAGCAATGTTTCCTGAGGAGAAGAAATATAAATGATAATCGATATCATACATAGTGGGTATATTTTTTGATTTAAAAATTTGAAATAAACTTCATTAGTTGATAAAATAAAGAGCGAAAGGGGTAGAATCTATGGCAAGATTGTGCATATTTTTAATAAACTTGTATAGGAAATATATATCGCGTTATACAAGACCGACGTGTAGATTTTCTCCTACATGTTCAAGCTATGCTCTGGAAAGTTATAAGAGATTTGGTTTTTTCTTAGGTACATATTTAACTGTTAAGAGGTTATTAAAGTGTCATCCGCTATATAAAGGTGAGTACTTTGATAATGTGCCTTTATTTAAGAAAGATATATTCAAATTTGGAAGAAAAAAATAAAGAGGCCGCTAAGTTTAGCTGCCTCTTTATTTTGGGCGAAATTGTTATTTGGATAAAAATCAGGAATGTTTGATCATGTTTGCAGAACTAGAAGAAGTTCTCTTACAAAATAACTTTTCTAAAAATTTATCTAATTAAGGTATTTGTACGGTAAATCCTCATAACTACCTACAAATGTTAAATTATATTGCAAGTGCGCGGTAAATCCTCATAATTATCCACGAGTGCAAGTTTTTAATGTTATTTATCGATGCTATTTCCTGCATCTAACCATGCGGCAATTCCGCCCGGAAATCTATAGACATTTTTATAGCCAGCTTCTTTTGCTAAGACCGCTCCAACGTGGCTTCTTTCACAAGCTACAAAACCACAGTATATAACTATTTTTTTGTCTTTATTATCCCCTAGAGTTTTTAAAAATGCTTCTTTTTCTTCTGGTTTTAAATCCTTCATTTCTTTTGGAAGACCAGCGTTAACAGCACCTTTAATTTTTGTTTTTTCAAATCGATCCGCAGGAATTGTATCAACTAGAATCATATCCTCTTTATTATCTATAGATTTTTTCAATTCATCTGCGCTGATTAGATTGTAATCCCCTGTTTTTGTTGCTTTAACTAGTTTTATAGCTGCCTTTTCTACTTCATTTTCTTTTCCGTCTTTTGCAGAACGATTAAGCCCGTCTCCGCTACTACAACCTACTAAGGAAACTGAAAGTAATATGCTAGATAAAGCTAGTGTAATTTTATTTTTTTTCATAAAGTCAGCCCTCCTTTAACTTTCACTTTTATTATAACATAAAAAATTATATATACAAACAAAATATATAATAAAATTTATTAATCTTAAAAACTATAATAATGCCAATTAACACTGATTTTAATATGTAAACTAAAAATTATATGATGTATTATATTATTTATGATAAAAAATTAATAAGTTTATTAATTATAATCTCATTTAAATATCAAAGTAATTTTTTATATTTTTTGTGTAAAAAAATAAGACTCTAATGATTAATGCATTAGAGTCGGTTACTTATTGATATTTATTTTTTGTTAAGGATTGTTGAGATTGATTTAAGTACTTTTAAAACAATTTTATCTTTTTTGTTAGCTAATGATTTTATAATTGAATTAGACGATTTAGTATTTTCTTCATTTTCTTTGTTAGCTAACATTTTCTTAACGAAGTCCGGCATCTCCGGCTTTTCTCCATCCTTTTTATTAGCTAACATTTTCTTAACAAAGTCCGGCATTTCAGGTTTTTCACCATCTTTTTTATTGGCTAACATTGCTTTAACGAAGTCTGGCATTTCTCCTTTTGGTTTATCCATTTCATTAAATGTTGTTTTCTCTGGATTATGCGAAATAAAAGGATTGTTTTTGTTAGCTTCAATCGTTGACACAAGAGCATCGATTAAACGAGAATCGTAGTTTGGCATAGGTGGTCTATGATAAGCTACTCCAAACTCCTCACAAAGTTCTCGACATTCAACATCGTTATCGAAAAGAACTTCGATATGCTCACTTATAAAGCTAAGTGGAACAAATATATAATGCTTAGGATGTTCTTTTTGCTCTCTTAAGTACTCAAGAACATCAGGCTTAATCCATGGCATCCCAATATCACTTTCACTTTGCCAAGTATTCGTATAGTTTCCTTTTTCAAGACCTATTTTTTCGGCTATAAGTTTTGTCATATCAAAGATTTGATTTACGTATGGATCATTATATTTTAATGCTATTTCAGGTACGCTGTGCGCAGAGAAAACTACTTTGTAGCTGTCTTCTTTTATTTCTTCAGTAATAATTTTTTTAATTTCATCTGCCCAGAATTCAATTAACTTTTCTTCTTTGTACCAAGATTTTATTATATTGAACTTAATTGTATCACTCTTAATAAATCTTTCGTAACCCATAATAGAATAGAATGAATAATGTGGTTCAAGAATTAAACAAATACATTCCTCTATACCATCATCTTCCATTTTTGAAATTATATCAGGGATATAAGGTGAAGAAAATTTATTGGCAAAGTATACTTTATATTCATCTTTTACAGATTCCCTTAAAAGTTCAACTTCTTTAAGTGTTATCTCTTGAAGGGGAGAGCCATCAATGCGAAGATAATTTTTTAAAAGTAGATTGATCTCTTCGTCATTAGGACGCACTCCTCTTCTAATATTTGTGAAAAATTTTGCTATACCTTCGAATGTATATTCTTCAGGTGTTCCATATGTCATTACTAAAATAGCTTTACTCATTTTATAACCTCTCAAAATAGTGTAGTCAAATATATTATAACACTTTTTGTACTAAAACACACTAGTAATTATTCTATTACAGAAAAATATTGTAGATTACGAATACATTCCTTATAAATTAAGGTTTAAATCGATGTTTTATTTTATTATAACTGTGTCAAAAATATGATATTACTATAATATTAAACTAGAATTGAAAAAAACTATTGAAAAAATAGCTAAAAAGTTATAATATAAAAGTTAACTAAAAAGTTTACTAATAAGGGAGTTTAAGAATCTCCAATTGGTTGAAAAAAAGGAGGAAGAGTTAAATGAGAAAGAAAATATTCGGAGCGATAACTTTTATTGCGGCGATTGGTGGCGTTATTTATATGAAAAATAATCCTAAATATAAGGAGATTGTTAGAGTCGTGAAAACTGCAGATGCACGTGGTTTTTACGAAAAAATAATTTTAGAAAAAGATAAGCTTGCATTCACAGCAAAAGCGAAAATTAGAGATTATAAGATTGATTATGAGAGTATTAGAAATGTCGGAGAGAAAATTTACGCACGTCTAATAGTGAATAATGACGAGAAGTTAAATATCGATACAGTTCTTAATGAAAAAAATACTAATGTAGAAGAAGTATCACATTCAGAAAAATTGGATGAGTTGTTGAATAAATAGCGGTTAAGAGGGGAGAAAATGATTTTTTAAAATTTTCCGCTCCCTTAACTTGGATTTTTTTGATAAGTTTGCTAGATATTTCCTAGGAAATCTATAAAAAAGGAATCCTCCATTACAGTAAGGTGATGTAATGGAGGATTTTTCATGGTCAAATTAATTAGTATCTAATATTATTATGCGAAACGGCTACGAATACTAGTTGGTATTGATTTGTAAACACTCTTAGTAACGAAGAATAAGAATGTTACTAAAGCACCTTTAAGTAGGTTGAATGGTATAATACCAGCCGTTACGATTGTTTTTACGTTAGTCACGATGTCTGCTAGATTCATAATATATCCGTATGCTGGAAGTAATACGAAGTAGTTAAGTAGTGTCATGAATACTGTTATTGCTAGTGTTCCTAAGATTCCACCGATAATAGTCTTAGCAGTACCTTTTTTATAGAAAAAAATTATGACACTGATAAAAGTGAATTCTACTACTATATTAGCAATTGATCCGATTGGTTCATGTGATAACAAAGCGAAGTGTAGGAAGTTTTTTAAGAATGACACTAAAAGTGCATCTTTATATCCTAATAATAACAACGCCATGAATAGCGGGATGAACGTAAAATCAAATTTTAGAAATGGTGGCAAGAATGGCACAGCAAAACTAAAAAAAGATAGAAGTAGAGCAATAACTGCAAGCATACCACTCAAAACTAGTGAGTGAACATTTTTTTTATACATTTAAAACCTCTTTCCTATCTTCATAGGCAATAAAATAACCGCAATACTATTCTTAAAAAGGTGTATTCTAAATCTACGTTAGATATAAAAAACACCACTTTAAAAATTTTAAAGCGGGACTGAAAGGTATGAAAAATAAGCGTTACACTTAAATGAAGTACAGCAAATATACATACGTACTATACTGTATGTGTAAGTTTATTTATTCTATATCTTCTATCATCCAGACTGTACTGTCGGTTTTGGAGTTTCACCAAATCTGCTTGCGCTCGCGGACTTTGACCGCCGGTCGGGAATTTCACCCTGCCCCGAAGATAATTAAATTTATTATTTATACGATTATTATAAACCGAACTAGCTAAGTTGTAAAGAGAAAAGGTTTAACTTTTAAAAAAAGATGAGAGTAACTCTGTTAAATTGAGCTACTCCCATTATTTATAATATTTAATTATTATTCTACTGTTACTGATTTAGCTAAGTTACGTGGTTTGTCCACATCTAATCCTTTAGTGTAAGCTGCGTAGTATGCGAATAATTGTGTAACTACGATACTTGCGATTGGAGCAAGATCTTCGTTTACGTTAGGAATTGCATAGTCACCTTTACGAGCTAATTTTTCTAATGTAATGATTAGAGTATTAGCACCACGGCTAGCTACTTCACTTACGTTACTACGTGTATTTAAGTCTAGTTTAGCGCTTGTAATAAGAGCTACAACAGGTGTTCTTTCTTCGATAAGAGCGATTGTACCGTGTTTTAGTTCTCCTCCGGCAAATCCTTCTGTTTGAATGTAAGAAACTTCTTTAAGTTTTAGAGCTGCTTCACATGCACTATAGTAGTCGATTCCACGTCCGATATAGAATGCATTGCGTTCTGTGAATAAGTTTTTAGCTAAATCTTTGATAGTTTTTGTATCATCTAAAATTGATTCGATTGCAGAAGTAATTACTGATAACTCTTGCTCGATATCAAATTTAGGTTGTTTAGAAAGTTGCTTAGCTACTTCATAAGCAAGTATGCTTAGTGTTGCGATTTGAGCAGTATATGCCTTAGTAGATGCAACCGCGATTTCAACACCTGCGTGAAGTAATAATGTATAGTCACATTCACGAGATAGAGTTGAAGCATCAACGTTAGTAAGTACTAAGAACTTATAATCTGCGTTTACGCTACGTAATTTTGTAAGTACGGCACGAAGGTCAGCTGTTTCTCCTGATTGAGAAAGGAAGATGAACATTGGTTTTTTAGATAATAATGGTACGTTGTAAGCAAATTCTGATGCTAAGTGTACCTCTGTAGGAATACCAGCCCATTTTTCAAAGTAGTTTCTTCCTACTAAACCAGCGTTGTAACTTGTACCACATCCGATAATGTATAATCTATCTGCATCTTTTACATTGTTAATAATTTCGCTGTTAATATTAACATCATGTCCATCGAAGTAGTGAGAGATGATGTTACGCATAGCTCCTACTTGCTCATGAATTTCTTTAATCATGTAATGTTCGTGGATACCTTTATCGATTTCTCCAGCGTTTAAGTTAGTTGAGAAACTTTCACGCTCTACAACATTACCTTCTTTATCTTCGATAGTTACGCTATCTTTTTTCACAATAACAAATTCACCATCGTTGATTTCTAAGAAGTTGTTAGTGTACTTAATCATTGCTAAAGCATCACTACCAACATAGTTTTTATTTTCTTCTCCTAGTCCAATAAGAAGTGGACTTTTATTTTTTGCTACATATAATGTGTCTTTATCTTCTGTATCGATTAAACAAAGTGCATAAGAACCTTGAAGTTTTGATACAGCTTTTTTGAAAGCTTCTTTAGTATCAAGACCACGATCGCTATAAACTTGTACTAATTGAACGATAACTTCAGTATCAGTTTCAGAAACAAGTTCTACACCTTTGAAAAATCTTTCTTTAAGTTCTTGGAAGTTTTCGATAACTCCATTGTGAACTAAAATAAAACGTTTGTTGAAGCTTTGGTGAGGGTGAGAGTTAGTTGTGTTAACTCCACCGTGAGTAGCCCAACGTGTATGACCAATACCTAATTCTAGGTGAAGTCCTTCAGGGATTAGGGATTCTAGATTTTTAATGCGACCTACAGACTTAGTAACGCTAGCTTCTCCGTTAACAACACCAGCGATACCAGCTGAGTCGTACCCACGGTACTCAAGGCTGCTAAGCCCATCAATTAAAAATTTAACTCCATTTGCTTCTCCAACAAATCCTACAATTCCACACATATTAAAAATTCCTCGCTTTTTCTTTTATTTATTTTTTATAGAAAGTACTATAAAGTTTTATATCTATGCTCAAATATATTGTACTTCATCAAGTTTATGTAAACCTTAAAAGAAGACATAATGAGCCTATAGAGAGGCGATAATGATTTTGAAGGGTGGGTATGTCACTATTGTTCCCAAAGATATCAAGTTGCTGTTGCATACGCTGTACCTAAGTATCTTGTCGTCACTACGTTCCTAAAGATACAAAGGTACACCCCAGCAGTGGCAACTAAAGTTTTTTACGTCATTCTTCCTTAAAAACCAAGTTGCTGTTGCATACGCTGCACCTAACTATTTCTTCGTCACTTTGTTCCTAGAAATAGTAAAGTGCACCCCATTGTACATTATCTAACGAAACTCTCTGGTTCCGAAAAAGCATCCGCCGAATTTTCGATAACTTTTTTCCTCGTCAACTAAATTCAATTTAACCTTTAGAACTTAGTTCGGGCGCTATAATTATAAATTGAAATTACCTCCTGATATTTTAATCGTACATATTATTATACTAGATGAAAAGCGCATTGTAAACTGAAAGGATATATTTACATAAACTCAGATATTCCAATAAAGCATTTGAAAATTTAACCTTAATTTTTAAATTGTAGAAATATAAAATTGATTAATAAAAAACCTACTTACTATTTGTGTAAGTAGGCAATATTATTATTCTGATTTTTGAGTATCAGCAGCTACCTCTTTAGCTTTTTTCACTTCATCAGGTAGATTGATTTCTTTAACATTGTTTACGTTAGAGTATTGAATGTTTTGTTTGATTTTCATTGTTGTTGGAGTTGGTGTGTTTTTAGTAGCAAGCTCCATGTTTACTTCGTTAGTTACAGGTGTGTAATCTTTAGTAACAACAAGTTTGATTGAAACATTTTTGAAATCAACGCCGGTAAATGCACTTGCAGTCACTTCGTTTCCAGAAGATGCGTTAGCAATAGCAACCATAAGTTCTTTAAATTGATCTCCATTACCAGTGTATGTTAGAACATAGTTTCCATTTTCTTCAGTTTTCTTGAAGTCTTTAGCAATTTTTTTGTAGAATTCTAAGATTTGCTCAGAGTTTGCGATTTTCTTAAGGTTTTCGAATTGGGCAGTAATGCTGTTACTTGAACTTTTAACCCACTCATTTTGTCCTGTTGATTTTGCATAAGCAGTTCCATCTTTAATGTATAATTCTAGTGTTTGGCTTTGACCTTGAGCTTTCACATCAGTAGTAGCTTTAATTGTTAGTGGATCGATAATTAATGATCCTGATACAGTATTTTCAACTGTTTGAGTTTGCTCACCAACTAAAATTTCAGAACTGTTAGTCGCTACGAAATCTGTACTTTTTATGTTTTTAGATGATTCTACTGATTTATTAACGATTTGTTCTGTAGAAGCCCCCATGCTACAAGCAGCAAGAGTAACTGAAAGAATAACCGTTGCAATAAGCAATAGATATTTTTTAAGTGATTTTGTCATGTGTTTCTCCTTAATGTTAATGAAAATAGATTATTTGAGTAAAAAAAATCTATTTTTATAAATTTATTTTTATAGCATTATTCTACCATATTATAGAGGATATTACTATATTATAAGTTTATTTTTAAAATATCTGTAATAAATAATATAGGTTACAAATAAGAATGATAACTTTATCTAATTTTTTTCTTAAAAACAATAAAAAATCTATTGACTTATATCAATGATGGATATATAATTATATCGAAGATAGATATATCAATAATGGATATAGATGAAGAATATCTCTAATTGGTTAGGAGGGATAAAATGGCAAAGTTAAGCCCTTATGAAACGGGCGAATTAACGGATAGTATATTTTTTACACTTCTAGTTTTAACAGAACCTATTCATGGATACTTGATAATGCAAAAGGTGGCAGAAATTACTGATAATAATATTATTATCGGACCTGCGACAATGTATACGACTTTAGGTAAGATGGTTTCTGTTGGCTGGATTGAAGATAAAGAAATCGATAATTCGAAAAAAGAATATCATATTACTCCAAAAGGTATGGAAGTTTTGGAGAAAAATTTAAAACTTCGACAGTTTTTACTAGATGTAGCTAAGAAGTTTATAGGTGGTGGAAGTGATGAGTAAATATAAGGTGATACACACATTCGCTTTAACAAATAAAAGACTCATGAGAAAGTTAGAAAGATATAGTGCAAAGGGTTGGCACTTTAAAAAATTTCTGGGGTTCTTAATTTTATTAGAAAAAGGAGAAAGAACCGATTATAAATACGAACTGGTATATGATAAAAAGTTCGATGCAGAACGTCAAGATTTCTATAAGTTTAACGGTTGGGAAGTAGTTAGAAATGGTATTTTTTGGCAGATATTACGTGGTGAACCTACGGCAACTACACTATATACAGATAATTTGAGTGAAGAGTACATGTGGCTATATAGAATAAGATTTAATGCGAAAATCATGTTAGGATGCTTTCTTATAGCTTTGATTACACATTTAATAAATAAATTTTTAATGGAATCTGAAGTAATTGATTTTATTACAGGAATGTCTTTTGGCTTTGGTTTAGGACTAGGTGCTGTAAATATAGCATTCTTTATAAAATATTTATTTTTAAAGAGAAGAAAGGATTGACTTTATGAAGTATAAATATGTTCCGGTATTTATAAGCTATGATAAAGTAGCGGATAAAATGAATCATCTTGCTGCTCAGGGATATGAATACGATAAAGAGGCTATAGTGGCGATTAGAATGAAGAAAGTCTCAGAGACTGGCGATAAGCAATATAAGTTTATCTTTGATAAAAACTTTACACCAGAGATAGAAGAGTATTATAAAGTAAGTGGCTGGAAGCTTTATAAGTTTCAAGTTTATAATTTGTTTAGACTTGCTGAAGGGACTTCGAGTTCTTATCCGATATATACTGATACCGAGACGGAATTAGAAATCGTTAAATATAGATTGTTAAGATTTATAGTTTTATTTATTTTAATAAATATAATAGGGGTATTGTATTTTACTAATATTAAATGGGTAATTAATAGTGGAATACCTGATGTGTTAGCCATGTTAATAGGTGGATTAATAGGTGGTATATTTGGTTACTGTATAAGTGGACTTGGAATGTTTTTACCGAAATATTTCAAGTTAACAAAAGAAATAAAAAATAATGACGAATAAAAAAGGGATTTAACTTTTAATAAGTTAGGAAATGAGGTAAGGGCTATGATTTTAGAATTTAAAAATGTAGAGAAAAGTTTTGGTAATAAAAAGGTTCTTAAAGGGGTTAGTTTCACAGCGAAAAGTGGTGTGGCTAATGGATATTTAGGACGAAATGGTAGTGGTAAAACTACAAGTTTTAGGATTCTGTTGGATATATTCAAGCCGGATAAAGGGGAGATTCTACTAGATGGAAAACCTTTAGATCACAGTAAGGTGAAGATTGGATACCTTCCAGAAGAACGAGGAATGTACGATGGTGTTGGACTTGTAGATCAGCTTACGTACTTCGGAATGTTAAAAGGTATGAAGAAGAAAGCAGCACAAACAGAAGCGAAAAAATGGTTAGAGTACTTCGAACTAGAGGATAATAAACAAGCATTAAAAACATTATCTAAAGGTAATGCCCAAAAAATTCAAATTATCCAAAGTGTTATGAATGATCCAGATATTCTTGTTTTCGATGAACCGTTTAGTGGGCTTGACCCGGTGAACGTATCAAAATTAAAAGAAATAATTACAGATTTTATTAAAAAAGATAAACTTGTTATTTTCTCATCTCACCAAATGCCAGTTGTAGAAACATTCTGTGAGGATATTAATATATTAGAAAAAGGGAAAATTACTCTAAGTGGTAATCTAGATTATATTAAAAAACAATTAGGACATGGAAAAATGATCTTGAGTGTTAGTGGTTTTGAGAAAGATGAACTACTTGCTAATCTTAAATCTATACCATTAGGTATTGAGTATTCATTAGTTCCAGAGGGAGTGCTTCTTGATTTCAAAGAAGAGGGTGCTAAAAAAGAATTATTGGCAAAACTTGCGGGAAGCAGTTTTAATATAGAAGAATTCAAACTTTATAAACCTTCGTTAGAAGATATTTTCAAAGAACAGGTAGGTAAGTAATTATGAAAAATTTTAGTACAGTATTTAATTTTGAGTTTAAACAATTTTTTGCGAAAAAAGCGACAAAAGTTATTATGGCATTGTATTTCATTATAGCTATAGGTATAACATTTGTACCATCAATCGCTAATAGTAACATTTTTAAAGGTGAGAGCAATGATAATTTCAATCGTAGTGCATATGTTGTAAAAGATGTAAATATTAAGTTAGATGATCTAAAAGAAGCTAAAAAATACGATAGTAAAGATGCTTTGGAAAATGATATTAAAGCTAAAAAATTAGATGAAGGTATCGTCTTAACTAAAGATAGTTATGAATATTTATCTAGACAATCTATCTTTAGTAAAGGTAGCAGTGAATTTAAAGAAGCTTTTGGAAAAAATGTAGAAAAATTAGTCTATAAACAAAATGGTTTAGATTATGATAAAGTAACTAATGTGAAATCACATCTACCTCAACCTGTACCAGTGAACGTAAGTGGAGATTCTGATGCTCAAACTCAAGTAGTAAATGTTGTAGTAGTTTATGCTCTTACATTTATTGTTTATATGACGGTAATTCAATTCGGTAGTGTAGTTGCAACAAATGTTGTTAAAGAAAAAAGTAATAGAGCTATGGAACTATTAGTAGTCACTGTAAATCCTAGAACGTTAATTTTAGGGAAAGTATTAGCTTTATCTGTTGCAGTACTTGTTCAAATGGGCTTAATTATCGGTGGTTTATTTGCAGGTCTAAAAATCAATGGTTCTAGATATAGCGATAATATTAAGCATATTATAGAAAATGTAGACTTAAAAGTTCTTGGTGTAGGATTAGCATTTGCGTTAACTGGATTCGTAATGTTTATGTTTATGTACGCGGCATTCGCTTCATTAGTTAGTAAGATTGAGGATGTCAACGGAGCGATAACTTTACCGATGTTAACATTTATGGGTGCATTCTTCGTAAACTACTACATTATGGGTTCAACTGGAGATACTAAACTTGCAGAGATTTTATCATATGTTCCATTTACATCATATTTTGTAATGTTTACACGTTATGCAATAAGTCACGTTTCTATTCAAGAATTAGGATTATCTTATGGTATATTAGTTGTAACTACATTACTTGTGGCATTTGCGAGTGTTAGAGTATATAGATTAGCGACATTAAGATACGGTCAAAAATTAAACTTCTTCAAGTTGTTATTTGGAAAATAGGAGAATATACTAGAGAAAAGACTTAAAAAAAATTCAAATTTTGAGTCTTTTCTTTTTTATTTTTAGTGTATAAAAGGTTATAATTAGGTATAAAAAAATCTGTAAAATAAGGAGATTATTTAATGAGTGAACTAAAAAGGACGATAGGCTTTATGCCGGCTTTTATGACGGTTATAGGCTCAGTAATAGGAGCAGGTGTATTTTTTAAAGCAGCTGTAATTTATAAGACTACAGGAACGATGAGTTTAGGGTTATTTGCTTGGGTGCTTGCCGGTGTTATTACTATTTGTGCCGGTCTTACCGTTGCAGAACTTGCGGCATCTATTCCTGAAGTTGGAGGAATGGTCGTTTGGATAGAGAGGACTTATGGAAAAACTGCAGCATTCTTATTAGGATGGGCACAGTCGGTGATTTATTTCCCTGCGATGATAGCGGCTCTTGCGGTTATCTTCTCGACACAAGTTTTAAATTTATTAAATTTAGATAAGACTTGGCATCTTCCTATAGCTTTTGCAGCTGCAGCTTTATTAATGTTTTTAAACTTTTTAGGTGGAAAGATTGGAGGAATGATTCAGACGGTAGCTACTATTTGTAAATTGATACCATTAATAGTAATTATTGTATTTGGATTATTTCAAACTGACTCTCAGCCGTTGCAATTATTCCCTATAGAAGCGGGGAAAGATATTTCATTCGCTAGTGGACTAGGTGGAGCTTTACTTGCTGCGATGTTTGCCTATGAAGGGTGGACGAACGTAGGAAGTATGGCAGGTGAGATGAAAAATCCTAAAAAAGACTTACCAAGAGCAATTTTCCTAGGACTTGCAGTTGTTATGGTTGTATATGTACTTATAAATGTTGCTTACCTTATGACTTTACCATTAGATCATGTTGCAGGTAATCAAACTGTAGCCAGTGAAGTAGCTGCTAAGTTGTTTGGTGGTATTGGTGGTAAAATTATCACAATTGGTATACTGATTAGTGTATATGGAGCGATTAACGGATTCTCAATGGCAGGAATTCGAGTACCTTATGCAATGGCTAAAAGTGAACAAATTCCATTTAAAAATGTATGGACGAAATTAAATAAAGGAGCAGTTCCTGTTAATGCAGGATTATTACTTCTAGTAATAGCATTCTTAATGATGTTAACTGGTAGTTTTGATATGTTAACAGACCTATTAGTATTCGTAATGTGGTTCTTCTACACAGCAACATTCCTTGCGGTAATTATACTACGTAAAAAAGAACCAAAATTAGAAAGACCATATAGAGTTCCGTTATATCCGATTGTTCCTATAATAGCTATTCTTGGTGGAGTTTATACTTTAGTAAGTACTTTAATCTCACAAACATCATTAGCTATGGGAGGAATAGCCTTAACGTTAATAGGATTATTATTCTATACAGAATTACATAAGAAATTTAAAAAATAATAAAAGAAACATCGCATATTAGAAAAGCTAGTATGCGATGTTTTTATATTATTTATTGTGTTTCATATATATTTATGTTAAAATAAAGTTATAAAAGAGAGAGCCGTTTTAAAGACGGCAGCTCAATTAGTTAGTTATAAAAATAACCATCTAACCCGCTAAAGTTAAAGATGGTTATTTTTTATTGTCATTTTTGAACGCTGTTAAGCACACTCCAACTATTGTTACAATCAATAGATTTATACCGATAATAGTTTGTACCACTTCGTAAGGTGACAACTTGCTACTCCTTTCTTCCAGATTTTAGTGTATGCGGACATAGCACCATCCCCTTTCAAATTAAAGTAGCCACCATCTTTATCAGAAGTTATTATACTCCCTAACTTCTCTCTCCGACTTTGATTATATCAAATTAAATATAGACAATCAACTATTTACAGGGCTGATATATCAGTGTTTTTAACTTGTTAATTATAGTAATTTTTACTCATAAATTTAATGATATAAAGGTGTAATTTTTGAAAAAAACATCGCATATTAGAAAACCTAGTATGCGATGTTTTTATATTATTTATTTCTATTTTCTAAGTAGTCTGCAATTGCGGCTACATCCTTGTCTCCACGTCCAGATACGTTAACGATAATTACTTTATCTTTATCTAGTTTTGGAGCACGTTTAATCACTTCTGCAAGGGCGTGTGAACTTTCGATTGCTGGGATAATTCCTTCTGTTCTAGTTAATAGAAGTAAAGCATCAACAGCTTCATCATCAGTTGCACTTACGTATTCAGCACGTTTTGCATCTTTTAGGAATGAGTGCTCAGGCCCGATTCCTGGATAGTCTAATCCTGGAGAGATTGAGTAAACAGGTTTTACTGAACCATCTTCGTTGAATAATGCGTAAGTTTTCATACCATCAACAACCCCCACAGTACCAAGTGTTAGTGTTGCTGCGTGACGATCTGTATCTAGACCACGACCAGCAGCTTCAACACCTAGTAATGCTACTTCTTCATGAGGGATGAACTCAGCAAAAGCACCGATTGCATTAGATCCTCCTCCTACACAGGCTACTACTAAGTCAGGTAGACGTCCTTCTTTTTCTAGGATTTGACGTTTTGCTTCTTGACTGATAACTTTTTGGAAGTCTTTTACAATAGTTGGGTATGGGTGAGGTCCTACTGCTGATCCTAGTACGTAGAAAGTATCGTCGATGTTTTCAATCCATGCTTTGAATGCAGCGTCAACAGCTTCTTTAAGAGTTTTTTCTCCTTCTTGAGCTGCGTGAACTTTTGCTCCAAGCATTTCCATTCTAAATACATTTAATCTTTGTCTTTCTACATCAAGAGCCCCCATGTAGATTTCACATTCCATACCAAATTTTGCAGCGGCAGCAGCCGTAGCTACACCGTGCTGACCTGCTCCAGTTTCAGCGATAACTTTCTTTTTACCCATACGTTTTGCAAGTAAAATCTGTCCAATAACGTTGTTAAGTTTGTGCGCCCCAAGGTGATTTAAATCTTCACGTTTAAGGTAGATTTTTGCTCCTCCAAGGTGGTTTGTTAAAGTTTCAGCGTAGTATAGTGGAGTTTCACGTCCCGAGTAATCTTTTAAGTAATGAGCATACTCTGCTAAAAATTCTTCATCATCTTTATATTTATCATAAGCTGCTTCCAGTTCGTCAAGAGCTTTTTGAACAACTTCAGGTACGAAGCTTCCCCCAAATTCTCCAAAGTATCCTTTTAAGTTGTTTAAGTTATTTTCTAAGTTTGTCATAATTGTTTATTTCCTTTCGAATTGTTTATAAGATTTGTATAATTTTTTTATTTTACCCTAAAAAGAAAAGACCGTATAGAATTCTATACGGCCCTTTTGCGAAATTTAAAACGATCTTTCTACAGCCGACATAGACACTTTTTAGAGTACACTAAAGTTGCGTCTACGTCATAAAAACATACACACAACATTATCTACGCCAGTTTTGCCAAGAGTTTAAAGTTGTTGTTTGTTTCATTTGTAGTTCCTCCTTCTCGTTTTGTTGTTTTTATTATACACATTATTATCAGGAAAATCAATAGTTATTTTTTTAAAAAGATAAAAAATTATCAGAAAATTCTTTTAAAATAATGATAATTCTATAATAGGGTGTAGTTTCTTGAATGAAATCTATATTATTGCAACAGATGTTTCAGCAAGTTTGATACAATATATATTTTCAAAAAAATTTGTCTAGAGAATAGCATTTTCATTATTTTTTCTTATTAAAACAGTGATATTGTGAATTTTAAAACAGATTGAATTAGTTAAATTTATTACTTTTTTAATGATATATTTATTGATATTTCTTATTATTTATTATAAAATATTGATAGTGATAATTATTGTCATAAAATAAAGAAAAGAGGTATGAACAAATGAGTAAAATTGTAGTAGTTGGAGCAAACCATGCAGGAACAGCATGTGTTAATAAAATTTTAGCAACATATGGTGATAAAAATGAAGTGGTAGTTTTTGACCAAAACTCAAATATTTCATTTTTAGGATGCGGAATGGCTTTATGGATTGGAAAGCAAATTTCAGGTCCAGAAGGATTATTTTATGCTAGTAAAGAGTCTTTAGAAGAAGCAGGAGCCAAAGTATATATGAATTCTCCTGTTGAGTCTGTTGACTATGATAAAAAAGAAGTACACGTACTATTGGACGGAAAAACAAAACACGTTGAAAGTTATGATAAACTAATATTTGCGACTGGATCGACACCTATCTTACCTCCAATTAAAGGAGCAGAAATTGTGCCAGGGAACAGAGAGTTTAAAGCTACACTAGAGAATTTACAATTTGTTAAGTTATACCAAAACTCTGAAGAGGTAATTAATAAACTTAATGCTAATCCAGATATCAAACGTGTAGCAGTGGTAGGTGCAGGATATATTGGTGTAGAACTTGCAGAAGCATTTGAACGTTTAGGAAAAGAAGTAACTTTAGTAGATATAGTAGATACATGTCTTGCTGGATATTATGACACTGAATTTTCTAATTTAATGAAGAAAAATCTAGAAGATCATGGTATTAAATTAGCGTTTGGACAAAAAGTAGAAGCCATTGAAGGTAATGAAAAAGTTGAAAGATTAATTACTGATAAGGAAACATTTGATGTAGATATGGTTGTATTAGCTGTAGGTTTCCGTCCAAATACTGCATTAGGTGATGGCAAAATTGAATTATTCCGTAATGGAGCATTCTTAGTTAATAAAAAACAAGAAACAAGCATAAAAGATGTATATGCTATTGGAGATTGTGCAACTGTATATGACAATGCAGTTGGTGATACAAACTATATTGCCTTAGCATCTAATGCAGTTCGTACTGGATTAGTTGCAGCTTTAAATGCTGGAGGTGATGGAGATGTAGTCGAATCAGCTGGTGTTCAAGGTTCGAATGGTATTTGTATCTATGACCTGAAAATGGTATCTACTGGTTTAACGTTAGAAAAAGCAAAACGATTTGGTTATAATGCAGCTGTGACAGAATATACAGACTTGCAAAAACCAGAATTTATAGAACATGATAACCATGAAGTAAAAATTAAAATAGTATACGATAAAGATAGTCGTGTAATTTTAGGGGCTCAGATTGCATCTAAAGAAGATATTTCAATGGGAATTCATTTATTCTCATTAGCCATCCAGGAGAAAGTAACTATTGAAAAACTTGCTCTTACAGATATTTTCTTCTTACCGCATTTTAACAAGCCGTATAACTATATAACTATGGCTGCTTTATCAGCAAAAGAATAGTAGATAAAAATTTTTTAAAAATAGAACCGGCTTAGAATCCTAAATTATAAAAAATTTATATAGGAATTCACAGATGTAGTGGTTTGTTGATATTTAAATTTGTTTTATAAAAACTTTATAGATATCTAATAAACTTTGAAGGGAGTGACTCGATAAAATCGATTTCTTTGAAATTGTAATTTTCGAGTTACTCCCATTTTTTTAGATAGTAGGAATGATTTTTTCCATGAACTAGAGTCTTTATAGAAAAATATATATAGTAACTATAGAAAACAAACTTTATACATGCTAAAGTATTTTTATCTTAAAAATTTTTTAAAAAAGTGATATAATGTAGCAGTACATAGTTAGATATGGAGGTGCAATTTGAAATTATCGGTATTAGCCAGCAGTAGTAGTGGGAATAGTATCTATATCGAGCATAATAATTTTAGATGTTTGGTAGATGCTGGACTGACTGGGAAAAAAGTAGTAGAGAACTTAGCGCAAATTGAGCGAGATATTAAAGATATAAATGCGATTTTTGTAACGCATGAGCATATTGACCATATTAAAGGAGTAGGGGTACTGGCAAGAAAGTACAATATTCCTGTATATGCCAACGCTCTTACTTGGCAAAATATGACGAAATGTGGTGAAATCAGTTCGGATCTTAAGTTTAATTTTGAAAAAGAGGAAAGCAAAATTTTTGGTGATGTAGTTGTTAATAGTTTTGGAGTTAGTCATGATGCGATTAATCCACAGTTTTATACTTTTGAGTGTGAAGGGAAAAGGGTTAGTATTCTTACAGATACGGGCTATGTATCTGATAAGATGATTGATTATGTGAAGGACTCTCATACGATTGTTTATGAAAGTAATCATGAGGAGAATGTTCTGCTTAGTGGACCTTATCCGTGGTCAACTAAACAACGTATACTATCAGATATGGGTCACCTATCTAATACAGACTCTGCAAATTATTTAACGAAAATAGTAGGAGACAATACGAAAAATGTCTTTTTAGCCCACCTAAGTGAGCAAAATAATACGAAGGAGCTAGCCCGTATGGCAGCGGACATGACTCTTAAACACAAGGATATAGATTGTGTTTTAGAAGTTGATAAAACTATTGATTGTAATGATAAAATAGTTATAATGGATACTGATCCAGTAATTCCGACTAAGATAATAGAAATATAATAAAAACTGAGGATAACTTGTAAAAAATTTATCTACGTGATAGATTTTTAAGTTGACCTTAGTTTTTTCTTCTATAAAAATAGTGGAAAAATAAAACGAGTTTTACATGTGAAAACGAAAGCCTTTTCTGTAAATATTCAGAAAATTCTAGTTTTTTTACGCTAAATTTTTGTTTTTTTATTGCTTTTTTTCTAAAAATTTTATAATATAGTATTATGTAGTTTTTTAAAAAGTTATGACTTATGAAAAAAATTATTATTCACAAAATAAGTTGTAATGTTTAATAAAACAAGATAAAAATGAAAATAAATGAAATAAAGTTTAAAATTGTATTAATTTATTGACGAATGTTATTGGAAGGAGATAGGCGAATGGAAAAACTATTAGAGATTAAAAATCTAGAGACAGCATTTAGAATCAAAGATGATTACTTTAACGCTGTTGATAAAGTTAGTTTGGACCTATATAAAAACGAAGTATTAGCTATCGTAGGAGAGAGTGGTTGTGGTAAGTCTACATTAGCGACAACTATTATGCGTCTTCATAATGAAAATCTAACGAAGTCTACTGGAGAAATTATTTTTAACGGAAAAAATATACTAGATTTAACAGAAGATGAAATGAATAAAATTAGAACAAAAGATATTGGGATGATCTTCCAAGATCCGCTTTCTTCATTAAACCCGCTACACAGAATTGGGAAACAAATCGAAGAGGCACTAATTTATCATACAGAACTAAGTGCAGAAGAAAGACAAAAACGTGTTATTGAATTATTAACACAAGTTGGTATTCCAAATCCTGAGCGTTGTGCAAAACAATATCCACACGAATTATCTGGTGGTATGCGTCAACGTGTAATGATAGCTATGGCGATGAGTTGTAAACCAAGTGTACTTATCGCAGATGAACCAACAACAGCTCTAGATGTGACGATCCAAGCGCAAATCTTAGACCTTATTAAAGGGCTTCAAGCAGAGATGCAAGCTGGTATTATCCTAATTACGCACGACCTTGGGGTAGTTGCTGAGATGGCTGATAGAGTAGCTGTATTGTATGCCGGTGAAGTAGTAGAAATCGGAACTTCAGAGCAAATCTTTAAAAACCCTCAACACCCTTACACTCGTAGTTTATTACGTAGTATTCCTCAACTTGATGATGAAGATGCTAGTGATGATCTTTACGTTATTCAAGGGATGGTTCCATCTTTAAAAACTCTAGACAGACAAGGATGTCGTTTTGCAAATCGTATTCCTTGGGTTAAAGATGAACATCATGAACATAATCCGACTCTACATGAAGTAGAAGAAGGACACCATGTACGTTGTACATGTCATAGAAACTTTGAATTTGAAGGGGAGGAGAACAATGCTTAAAGTTGAAAATCTAAAAGTGCATTATCCTATTCGTGGTGGATTTTTCAATACAATTAAAGATCATGTTTACGCAGTAGATGGTGTTGATATTGAGATAGAATCTGGGAAAACGTATGGGCTAATCGGAGAAAGTGGTAGTGGAAAAACTACTGTAGGTAAGGTTGTTCTAGGTTTAGAAAAAGCAACTGATGGACAAATTATCTATAAAGAAGAAGATGTTACTAAAAAAGCAGCTCGTAAAAAATTAAAATATAATCGCGATGTTCAAATGATTTTCCAAGATGCAATGTCTAGTCTAAATCCTAAGAAACGTATTATAGATATTATCGCAGAGCCTATTAGTAACTTTGAAAACCTATCTGAAGAAGATACAAGAAAACGAGTTTTAGAACTTTTAAACATCGTTGGTATGGGTGAAGAAGCTATGTACAAATATCCATTTGAATTCTCAGGTGGACAACGTCAACGTATCGGGGTTGCGCGTGCGATTGCATGTAATCCTCGTTTAATCGTAGCTGACGAACCAGTATCAGCTCTTGACCTTTCGGTTCAAGCACAGGTTCTAAACTTCATGAAGAAAATTCAAAAAGACTTTAATATAAGTTATCTATTCATTTCTCATGACCTTGGTGTTGTTAAGCACATGTGTGATTATATTTATATCATGTACCGTGGTCGTATCGTAGAACGTGGAACACGTGAAGATATTTACAATAATCCACAACACATTTATACAAAACGTCTTATTGCGGCTATTCCAAGTACTAACTTAGATAAAGCTAAAGAAGTAAAAGAAATAAGACAAGCTGTAGAAGAAGAATATCAAAAACATTATAATGATTATTTTGATAAAGATGGAAGAGTGTATCCACTTAAGAAATTAACAGAAACACACTATGTAGCAATGAAAGGAGGAGAAGTGTAATGTGGAAAGTAGTTTTAAAACGATTTTTAGTAATGATACCACAGTTATTCATCCTTAGTGTACTAGTGTTTGGTCTAGCTAAACTTATGCCTGGGGATCCATTCAGTGGTTTGGCAGAAAATCCAAAAATTTCTCAAGAGCAAATTGAAGCGATTCGTCAAGCGAGTGGATTCTATGAGCCTTGGTATCAACAATACCTATATTGGTTGAATAACTTTATCCATGGGGATTTCGGATTAAGTTATACTACTGGTAAATCAGTAGGAACTCTTCTTGGAGAAAGAATTTTCAATACATTCAACCTGTCATTATTTACAGCGGTAATCATGTATGCGATCGCTATTCCTATGGGGATGTATGCAGGACGTTATAACGGTTCTAAATTCGACAAATTCGTAAACTTTTATAATTTCTTCTTCCTAGCGATTCCATCATTTGTACTATACTTATTCATGATCGCATTATTTGGTTTTGGTTTAGGATGGTTCCCAACAAGTGGATCTGTAGATGTTAACCTTGATCCAGGAACATTCACGTACTATATTGACAAACTACAACACTTAGTGTTACCAGGTATCTGTTTAGCGTTATTATCAACAGTATCAACTGTTCAATATTTACGTAATGAAGTTATCGATGCGAAACAAAGTGATTATGTAAAAACAGCTCGTTCTAAAGGTGTACCAGTTAAAAAAGTTTACTCAGGACACATCTTCAGAAACTCTATTTTACCAATCGCAGCATTCTTCGGATTCTCTATTACTGGATTATTCAGTGGTGGTATCTTCGTAGAAACAATCTTCGGTTACCCAGGAATGGGACAACTATTCTACCAAAGTATTCAAGATAGAGACTATAGTGTTGTTACAACATTAATGTTATTCTCTGGATTCTTAACACTGCTTGGTAGTACATTAAGTGATATTATCATGGCGATTGTAGACCCACGTATTAAATTGGACTAGGAGGAAGTTGAACAATGACAAAAGCAAAAGAAGAAAAAGTTATAACTAAAACTCCTTCTGGGTTTTCAGTTGTAGCTCGTGAATTTAAAAAAGATAAAGGTGCACTTGCAGCTTTAATTACATTAAGTGCTATCCTAATTTTCGTAGTACTTTTCAATATTTACATTCGTGTAAGTGGCGTATATAGTACTTACTTCGATGTAGATTTATTAAATATTTTCTTAAAACCTGGTGAGGATGGATTCTTATTAGGTACAGACGTAGGTGGTCACTCAGTTTTTGGATGGCTAATGATGGGAATGCTTAACTCTATTCTTATCGCAGTAGCAGTAACAGCGATTACTATTGGTTTTGGTACTGCAGTAGGATTAGTTATTGCTTATTACGGTGGACGTGTTGATAATATTGTGATGCGTTTTGTAGACTTTATGGTAATCATCCCAACGCTGATGGTAATCATCGTATTTGTAAGTATTAAACGTGATTACGGTCTAGTATTGTTCATCTTGATCTTATCAGCATTCGCATGGATGGGATCAACTCGTTTAGTGCGTAGTAAAGCTTTATCAGAATCACGTCGTGATTATGTACTTGCTTCAAAAACTATGGGAACACCTGATTGGAAAATTATGTTACAGGGAATCTTACCTAACATTAGTTCTATCATCATTGTAGAAGCTACGTTATCATTAGCTGCTAATATGGGTATCGAGGTAGGTTTAACATACCTTGGATTCGGTCTTCCAGCAGGAACACCAAGTATTGGTACTATGTTATCTTATGCAAAAGATGCAGACGTACTTATCAATAAAATGTACATTTGGCTGCCAGCAGCCCTTGCAATCTTAATTATCGTACTATGTATCAACTCTATCGGTGGAGCATTAAGACGTAGTTTAGATGCTAGACAAAGACTATAATTTTAAAAGTCATGTAGAGATTTTCTACATGGCTTTTTTATTTGTAAATTATGTGTGAATAATGTATAAATTATGATTTACAAATAATATCCAATTCTACTGTTATAGAAGTATAATTTAATAGATACTAAATAAATAATTTTAAAATAGTAAAATCTTAATTATCAGTGTAAAATCAACTTAAATTTTATGTTTTATTACAGAAATTCTAAGTGTTTGATTTATATTGATAAAAAATATAAAATCTTATTTCAGTGAAAATTTAAAAAACATTGTAAAATTTTCTGACAATTACTTGACTACTATAAGATTTTTTGTTATAATTGCTAAAAATAAATATTTAAGAAAGGCTGTATACAATACAGCATGGAGGATAAGATAATGGAAAAGAAAAAAATGTTAAAGGTAGTTAGTTCAGCTATGGCTCTCACAATGTTACTTGCAGGATGCTCAAGCGCAAGTAACAATTCTAAAGGAAGCAAAGCTGCTGTCGAGTTCAAGACAGCTGTAGACAATGGTGGAAATGCACTTAGTGGTCAACAATTAAAAATCGGTATCACTTCTGCAGATCCACTAACAGGGATGTTTAACCCAGTATTCTTCTTACAAACAACTGATAATGATGTAATGAAGTACACAATGACAGGAGCGTTCCCGACTGATGATGCAAATCGTCTAAAACAAGATGACAAAGACGCACCAGTTATGCTCCATGTAGATCGTGAGAAAAAAGAAGTTACATTAACTATTCACAAAGATCTTAAATGGAGCAATGGTGAAGATGTTAAGGCAGATGATATCGTTGCAACTTACGAACTTATGGGGAATCCTAAGTATACAGAAAACGTTCGTTACAGTGATGAATATGAAGTAATCGAAGGTATGAAAGATTACCACGATGGAAAAGCAAAAAACATCTCTGGTGTAGTTAAAAAAGATGATAAAACTGTAGTGCTTAAGTATACAGAAATCAAACCAGCATTATTATGGGGTAATGGATTTATTGGAGAATTCTTAAACAAAGCCCAAGTAGAAGCAGCATCAAAAGACTTCACTAAATTTGCTGAAGCAGACTTAAATAAAAAACCATTATCTTATGGACCATATTACTTAGATAAAGTAGTAAATGGGGAAAGTGTATTAGCGAAAGCTAACCCTTATTTCTACAAAAAAGACGAAGTAAAAATTCCAGAAATTCAATTCAAAACTGTATCACCAGCTCAAGCGAGTGCAGTTCTTAAAAATGGTGATGTAGACTTAATGGATAGTTTAACTACTGGTATCTGGGATGGTACTAAAGACGCTAAAAACGGAACAATCTTAGGAGAATCTGATTACTATGTATCATATGTAGGATTTAAACTAGGTAAGTTCAACAAAGAAAAAGGTGAAGTTGAAGTAGATCCAAATGCTAAAGCAGCTGATAAACGTGTTCGTCAAGCATTCGGTTATGCAGTAGACTGGGATCAAATCAATGAAAAAGTTTATAAAGGATTACGTTTCACACCAACAGGATCTGGATTCTATCCACCAATCGTTAAAATGTTCTACAGTCAAGAAGGTGAAAAATATACTAAGAATGTAGAAAAAGCGAAGAAACTTCTTGATGAAGCAGGACTTAAAGATACAGATGGAGATGGATTAAGAGAAGATAAAAACGGTAAAAAACTTACATTCAACTTCGCTATCCGTAACACAGGTCAAGACTTCGATCAAACATTAGCAGATACATTTGTTAAATCTTGGAAAGACGTAGGATTAGATGTTAAACTTACAGATGGAAAACTTATGTCACCTAAAGACTGGTCACAACGTACTCAAGCAGATGATCCAGGAATCGATATCTTCCAAGGAGCTTGGGGCTTAGGAAGTGATCCAAACCCAGGTGGATTAGTAAGTAAAACTTCACCGCTTAACTTACAACGTTACACAACAGAAGAATTAGAAAAATCATTAACTGCAATGGGAAGTAGTGACATGTTCGATGATGCTAAACTTAAAGAAGCATATCAAAAATTTGATAAACAGTTCAGAGAAGAAGCTGCATGGTTACCATTCAGCTGGCAACAATCAATGACATGGGTTAACAAACGTGTTAAAACATTTGATTTAGCGAAACTTAAAACTGGTGAACAAAGAATCTACAAATTAGAATTAACTGCAGATGCACCAGCTAAAAATTAATTTAGTTTAGGAATGAGATTCAGCTAAGGAGACTTAGTTGAATTTCCCCCTAATAAACTTATATTTCATTTTATTTTCAATTAATTTTAGGGGCGCAAGTCGCCCCTGCATTTGAAATATGAAATCTAAGAAATATTAGATATAATAAAGTTAGAAACAATAATAAGGGAAAAAGTCAGAGGGCAATGTAGTTCTCAACATAGGGAATTTACAAAATCACAATATATAAATTTTAGTAACTTGAACAGAGTATAATGCTATTTAAATAGTAATTATTCTCTGTTTTTTTACTGGTTAGCATATAGGAGTAATATAGAGTTTTTGAGAGGGAGAGACTGGAAAATCGTGATTTTAGAGAAAGTGTAATCTTCGAGGCTCTCCCAACTGATAATATTAATCGATTAAATCAAAATTGTATATAAAAAATATATTTATTAGATAACTTAAATAGTTGAAATATATTAGTGTTTAATAATGGTGTTAATTAGGTGGAAAATGAATTAATTATTAATAAATAAGGGATAACATAAGAAATGTTAATAGATAATTATATTAAAAAATTACTATAATGTTAATATCTTAAAAATAAGGAACTGAAATTTAATTATAGAATTTTGTAATTTTTATATTATTTTCTGAAAATTTAATTGACTTATCGTAGAAATAATGATAAAATAATTTCATACAATAAATGAAAAATAAGTTTTTATATATTATGGAGGAAATAAAATGAAAAAGAATAAGTTTCTAAAAGTATTTAGTTCAGCGATGGCTCTTTCAGTAATTTTAGCTGGATGTTCAACTTCAAGCAATTCTGGAAGCAAAAACGCTCCTAAAGCAAAAGTAGAATTTAAAACAAGTTTTGATAACGGTGGATCAGCTGTAGATGGTGCTACATTAAAATATGGTATCTTATCAGCTCAACCATTAACAGGTCTTTGGAACCCAGTATTCTCTGATAAAGCAGAAGATCAATACGTAAACCAAGCTGTAATGGGTGGAACATTCTCTGCTGACGAAGAAGGACGTGTTATTCAAGATAATGCAAATGATGCAGTTAAATTCCACTTAGATCGTGACAAAAAAGAGGTTACATTAACTATCCACGACGGTGCTAAATGGAGCAACGGTGAAGCATTTACAACAAAAGATATCGTAGCAACATACGAACTTATGGGTAACCCTAAATTCACTACAAACACTCGTTACAATGAGTCATACGAATTTATTGAAGGTATGAAAGAATACCACGCAGGAAAAGCGAAAAACATCTCAGGAATACAAGTTAAAGATGACAAAACAGTAGTACTTAAATATACTGAAGTACGTCCAGCATTACTATGGGGTGAAGGTTTAGTTACTGACTTCTTAAACGCTAAACAAGTAGAAGAAGCTTCTAAGGACTTCGCTAAATTTGCTGAAGCAGACTTAAACAAAAAACCATTATCATATGGTCCTTACTACATCACTAAAGTAGTAAACGGAGAAAGTGTTCTTGCAGAACAAAACCCTCACTACTTCAATAAAGATAAAATGAAACTTAAAAAAATCGAGTTCAAAACAGTAGCTCCAGCTCAAGCTAGCCAAGTAATCAAAAATGGAGAAGTTGACTATATCGATAGCGTTACTCCAAGTGTTTACGAAGGAGCAAAAGACATCAAAAACGGAACATTCTTAGGTGATACTTCTCGTTACATGTCATATGTAGGATTCAAATTAGGTAAATTTGACAAAGAAAAAGGTGAAAACGTAGTTGATCCGAACTCTAAACTAGCTGACAAAAACTTACGTCAAGCATTCTTATATGCAGTTGACCGTGACCAAATCAATGAAAAAATCTTCAAAGGATTACGTTTCACTCCAACTGGATCTGGTATGTACCCAGCAGCTGTAGGTAAATTAGTAAACGAAAATGCAACTGCAGCTAAAAAAGATGTAGAAAAAGCTAAAAAATTATTAGACGATGCAGGATACAAAGATAAAGATGGAGACGGACTACGTGAAGACAAAAACGGAAACAAACTTTCATTTAACTTCGCAATCCGTAACACAGGTGCTGAATATGACCAAGCATTAGCAGACGTATTCGTTAAATCTTGGAAAGAAGTAGGATTAGATGTTAAATTAGTAGATGGAAAACTTATGTCTCCAAAAGACTTCTCTCAACGTGTACAAGCAGATGATCCATCAATCGACATCTTCCAAGCTGCATGGCAATATGGAACAAACCCTAACCGTCAAGAGTTACTAGGTAAAAAAGCTCCATTAAACTTATATCGTTACACTACTGAAGCATTCGAAAACAGCTTCAAAGCTCAAGGATCAGCAGATATGTTCGATGAAGCTAAATTAAAAGCAGCTTACAACAAATTTGACACAGAAGTAGCTGAAGAATTACCATTCTACCCATTAAGCTGGGATACAAGTATCACATTCTTCAACAAACGTGTTAAAGCTTATGACTTAAATAAAGTTAAGAAAAATCAATTCAAACTTTATGAACTTGAGTTAACAGCTAACGAAGGTGCTAAATAATAAAAATTAAAATGCGACATAGATAACTTCGGTTGTCTATGTCGTTTTTTAGGATATTAGTATTTCCTTGGAAATATTCAAAATTGGAAATTGATAGATATCGTGCGCGGTAGCTAACAGTTGAATTTTTTGTTAATAACGTATAAAATTATAAAAGTATAATGTATTTATTGCTATGATAGTGAATACTTTTAGAATTTTAAAATTCATAGAAAATTTATAGGAAAGGTGTATTAATGAGAAAATTTATTTCAGAGTTATTGTTAATAATTGTTACGATTATTTGGGGATTAGCTTTTATCTGGCAAAATATTGCGAGTAAGGTTCTAGGGCCTCTTACAGTTGTAGGTATAAGATCAGTAATCGCAGTAGTATTTCTTGGTGCTGTAGCACTTCTGATTCCAAGTTTGTATAGAAGTCAAGATCCTAAGATTTTGGCGGAGCCAATAACAAAAAATAAAAGTTGGATACTTGGTGGTATCTGTGGAATAGTATTATTTTTTGCAATGTATATTTCGCAAATAGGTATTGGGATGACAACAGCAGGTAAAGCTGGATTTATTACAGTGTTATATATTTGTATAGTACCATTTATCGGGGTATTCTTAGGTAATAAGCTTAATAAATTCTTTATTATAGGATTAATTTTATCGGTAATTGGTTTCTATTTCTTATCGGTAAAAGAAGAATTTGCTTTAGAGTTGGGAGATATTATCGTCTTAATCAGTGCAGTTCTATTCGGGATTCATATAATAGTTATTGATTATTCAGCAGCTAGAGTTAATTCAATGTTCTTATCTATCGTTCAATTAGTCGTAGTATCTATATTAAGCTTAGTATTAGCTGTTTTCAAGGAAACAATCGTCTTTGCGGACATAATGAGTGTTATTTGGCCGTTACTTGCTATAGGGGTACTTTCTAGTGGAGTAGGTTATACTTTACAGATTGTAGGACAAAAAGATGTTCCACCGCACACAGCGTCATTAATATTAAGTTTAGAGTCTGTTGTAGCTGCAATAGGTGGAGTTCTTATTCTTGGTGAACATATAGGCCTAAGAGAAGGAATAGGTATGCTTATCGTCTTCGTAGGTATTATAGTTTCACAACTACGAGATAAAAAGAGTAATTAAATAATTTACAATGAAATTTAATGGAGGGCAGCTTGAAAATCATGATTTATAAATAGATTTCCTTGCTCCTTCTATTTTTTATGAGGTTAAAGATGAAAAAAATATTAAAGATAGTATTAGGGTTATTACTTATCGGGATTTTAGGGTTTGCAGGATTAGTTGGATATTTATGGGCTACAGAATATAGTCCAAACGGAGTTGAGAGTTTGAAGGTAACTAAACAAGGTACGTCAGAAAGTGCTAAGGTAGGAACAGAGTACACAGCTCTTAACTGGAACATAGGTTATGCTGGTCTTGATAAAGATGAAGACTTCTTTATGGATGGTGGAAAGATGGTTCTACCACTTGATAAGGCTCATGTCGAAGAAAATCTAAAAAACATTACAGAGATTGTTAAAAACGAAAAAGCTAATGTTAATTTTATTCAAGAAATAGATGAAGATTCAAAACGTAGTTACAATATAAACCAGGTTACTAAATTTGATGAAATACTTGGTTTAAATAGTATTTTAGCATATAATTTCAAGGTTAGATATGTACCTTATCCAGTGCCACCGTTAGGGAAGGTTAAGAGTGGTATCTATACTGCAACTAGTTTTAACGTGGAGAATGCAAGAAGATTCCAAATGGCGATTCCATTCACATTCCCAGAGAGACTTGCTAATTTAAAACGAGGATTTTCTGTTATTTATACAAAAGTAGAAAATAGTGATAAACATTTAGTATTGATTAATGCTCACTTGGATGCTTACGATAAAGGTAATTCTGGTAAAAAAGCTCAGATGAAACAACTTCTTGAATTTATTGATTATGAGTATAAAAAAGGTAATTATGTCCTTGTTGGAGCGGATTTTAATCAGTCGTTAAAAACTTTAACACAAGATGAAATTAACGTTGTTCCAAAAGAATTATGGCGTGCTGAGAATTTAGATAAGAGTATGTTACCTGCAGGATTTAACCTATTGTATGATGAGAGTAAAAATTCTGCAAGACTTAATAATAAACCTTATGTGAAGGATAGTGAAGGTACTTATGGCTTTATTATAGATGGATATATTGCTAGTGATAATATTGAAGTGTTAGAAGTAGAGACACTAAATCAAGAGTATAGATATAGTGATCATAACCCAGTAAAACTAAGATATAAATTGAAATAAAATAAAAGAAGCGGCTCTGAGATTAAGTTCAAAGAGTCGCTCTTTTCAAAGAATTAGCTATTATAGATACTTGTTCTTTGATTGTGATAAGAGGCGTTTTTAATTATTTATACATGAAAAATCCCACAAACATATGTTTGTGGGATAGTTTATTATGCGTTTTGTTCTACATCTTTTTTGAAGAATAGTTTGTTTAGTTTATCAACGATTGCTGATAAAGCTCCGTCTCCAGAAATGTTACATGCAGTTCCAAAGCTATCTTGAGTGATGTATAATGCAATCATTAGAGATAACATGATTTCGTTGAAACCAAGAACTGATTGTAATAATCCAAGAGCTGCCATAACTCCTCCACCAGGGACACCAGGAGCAGCTACCATTGTTACTCCAAGTAATAAGATGAATTTAATCATTACTGCAGCTGATGGGAATGCAGCACCGTTTTGTAACCAGAATACTGCAGATGCACATGTAGTTAATGTGATTGTACTTCCTGATAAGTGGATAGTCGCAAATAGTGGAATAGTGAAGTTTGCTATATTTTTATCAACACCCATTTTTTTAGTACTTCTTAGTGTTACTGGGATAGTAGCAGCCGAAGATTGAGTACCAATTGCAGTCATGTATGCTGGTAAGATATTTACAAGCATCTTGAATGGGTTTCTAGCGTTAAGCGTTCCAGCTACGAAGTATTGGATAATAATGATAATTACGTGCATAATAATGATAATTACGAATACCATAGCGAAGATTTTTAAAATCTTGAATACTTCACCAGAAGCTGTGATGTTCATGAATACACCTAGGATGTAGAATGGAAGAAGTGGAATAATTACTGTAGCAAGTAATTTTTCAATAATTTCTCCGAAATCTGCGAATCCTTGTTTAAGTCCTTCTGATTGAGTTGCTGAAATCCCGATTCCTAAGATGAATGAGATAATAAGCGCTGTAGTAACATCAAAAATCGGAGCCATTTTAAACTCGATGAAAGGTTTTAATAATAAATCCTCTGGATTTTTGAATGATTGTAGTGTAGCGTTAGCTAGTATACTTGGTAATACTGCTTGAGCTGATAGGAATGCGAATGTTCCTGCGATAATTGTAGAAATATAAGCAACCCCTGTTGATAATCCAAGTAATTTTCCAGCGTTGTTTGATACTTGGCTGATACCTGGTACGATAAATCCTACGATAATAAGTGGAATTGTGAATCCTAAGAACGCGCTGAAAATAGATGAGAATGTTACGAAAACTCTAATGATTGATGTTGGTAGAGTACTTCCTAAAACTATCCCTAATGTTACAGCGATAATAAGTTTTGCTATTAATGGAATTCTTTTATATAAACTCATTGTTCGATCTCCTTTTTTATTTTATTGTATTTTTTAAAAAGACATGTGTACATTATACAAGAAAAGCCATAATTTGTAAAGGGGAATAGACATATTTTTTAATTATTTGAAAATTTCATAAATTTATTATAGTAGAAATATAGTAGAAATTCGGTTAAATTAAACAAAAAAAGCTTAAAACCTCAAATTATTATTGAGATTTTAAGCTTTTAGCAGTTATTAGATTAATTTGAATACATCATTTAAGTTTTCAGCCATTGTTGGGTGAGTGAAGATTTGATCTCTGATGTAAGTGTAAGGAATTTTGTTATCAATTGCCATTTTAATTAGGTTGATAATTTCTTCTGAGTTTTTACCGAATAGAGTAGCTCCAAGAATTAAGTTAGTGTCTTTGTCTACAGTTACACGGAATAATCCACGTGGATCTTGGTTAACAGCTCCTCTTGGCATGTTAGCTACTGGTAATGATGCTACTGCAACGTTAGGGTAAGCAGCTTCAGCTTCTTCTTTGTGTAATCCAACGTGAGATAATGCTGGAGAGATGAATGTTGAGTAAGGTACGTTTTTGCGGTCAGCAGTTGTGTACTCTTTGTTACCGTGTAAGTATCCGTTAACTACTCTGAAGTCATCTAATGATACATAAGTGAATTGTAATCCACCGTTAACATCACCAACTGCGAATACATTTTCTACAGCTGTTTGACAGAATTCGTCAACTACGATTGTTCCGTTTGGACGTAATTCGATATCAGTGTTTTCTAATCCTAACCCTTCAGTGTTAGCGCGACGTCCAGTTGCGTGTAATACTGCTTCGAATTCTAACTCACCGTATTTTTCTGTATCAACAACTACAAGTTCTCCGTTGTTGCGGATTTCTTTTGTTGCAGTTCCTAGTTTAAACTCGATTCCTGCTTCTTCTAAGTATCCTTGAGCAAGTTCAGCGATATCTTTATCTTCTCTTCCTAAAATTCCAGGAGCGAAGTCGATTACTGTAACTTTAACTCCAAGACGAGCGTATAGGTTAGCGAATTCTAATCCGATGTTACCTCCACCGATAATTCCTAGAGTTTTAGGAGCTTTTTCTAATTTTTGGAACTCAGTGCTATCGTATACATTTTTAGATGTTGTTAATCCTGGAATTGGTAATACATTGTTTTTAGCTCCAGTGTTAATTACTACGATTTCACCTTCAAGTTGTTTAGTTTCTCCGTTAGCAGAAATTTCTACTACTTTGTTTGAAACGAATTTAGCGTGAGCTGTGTAAACATCAATGTTTGGACTACTGTCTAACATAGCGAAGTTTTTAGCGTTAAGTTTAGATACAACAGCATCTCTTGTAGCTTTAGCTTCTGTGAAGTCTTTTTTGTTGTCAGCAGCTACGATTAAAGTTTTAGTTGGGATACATCCGATATTGATACAAGTACCACCGTACATTGCACTGCTTTCTTCAACTACTGCTACTTTTTTTCCTTCTTTAGCAAATGTTGCTGCTAAAGTTTTTCCGGCTTTACCGAATCCTACTACTAATAAATCATATTTAACCATAATTTGATTCCTCTTTTGTTATAAATTTTATTGTTTATATTTTATATTTTAATAATAAATATAAGATGAAAACTATTTAATTCATATTTTACTCCTACTCTTTTAAAATTTCAAGTATTTTGCCTACAAAAGTAGACGATTTTTTTGATTTTTTTTGATATAAGATTATTTTATTGGTGGAATCGTTATAATATCAACGTTTCAAAGAAAAAATTTACGGATATTATTTTGATATTGCTTTTCATTATGGTATAATATCCTTTGTACAAATTTGAAAATTTATGGAGGAAAACAATGACATTACCTAATTGTCCAGAATGTAAAAGTGAATATACTTATGAAGATGGAAATATGCTAGTATGTCCAATGTGTGCTTATGAATGGTCACCAGAAGATGCTAGTGGAGCAGAAGAGGAAAAAGTTTACCGCGATGCTAACGGAAATGTACTTCAAGATGGAGATACAGTTTCTGTAATTAAAGATTTAAAAGTTAAAGGTAGTTCATCTACATTAAAACAAGGAACTCGCGTTAAAAATATCAGATTAGTTGATGGAGATCATAACATCGATTGTAAAATTGATGGTTTCGGGGCTATGAAACTAAAATCTGAATTCGTTAAAAAAATATAATACAAAAGAGCTGACTCAATAGTTATGATTTCATTGAAATCACAAAGGAGTTCAGCTCTTTTAATTTTTATATAGGGATTTACAGATTTGTTTTTTTATCTTTTTATTAGTTTTAATATTTTTCTTCTTAGTGGTAATCCGTAGTTGTACATTAAATTGAATACATGAGAGATTACTAAATCGAACTCCCCGTAGTATTCTACGATATTTGGAGCGAATTTTGATTTAAAACCAAGTAGACTGTCGTTTAAATCTCCTTCGATTCCACCCATAGAAACTTCTTTAACACCCATTTCCTGAGCTTTTTTCATCGTATCAGAAAAGACTTTATACTGTGCAGGAAGTTTTGCGAAATCCTCATTCATACCAGCATAAATAATTTCTGCGTGGTTACCATAAGCGATAGTAATCGCAGCACTTATAACTTGATCTTTGCTCTTATCTTCGATCTCTAAGCTATCGAATAAAACGATTAGCTTTTCAATTCCGGCTACTTGCTCAAGAAGAGTGCGTTTTTTCTTCGGTGATTTTTCTCCAAGAGCTTCAATTTCATCTTCAATAGCTTCTTTTCTAGAATGACATTCTTTTACAGCTTTTTCTACATTTATATATGAAATATATAATAAAGCATTGTCTCCAAAAGTATCTAGTAAGTTTTCGAAATACTCACGCCCACGAAGAGAGATATTTTTTCTTTTTTCAGTACAAGCTAGGGCGAAAAGAAAGTCATCAAGATTCTGTTTACCACAACGTCTAACTTCAACGAATTTTTTCTCTGCATCACGAATTAAGCGACGTGTATCTTTTGGGAAAAGATCAGGAACTTCTTGTTCAAGCTTCGTAACTGTGTTAAAACGTGGTTGGATAGTGCTGCTCATATCAAGGCTGAAACCTTTGTGTTTATAACCGTTATCCTTGAATGCTTTAATAAGACTATTGTTCTCTCTATCTACCTCGATATCTTTAAACACTGCTAACTTCTCATCTTTTACCGCAGTAGGGATATCTAATTTAACCATTTTAGCACCTTTTTCTTTGGCGAATTTCTTTAGGTTAGTTAAAAAGAAATTAAGTAGCTCAGTATTATCATAATCAAGAATTGGTCCACGTGGAGCATACCATAATCCTTGGCGAGTTAGAATCTGTACAGCAGCTAAAATATTGTCATTTTCATCTGCAACAGCTACTCTTACAGCACCCCAAGTATTTTTTATGTGAGACCACTCGATAGCTTGCATCATATTACCATGCTTGTGATTCTTTATAAATTCAGTATATTTTTCATCGTTAATATTTGTTAAAAATTTCATTATTCAATAATCCTTTAACTAAAGTACACTTAATCATAACAAATTATAGTAGAAAAATCAATTTTTAGAAGGAATGAGCGATAAATAAGTTAATTAAAATGTTTACAAGCGCCTACAAAACTTATATAATATTTATAAAGAATAAAAAAAGGAAGTAATTGCGATGAACATGAATATATTGTACATTATGCTAGGATTTGTATTTGTCTATGCGATGATTTCTAACGCAAGAGATAAGATAAAAAAGCGTGATGAAAAGAGTAAAGAAGCATTTGAAAGACTACAAAGTCCAGCATATAAAAAAGAATTAGAAAAGGTTATAAACTTAAGTCAAGATGATGCATTTAACATTGCAGCACTAAGAAAAGCATACTTTTTAAATGGAAAAGATGCGAAAAAATTAATAGAAATTGTAAAAAGAAGTAAAGGAATTTAATTATGAAGATAGCATTAATTATTATTTTAGCAATAGCAATTTTTATGTTCTTTTCAACTAGAAACGGTAAGTCAAAAGAAGAATGGGCAGAAAAACAAAAAGTGAGTAAAGAAAAATTTAATGAACTTGTGAAAGATAGTAATAGAGAAGAAGTACTTTCAGTAGTTGATGCTACTAAAGGAGATATTCACAATGTCAAAATGATAAGAGATAGATATACAGATCTAGTACTTTATGATGCAAAAGCACTATGGGAAGCTGTAAAAGAAGAAGCTTCAAACAGACGTGCATTAGAAGTTAAAGAATTAATTTCTAGTAAATATTCTGATATAAAAGCAGTTGTTAATCCAGATGTTGGTGATATTGCAAATATTAAAATTATCAGAGAGCGCTTTGATTTAGATATAGTACAAGCAAAAGAATTATGGGAAAGCATCAAAGATGAGGTTAAACAATAATATTCGAAGATGTGAATAAAATTCAACCCCAAGAGTTAGAATATACTAACTTTTGGGGTATTTTTTATATTTTATTTTCCTTCAATAGTAATCATCCAAACTTCACTACGGGCTGAAGTTTTGAAAGGTGGTCCCCAGAAACCATAACCCGCAGAAGTGAAGAAATGTTTACCATTAATCTTCGCGTAGCCATGATCTAGGGTATAAACTACATCTGTGATAAAGTTTAGTGGCCATAGTTGTCCGCGGTGAGTATGCCCAGAGAGTTGAACATCTATAAGTAAGGTAGAGTGATAATCAACAGCATCAGGCTGATGATCCACAAGAACGATAGTCTTACTTAAATCAACACTCTTAAGCAGTTCAGCTGTATCAAGTCTATCGCGACTGACACTTTTATCTTTACGCCCAACCAAGGTAACATCATTATTAATAGCAATACTTTCATCAAATAGTGGGATTATTCCTGTTTTTTTAACTTCGTTTACTATTTCTAGTGCGTCACGGTCGTGATTTCCCATAGTCGTATAAACTCCTAGAGGAGCTTTTAACTTGCTAAGATTTTCTTGCATATTACGCTTTTTGTACATAACCATATCATCGTCCATAAGGTCTCCTGCGATAACTACAGCATCTGGCTTCTCTTCATTAACAATCTTGTTAAGTTTTTCAAGTTGTGGATTTGAGAAAAATGTTCCAAGATGAAGATCAGAGACCATAGCAATTTTAACAGGAATATTAAGATGTTTATCTACTTTGATAGTTTTATTAATCACAGTAGGTGAGTATGCCCAAAATAGTCCCAAAGCAGTCATACCTAATAAATATAGAGCTGTTATACTTAAACTAGTTCCTTGAGAAAGATTTAATTTAAAGATTTTCAGTAATAACTTAGCGACCAATAAAATAACACCTATGACAGCACCATTTAGGAAGTAGAAGTACCAAACGTTTCCGTAGTTTACCCAAGGTGCATCTAATCTTAGCATATAAGCTACGATAGAAAAGTTAGCAACGATAAATAGCGCTATACAAATAGCTAATTTAACCTTAGGTGGAACAAAAGGTGAGATCATCCATTTTAAACCTAGCCACATCAGAAATACGAGTATTTCATATACTGCGAATACTCCGATAAAACCAGCGATAAATTTCCAATTATTCAATATTAATTCTCCTCCAAACTATTTAATAACAAATGTAGGAATATGTTATATATTCAAACAGAGTGCTTTTCATTATACAATATGTAGTTTAAATTGTCATTAAATTAGGTTGGATAGGGTGATTCTTTTAAGTGTTGTAACTTCTTAATCTTAAAAGTTATTGGTGTCATTGCTGCTGGAATGATGTTGAGCGTAACCTTATCTATCTGTGGTATCTTTGTTCTTAGAATAAGGAAACTGGAATTTTGTCAGTTTTCTATCTTTGAAAGGATATAAAAATATTTTAAACTGATGGGTTTCCTTAGTGAAAGACTGTGAAATTTTTGATATAATATAAAGAATCAATTGATAGATGTTTTTTTTATTTATCTAGGAAAAAGAGATATTTTTTTAAAAGACTTACAGATGAGAACTAAGGAAATTAAAATACATATGTAATATTTGATAGAAAATCACTCTATCCTCATCAATAGATAAATAGAAATAAATTAAATAAAAGGAGAAACAGATGTCTGGAAATTATTCAACACGTGAATACCGTGAAAAATTATACGATGATCTTCATGTTAGATCGAGAGATACAGTGATTTTGATGTGTGCAATTTTTATTGCCTCTATCGGACTAAATATGAATTCAACAGCTGTTATTATAGGAGCCATGTTAATTTCACCTCTCATGACGCCGATTGTTGGACTAGGGTTAGGTTTAGCCATTTTTGACACTCGTTTAGTCAAGCAAGCTCTATGGGTTTTACTTACTCAAGTATTGGTCAGTTTACTTGTATCGACTCTATATTTCCGGATTACTCCCTTATCTTATGCAAGTAGCGAGTTGATTGCACGAACTTCTCCAACGATTTGGGATGTCCTAATTGCTATTGCCGGTGGGATTGCTGGTGTGATCGGTTCAAGGGAAAAAGAAGCAAACAATATTGTGCCAGGAGTAGCCATTGCTACAGCTCTAATGCCGCCTATTTGCACTGCCGGCTATGGTTTAGCTAATGGAAATGTACGATTTTTATTTGGAGCTCTCTATCTTTTCTTGATTAACTGTGTCTTTATAATGCTAGCCAACATTATTGGGGCAAAAATTTTAATGAGAAAATCTCCCTTAACTTCATTCAAAGAGCTAAACATTAAAATGAAAATTGGTTTGATATCTTTGATTGTATTATTGGTTGTTCCAGCCAGCTATTCGGCAGTTACTCTAACGATAGAACAAGCGCGAAAAGAAGGTGTCAAACAGTTTGTAGGAAAAGAGTTTGCCAATCATACGATTATCAATCAAGTCTACAAGTCAAGGGACAATGAATTGATCTTGACAATTGTTGGTGACCCGATTTCAGAAGAAGAATTAGAAAAAATTCACCAAAAACAAGCCTCTTACGGTATTCAATCTGTTCAATTGAAAGTTAATCAAGTTCAGAATTCGACAAAATTAGATAGTCAAGCGACCAAGGAGTTTTATGAAACTATTAATAAATATATCGATCAAAAACTATCTGAAAAAGATTCACAAAAAGATATTGTAAAAGAAAATGAAGCAGACAAGGATTGAGGATATTCTATATCCTCAATCCTTGTCTTTTTAATTTGATTTTTTTAGAAACAGTAGTTAGGTCTTTTAGTATAGCTCGCCCAATAACTTTGAAGGTTTCATCGAGTTTTAAGCCTAATTGGATATTATTACGATATAAAAGAGTGAGATATTTATACTTTATCATAGTTGGTCTTATTTCTAATTTAAACGTTTCATACTTAAATTACAACGTAAAAAATCATTTCAGGGTAGTTTTCACTTTGATTAAGTAGGTGGAAGTTACTTTGAGAAGTTACTTAGATAATAAGCTGTTTATAATGAGTTTCCAAAGAATATAAAGAAAACAAGAAAATCTGTAGATAATACAGACCTTATGATTAGAATAAATAAAGTTATAAGTGATTATGTTGAAATTGAATATTTGCTTTAGAAACTGCTGAATAAAAGCATCTAGGAAATTAGATTTCCTAGATGCTATTTTATCTATGTAATTATTTACCTAATTTTTCTAAGTGTTTAGCTAGGCGTTCGTTAACGAAATCCCAGTTTACAACACGGAAGAATTCTTTAATGTAGTCTGGACGACGGTTTTGGTAGTTTAGGTAGTAAGCGTGCTCCCAAACGTCTAATCCAAGAATTGGAGTAAGACCTGTTAAGTATGGAGAGTCTTGGTTAGCTGTAGAAGTAACAACTAATTTACCTTCTTTATCTAAAGCAAGCCATGCCCAACCACTACCGAATCTAGTAGCAGCTGCAGCTGAGAAGCTCTTAACGAATTCTTCGTATCCACCAAGTTCAGCTTCAACTTTTTCTTTAACTAATCCAGCGAATTCAGAAGAATCTGCTTTAGTTAGTGATTGCCAGAATAGGCTGTGGTTGTGGTGTCCACCACCGTTGTTGATAACAGCTTGACGGATGTCAGCAGGTACGCTATCAATGTTTTTTAATAGACCACAGATGCAGTTAGCTTCGAATTCTGGGTGTTTTTCTAAAGCTGCGTTTAAGTTGTTAACGTAAGCAGCGTGGTGTTTGTCGTGGTGAATTTCCATAGTTTTAGCGTCGATAACTGGTTCTAAGAAATCGAATCCATAAGGTAATTCAGGTAATTTAAATGTCATAGTAATTGTCCTCCCGGAGTTTTTTGTAAATATATTATTATTATATGAAAAATATTAAAAATAAACAACAAAAATGCTTACAAAAAATTTTTTAATTCAAAAGAGAATATTTTTTAATGGAGAGAAAGAAAATATTTTAGAGAGAAAAAAGTGGTATTTTCTTAGTGATTTACTTAAAAAATTATTATATGTAAAATTTAGAATATTTATAACTAAAATATGGACTTTGATATACTTGTAATTTCAATTTTATTTTATAATAGATTTCTTTAAGTTTTATAGTTTTTTAATGGCTATCTATGGACTAATTTGGAAAAATTTTATACAATAGTATTGCATGAAAATTTTAATCATGAAAGTAAGTTTATGGCTATTAGACTTTAATTTTTAAGTGTTTAATAGTATAATAAAATTGGAAAATTTGTATAGATAAATAATTCGAAATTAATCGAAAGGAATTAGATAATGAAAATAGGAATTGATAAGATTGGTTTTGCAATGCCGAATTACTATTTAGATATTCGTGATTTAGCAACGGCTCGAGGAATTGAACCTGATAAATTCACAAAAGGTTTATTACAACTAGAAATGAGTATTCCTCCTGTGTCTCAAGATATAGTAACTCTTGGAGCACAAGCTGCATATGATATACTAGACAAAGATGATTTAGAAAGAATTGATATGATTATCGTAGGAACTGAGTCTGGAGTTGACCAAAGTAAGGCTTCTTCAGTATTTATTCACGGGCTATTAGATATTCAACCATTTGTACGTGCTATCGAAGTTAAAGAAGCATGTTACGGAGCAACTGCGGCATTAGATTTTGCTAAAAATCATGTTATGAATAACCCAGAGTCGAAAGTACTGGTTATCGCTAGTGATATTGCGAAATACGGTGTTAAATCTTCTGGAGAATCTACACAAGGCGCAGGAAGTTGTGCTATGTTAGTAAGTAGTAATCCAAGAATTTTAGAATTCAACAATGATAATGTTTGTTTAACTCGTGATGTTATGGACTTCTGGCGTCCGAACTATTCACAATATGCTTTTGTAGAAGGAAGATTTTCTACTGAACAATACCTTGATTGTTTAACAACTACTTGGAATAGATATATTGAAAAAACTAAACAAAGCCTTAATGACTTCTCAGCGGTATGTCTACACCTTCCATATCCTAAATTAGGATTAAAAGGTTTAACTCTATTATTAGAACAAGCTGAAGAAGAGAAGAAAGAAGAATTACTTACTCGTTTTAATGAGTCTATATTATATAGCCAGCGTGTAGGTAATATATACACAGGATCTCTATTCTTAGGTTTATTATCATTACTTGAGAATAATAACACATTAGAAGCAGGGAACAAGATTGGTTTATACAGTTATGGAAGTGGAGCTGTTGCGGAAGTATTCAGTTTAACTCTAGTAGAAGGTTATAAGAATCAATTAAGAAATAATCGTTTTGACGATTTCGGTAAGAGAACACGTATTTCAATAGATGAATACGAAAAAATGTTCTTCAGAGATACTGCAGTGGACGAAGAAGGAAACTTAGATATTTCGGATATTAAAGATGAAAGCAGATTTGTCTTAGAAAAAATAGAAAATCACAAGCGAGTATATAAAAAACAATTTTAACAGGGGAAATCATGGGAAAAATTTGGAGTGGATTTTATAAAAAAAATATTAATGAACGCTTAGAGGTTATTGAACAAGCTGATATTTTAAGTGAAGAATATCTTTCTGTTTTAAAAAATAATGAAGTTTTAGACTTTGATATGGCTAATAACATGGTTGAGAATGTAATAGGAACTTTCTCGCTACCTTTTAGCGTTGTGCCAAATTTTGTCGTTGATGATAAAGAGTATGTGGTGCCATTCGTTACGGAAGAACCATCGGTAGTTGCAGCTTGTAGTAATGCTGGGAAAATCGTAGCGAAGTCTGGCGGTTTCAAAACAGAAGTACTAGATAGGAAGATGGTAGGGCATGTAGCTTTATATAATATAGCTGACACCGATGAAGCGGTAGAACGTATTTTACAAAGTAAAGATTTGCTTTTAAAAACGGCGGATGAAGCTTATCCGTCTATCGTGGCTCGTGGTGGAGGTGCTCGTGATATTGAAGTTAAAGTTCTATCAGAAGATGGAACGGATTTTGTAGTTGTTTACCTTATCGTTGACACTTTAGAGGCGATGGGAGCAAATATGTTAAATACTATGCTAGAGGCACTTAAAGTTTCCTTAGAATCACTAACTGAGGGTGTAGTTTTAATGGCGATTTTATCGAATTATGCGACACGTTCACTAGTTACAGCGAAATGTGCTATTCCGTTTGAAAATTTAGGAGAAAATGGAGAGTATCTTGCGCAAAGAATCGAGCTAGCTAGTAAATTTGCTAAAGCTGATGTTTATCGAGCAGCAACTCACAACAAGGGTATCTTCAATGGTATTGATAGTGTTGTAATAGCGAGTGGAAATGATTGGCGAGCTATAGAAGCGGCATGTCAAAGCTACGCAGCTAAAGATGGTAAGTACCAAGGACTTTCTACTTGGCGTTGTGATGAAGAGGCTAAGATGCTTATAGGGGAAATCACGTCACCTATGCCGGTTGCTAGTGTAGGTGGATCTATTGGAATCAATCCCACTGTAAAAGTTTCCAGAGGATTATTGAACAATCCAGATGCGAAAACATTAGCGAGTATACTTGTTTCTGTTGGATTAGCTCAGAATCTAGCGGCGCTAAAAGCGTTGGTAGGAGATGGAATTCAAAAAGGTCATATGAAATTACACGCGAAATCTTTAGCGATTTTAGCTGGTGCTACTAATGATAATATTGAATTAATCGTAGAAGAACTTAGAAAAGAAAAACACATGAACTTAGCTAGTGCTAAGAAAATAGTAGAGAGATGCAATAAATAAAATTAAAGAGAGATTAGTATTCCTAGTCTCTCTTATTTGATAAATTGAGTAAAATCTATGTTCTTTATGAATAAATCTAAAAAAGATTAATAAATTTAATTCCGAAAAACTGTTTAACAAGAATAGAAGCATCTGTTTAAGATAGAAATATTCAAAGAATAAATCGAAATTACTATTAAAACAAGATCTTTTATCGTCGTAAAAATGTGCTTAAAATACTATTCTTGTTATCTTTTTGTACTGTTTTATGATAAATAATAAAACTTTTGTGAGCAGTTTCATTGATTAATAGTTTTAAATGATATATTATATAAAGTATAGAAATTAACAAATTAATATCTATAAAAAATATTTAAAGAAAAAGTATATTTAATTTCAATTAATAGAAAATTGATGTGTAGTATACAGGAGGCAAAATTATGTCATTAGAAAACAAATTCGACGAAATCAAAGGATCGGTTAAAGAAGGTTTAGGAAAATTAACTGGAGATAAATCATTAGAAGGTGAAGGATTAGCAGAACAAGTTGTTTCTAAAGTAAAAGAAGCAGCAGAAGATGCTAAAGAAGCAGTAGAAGGCGTTATCGATAACGTTAAAGATAAATTAAAATAAGACGAATATTTATTGAATTCTTTTGTTAGGACATCGGTGAATTGAAGTTAACGAAGGAAGAGATTCAATATTTTTGTACTATAGGTGATTGGCGGAAGTAAAGAAAACTTGGCCAATCACCTATTTTTTTATAACAAATTTTAAAGAGTAATAAATAATTACTTTAATTACGATTGTTTCTAAAAAATACTTATAAATTAAAATCAGTAAAACTGTTATACAAAGAGTTTTATAATTTGTTTCTAATTAAAATATTAAAAATAATAATTTAAAATTTATGTAAACCTTATTTTTATAGTAACTTTCGATTTATTTTTTAAAATATATATTTATGATAGAAGCTGTTTTAATCATCAGTTAATTAATGTTTCAACATAAATTATAAAACTTTTTTAAATTCTGTGAGCAGTAATTTTGATTTAAGATTAAAAGTGATGTATTATATCTATATAAATATTTGTTATTAGTACGTAAATATTTATAGGAAATAAGTAAGGAAAGGGGAAATAAATATGATTTGGTCAATTATAGTAGGTGGTTTCATAGGGTTTGTAGCTGGCGGAATCACAAAAAAAGGCGGAGCCATGGGTATCATTTCTAATGTTATCGCAGGTTTAGTAGGTTCATCAGTAGGACAATCATTATTTGGAGCTTGGGGTCCAAGCCTAGGTGGGATGGCGTTAATTCCTTCTATCTTAGGTGCGGTAATTGTAGTAACTATAGTATCAATATTCTTTGGGAAAAAATCTTAAAACATTTTTTCTATAAATGAATAGTCAATTTTTGAAAGGAGGTTTAAAATGACTAAAGCAAAAAAAATAATTTCTATTATTGTTTGTCTATTAGCTTTAACAGTTATGGTTCCCATTATGATAGAGTATCATAATGTTAGCGGATTAGATCCACAATTTTTAGATTTACAATTATTTGATTGGAAACAAATTTCTTTCTTAGAATTTTATCTTTCTAGATATATTTTCTGGGGAGCATTAGTATTATCAACATTGATAATTCTTTCAATATTAGTAATAGCATTTTATCCTAAACAACATTTAGAAGTAAAACTATCTGATAAAGGTGGTAAATTATCACTAACAAATTCAGCTATTGAAGGATTTGTTAAAAATTTAGTGATTGAACAAGGATTAATTAATAATCCATCGGTAAAAATAAATAGTAGAAGAAATAAATGCCTTATTAATGTAAAAGGGGAATCAGCTTCTTCAGAGAATATTATTCAGAAGAGTGATCAGATTCGAGATGGAATAAAAAATGGATTGGTTGAGTTTTTTGGTATAGATAAAGCTGTAAAACTTAAGATTTCTGTTTCAGATATTCAGAAAAAAGTAACTAAAAAGAGTACAAGTCGTGTAAAGTGAGGACATAAATTATGGAATGGCTAAAAAAACATCAATACACTGTTGTATCAGGATTATTGGGAGCATTTCTAGCTTGTTTAATTCTGTTCTTAGGATTTTTCAAAACTATTTTTGTTTTGATTTTCGCTGCACTAGGAATTGTAACAGGATATTATATAAAAAACAAAATATAAAAATTTGTAATTAGGAGAAAAGATATATGTCTAATCCAAATGAAAATAATGTAGAAACAAAAGAATTAACTACAAGTAATAGTGAAGCAAGAGGAGAATTGACATTTGATAATGATGTAATTAAAAAAATTATCGGTCAAGCTTTAGAAAATATTTCAGGATTACTAGCAGTTGATGGAGGTTTTTTCTCAAATTTAACAGATAAATTAATTAATACTGATAATGTTACATCAGGTGTTAATATTGAAGTCGGTAAGGAACAAGTAGCTGTTGATTTAAATATCATAGTTGAGTATAAAAAAAGTGTTCCTGAAATTTTTGAGGAAATTAAACGAGTGATTACAACTGATATAAACAAAATGACTGGATTAGAAGTTGTAGAAGTTAATGTCAATGTAATCGATATTAAAACTAAGGAACAACATGAAGCAGATTCAGTAAGTTTACAAGATCGTGTGTCTAATGTTGTTGAATCAACAGGAGAATTTGCATCTGATACCTTTACATCAGCTAAAGCAGGTATAAGTGATGGATTTTCAACAGTTAAAGAGAAAGTCGGAGATGCAACTGAAGTAGTTGTAGATAAGGCTGTAGATGTAAAAGATGCAGTGGTAAACAAAGCTGTAGATGTAAAAGACGCAGTAGTAGAAAAAGCATCAGATGTAAAAGAAGCAACTGCAGAAAAAGTAGAAGAAGCGAAAGAAGTAGCATCGGAAGCTAAGGAAGCAGTAGTAGAAAAAGCATCAGATATAAAAGAAGCAACAGCAGACAAAGTGGAAGAAGCGAAAGAAGTAGCATCGGAAGCTAAGGAAGCAGTAGTAGAAAAAGCAGAAGAAGCAAAAGACGCAGCAGCAGACAAAGTAGAAGAAGCGAAAGAAGTAGCATCGGAAGCTAAGGAAGCGGTAGTAGAAAAAGCAGAAGATGTAAAAGAAGCAACTGCAGACAAAGTAAAAGAAGCAAAAGAAGTAGCATCGGACAAAGCAGATGAAGGATTCGCGGGGAAACTATTTTCAAAAGTGAAAGAGGCTGCAGAGGATGCTAAAGATGCCGTAGAAGATGCTTATGACGGCGTAAAAAACATGGTAAAAAAAGATAAATAAAGATATAAAGAATAATATTTAGGAGGCACTATTATGTCATTAGAAAACAAATTTAATCAATTAAAAGGTTCAGTAAAAGAAGGATTAGGAAAATTAACAGGTAATGAGAAATTACAAGCTGAAGGATTCACAGAAAAAGTAGTTTCAAAAGTAAAAGAAGCAGCAGAAGATGCATTTGACGGTGTAAAAAATGTAGCTAGTGTAGTAGCGGATAAAGCAGCAGACGTTAAGATGCAGTAGTAGAAAAAGCAGTAGAATTAAAAGATACGGCAGCAGATAAAGCGGAGGACGTGAAAGACGTAGCAGCAGACAAAGCAGAAGATGTAAAAGATGCTATAGAAGATAAAGTAGAAGATGACAAAAGAAGTAGCGGAAGACGTAAAAGACGTAGCAGCAGACAAAGCAGAAGATGTAAAAGATGCTGTAGAAGATAAAGTAGAAGATGCAAAAGAAGTAGCGGAAGACGTAAAAGACGCAGCAGCAGACAAAGCAGAAGATGTAAAAGATGCTGTAGAAGATAAAGTAGAAGATGCAAAAGAAGTAGCGGAAGACGTGAAAGATGAAGCAGCAGACAAAGCAGAAGATGTAAAAGATGCGGCAGAAGATAAAGTAGAAGACGCAAAAGAAGTAGCGGAAGACGTGAAAGACGCAGCAGCAGACAAAGTGGAAGATGCAAAAGAAGTAGCGGAAGACGTGAAAGATGAAGCAGCAGATAAAGTAGAAGATGCTAAAGAAGCTGTTGAAGAAGAAGGGTTCGCTGGAAAACTATTTTCTAAAGTAAAAGAAGTGGCAGAAGATGTAAAAGAAGCTGCTGAAGATGCTATTGAAGATGTAAAGAAAATGGTTAAATAATAAGACTATTATTTATCAAATTCTTTTATTAGAAAACTAGTAAATCTCAGTAATATTAAATAGGAATCTATATAGGTAACTGGCAAAAGTAGAACTTAAGTCGGTTACCTATTTTTATATTATTTCAGTAAAGATGTTCCCAGGATATCGATTTTAACTTAACGTAAAAAAACATCGCCATGTAAAATGACGATGCCCTTTATTTTTTTTAATATAATTCGAATTTTTCTACGTAATACATTGTTCTATTTGCTCCGCTTTCGTAGTTTTTATTGTTTAAGCGAAGTGTCATCATACCTACAGGTTTTCTAGTAGCGATATTTTCGTATGGAATAAGAACTCTGTCTCCTTTAACTTCCCATTTTTCCACCGGCATGAAGATTGCGTCAGTGGCCCCACCGTAACCAATATCACTTTTAACTAAGAAGACTTGATCTTTTGCGAAGTATACAACTTTATTTTTATGATTCATCAATTTTTCTAAGTTTTGTTTGCTAAAATCAGTAACTCTATTATTTAATTGAACAAATTCAATTTTTTTATCATTTTGTAATCTTTGTAGTACGTCTTGTTTATGGAATGTTTGTGCATTGTATGTGTTTAGTAAGTCCAATACTTTAGTCAAGTTTATTAGTTTTACCACATTATCGCTACCATCATTACTAGCGATAAATCGAACTACATTAGCAGTACTGCTACCTTTTAAGTTTAACATTCCGTATGCCATAGGTTGTAAAATCTCTCCGGCTTTAGTTAAGTCATGTTTTCCAGTCTGAGTAGTTTGTTGTATTGTAGTGTTTTTTCTAGCAGGAGTTGCTACCTGAGTTGTAGGTTTGTTATTAATAATATTTGAACTAACGTTACTATCTGTTTGTTTAATATGTTCAACTTCTTTTTGTAGGTTAGCTAAAGAAGTTGTTGTTTCTTCAGTAGTTGCTACTTCGCTAGCTATATTATTATTGTTACTATCAATTTTTTGTGCTACCTTATCTGTACAACTAGTTATAAGCCCTATTCCTAAAATAAATATACCTGTTGTTTTTAGAAGTTTGTTCATATTATCCACCTTCTTTTATATAACTTCTTTATATTTATATTATACATCCTTAAATTACAAAAAACAATGTTTTATTACAAATATATTACATTTATGTTACGAAAATATTTAACGAATGTTACATTAGTGTGATTTTTAGGATTAACATAGTTTTGTTACATTATTTGATGAAGTGTGATTTTTATAGTAAAATATACTAGTAAACTAAATTTAGGAGAAAAAAAACATGAATAGAGTTGCTATTGTAAGTGCGAAAAGAACTGCTATAGGAAGTTTTGGAGGAAGTTTAAAAGATATCTCTGCAGCGAAAATCGGTGGGGATCTTGTAAAACAAGCATTAGAAAGTGTAAATCTTGATCCAAATCTTGTTGATGAAATTATATTCGGTAATGTATTGCAGACTGGTCTTGGGCAGAATGTAGCAAGACAAATTGCTGTTAATGCAGGTATTCCAAAAGAGAAAAGCGCCTTTGTTGTCAATAAAGTTTGTGGATCAGGACTAAAGAGCGTTGTTCTTGGGGTTCAATCTATTATGGTAGGAGACAATGATATCGTAGTTTGTGGTGGAGTAGAGAATATGAGTGCGGCGCCACATTATACGAAAAATGCTCGTTTTGGTCAAAAACTTGGTAGCTTTGAATTAGAAGATACTATAATTAATGACGGTTTGACAGATGCTTTTGAGAATTATCACATGGGTATTACTGCCGAAAATATCGCAGAGCAATACGGTATTACAAGAGAAGAACAAGATGAATTTGCTCTAGCGAGTCAAAAAAAGGCGGCTTCAGCGATTGAGAATAATCTATTTATTGATGAAATTGTACCTATAACTATTAAAACTAGACGTGAGGAGATTATATTTAATACAGATGAATACGTTCGTGCTAATAGTAGCTTAGAAAGTCTAGCTAAACTGAGACCATCTTTCAAAAAAGATGGAACTGTGACAGCGGGGAATGCCTCGGGAATTAATGATGGAGCTGCTTGTGTTATTCTAATGAGTGAAAAACGTGCCAAAGAACTAGGTTTAGATGTTATTTGTTACATTGAAGGTTATGCTTCAACAGGTTTAGATAATAAGGTAATGGGACTAGGGCCAGTACCTGCAACACAAAAAGTACTAGAAAAATTAAGTTTAAATATAGAAGATATTGATTTATTTGAAATGAACGAAGCTTTTGCGGCACAATCTATAGCTGTAACACGTCTATTAAACCTAGATTCGACTAAGGTTAATACGCGTGGTGGTGCAATAGCGTTAGGACATCCAATAGGAGCGAGTGGTTGTCGTGTCTTAGTTACACTAGTACATGCACTAATTAAAGACAACAAAGAAAAAGGACTATGCTCACTTTGCATAGGTGGAGGTCAAGGTATCTCTATGGTTGTTTCTAGAAAATAATTACAGTAAGTGATTCAAAAATCATGATATCGGATCAATCAATTTTGTTGACTCACCCTCTACTAAGATTATTATATATCTAAAAACTTTTTAAAGTGAATTTAGATATTGATAAATCACTGTTAAGACTATGAATTCATATATAAACTTTTTTAAAAGAATAGAATATAAGGGATAATTTCATTTGAAAAGGTTTAAATTTCATGAAAGTTAAAGTTATTTATAAAAATAATTGTCTATTAGCTAAGAAAGTGTTAAAATAGATAAGTGATTATTTTTAAGGAGAAATATTGTGAATAAATTCATGAAAGAACATGGACAAGTTATTTTGTGGTTTATCTTTTTAGTATTTATGATAATATCACTTAGCATGGTGTTTACTCATGGTATTAGATACGCTATTGTCGTATTTGTATTAAGTTTTATACTATTATGTCCACCTATTGTGAAACTTATTCAACGAAAAACGCGTTTGAAAAAAGTTGTCTTAGGTGCTGTAAGTGCACTTGTTATGATGTTAACAATGCTAATGACAAATCATTTTAGTGAAGCTAGAAAAGAAGAACAAAGAAAAACTTTCCAAGAGAAAAAAGAAGAGCGTGATAAAAAAGTAGAAGAACAATCTTCTGAAGAGAAAAAAGAAGAAAATTCAACAGAACATAAAGAACAACAAATAGCTCCGCCATCCCCATCTAAAAAAAGAATAGATGAAAGTGATAGTGAGAAAAAAGAAGTTGTTCAAGTAGCTCAAAATGAACAACCACAACAACAGGGGCAACAACCTAGAAAGGTTATTGTTAGAGCTAGTAAAAAGAGTGGTTATTACTATACACCAACACATCCTTCTTACAATAATATTGCAGCTAAAAACCTATTAGTCTTCAATTCAGAAGAGGCAGCCCAAAAATCAGGGTATAGAAGAGCTGCATAATAAATGATGAAAAACCTCAGACATATGTCTGAGGTTTTTTTGTTTTAAAATATAATAAAAAAACGTGTTTGGGGAACACGTTTTTCGGGTGAACTAAATTAAGTTCTAAGCAATTTCTTGCTTGTTTATATCTAATCTTATATACAAATAACAAAAGAGTCTTTCAACTCTTTAAAAGGGAGAATGGCTTGCCTAGGGAGCGACAAGCCACATTATGAAAAAAATTAAAAAGTTTTATTATCTGTTAATATCATAAAGAATTAACCGAAATATTGGTTTAAACAAAAATAATTTCAAACTTAAAAGGGAGAAACGACAAGTGTCGTTAAGAATGAAATTTCATTACTTTTGTTTAGGTACTCATTATATATCTCTTACTTAAAATATACTTAAAATTTTTTAAAAATATTTTAAAAAATGAAATTTGCTCATTTGTTTTCATTTTCAATTCAAAGTCTATATTTCCTCTGCCGTGAGAGTCTAAATAATCATTAATTTGAGAGAAAACTTTGCTTCCGAAAAAGCCACGGTATGCGGATAATGGACTTGGATGTGCCGATTCAATAATCAAATGTTTTGAAGGATCAATTAGTTTATTTTTACTTCTTGCGTAAGCTCCCCATAAAACAAAGACTACATTTTCATTTTTTTCAGAAATAGTTTCAATTATATAATCTGTAAAATTTTCCCATCCCATCTTGCTGTGACTCGCAGGAGAATTCTTTTCAACAGTAAGAACCGCATTAAGAAGAAATACCCCCTGATTAAACCAAGATTCAAGATTTCCTGTTTTTGCCGGATTTATCCCTAAATCATCATGAAGCTCTTTATAAATATTTATAAGACTTTTAGGAAGAGGTACGCCATCATTTACAGAGAAGCTTAATCCGCATGCCTGTTCAGGATTATGATAAGGATCTTGCCCTAATATTACGACTTTAATATCTTCTAATGCTAAGTCAAAAACTCTAAAAACTTGCTCTTTTGGAGGGTAGATTGTTGTAGTAAGACGTTTTTCATCTATTTTTTTTATCAATTCATTAAGTTCATCTATTTTTGGATAATTTTTTATTACTTCATTCCAACTGTTATGCATATAAAACTCCTTCAAATTACTACTTTGTTAAAGTATATCATAGTTATATATAATAGAATAGGAGTGATTCGACGAAATTAATTTTTTACAATCAATATTATCGAGTCACTCCTCATAGACGCAGTGGTTTATTGATATCTAAATTTGCTTTATAGAATCTTTTTAGATATCTAATAAACTGTGCAAGGGTGACTCGACAAAATCGATTTCTACGAAATAACGATTTTTGAGTCACTCCTTATTTATTTAATTCATCTGTTAAGTTGTAAAGTTCATCTACTAGGTGACCAACATAAGCAATTGCTTCTTTAAGTGGTTCATCAGTACTTACATCACAACCTGCAAGTTTAGAAAGATCTAGTGCTGACATGCTACTTCCTTTAGAAAGAACATTTAACCAAGTGTCAGCATAAGAACTGTCATTATCGATTTTATTAGCGATAGCTGTACCAATTGTTAATCCTGCAGAGTAAGTGTATGGATATAATCCCATGTAGTAGTGAGGTTGTCTCATCCAAGTAAGCTCTGCACCTTCATTAACTACTAAACTATCTCCAAAGAACTCTTCCATAACGTTGCGTTTTACTTCAGAAAGAACATCAGCAGTTAACATTTCATTGTTATCTACCATTTTGTAGATTCTATCTTGATAAACAGCTTCTAAGTAGTGTGTTACCATATTGTGAAAGTATGTTCTACTAATCATGTTGCTGATAACCCAACGTTTGAAACGAGCATCAGTATTAGTTTTTAGTAGATAGTTAGATACGATAACCTCATTACAAGTTGATGGAGCTTCAACGAAGTAAAGTGGACAATCGTTGTTTAACATTGTTTGGTGTTTTCCTGTACTCATGAAGTGATATGCATGTCCAAGCTCGTGAGCAAGAACGAAAACTTCATTCATTTTTCCAGTCCAAGAAAGTAGGATAAATCCAGCTACATTAGGAACTGTTGCACAGAATCCACCAGTACTTTTCCCGATGTTTTGAGGGAAGTCAGTCCAACGTTTGTCATAGCTTTCATCAATCATTTTAACATAGTCCTCACCAAGAACACCAAGTGCTTTTTTAAGGTAAGAACGAGATTCGTCGATAGTCATATCAACTTCGAAATCTGGATCAAGGTTAATTTTACAGTCTGCAAACTGCATATCTTCAATTTTGTGTTCACGAGCTAGAAGTTTAATGTAACGTCGAATATGAGGTGCTAAATCTGTCATAAGAGTACGGATTTGACGATCATATAGTTCGCGGTTACCATCTTGAGCGGCTAATAGGTAGTCGATAACACTATCATAACCACGCATTGTAGCAAGCATTTTTTCTTTTTTGATTTGTGAAATATACTCATTTGCTGAAGTATTCTTATAAGCATTTAATGTTTTATAAAAACTTTTCGCAGCATTACGGCGCACTTCAGTATCATTATCCATTTCGTGTAAGTTTTCGTATAGTACGAAGCTATTTTCGAAAGTTTTTCCATTTGCTTCGAAGCTGTCGAATTGCATATCTTCGTGTTTAGTTACCTCGTATAGATTGAAATAACCAGGAAGGCTCTCGTAGTTTGCGATTACTTGTTCAGCTTCTTTTGATAATGTATGTTTTTTCTCCTGAACGATTTTTTCGAAGTAGTATTCTAAATCAGGGCGATAGTTTTTCACGAAATCTTTAATGAATTGTTCATCTAGTTCTACAAGTTCAGTATCGAAGAAACTTAAATTTCCTGCCCATAAAGTAGAAACATCTTCAAATAGTGTTACATTTTGCACTACATTGTCATTAAATCTATCTACCGCCATTGGTAACTCAGCGTAGTGAGATAGTTTATAGTATTCTTCATAAAGTTCTTCGTATTTTTTAATGGCAGTATCTAAAGTAGCGTGATCTGTTAATTTTCCTTCGTAAGTAGCCTTGAAATCTAAGATTTCTTTTTTAATATTCTCAAGGCTCGCTTTAAAATCTTCATCAGTTTTGTATAGAAGAGTCATATCCCAAGTATATTTCTCTTCAACTTCTTTTCTTGGTATTAATTTCATTTCAGTCATAGTTTACCTCCTGCGTAAATAAGTCGAATTATATCGATTGATAGTTGCCTATAAGCAACTTAATAATAATTATAATACATAATAGTAGATAGGTAAAGCTAATTATTTATTTTAGGGTAGAATGAAAGAAGTGTTGAAAAATAGTGCAGGAGAAGTAGACATAAGAGGAATAGGAGTATCGTAAAGTAGAACATCAATTTCAATTAATAAGTGAGATTTGGTGTTCTATTTTTTATGGTGAGAAATATGATATAATAGAAAAAGAATAATATATAGAAATACAAAACATATTTCCATGCAATAATAATAAAGGGCGACTATGGTTAGAAAAGTTAGTAGAAAAGGAAGGATAGGAAAATGAAGAAAGTATTGATAAGTATAGTATTGGTAATAGCAATAATAGCGTATTAATAACAGGTAAAAAATATTGGAATGAATATCAAGAGAAAAAAGATGCAGACCAAGTAGAAAAGATGGTACATGGAGAAGAGGCGAAAACAGGGCTAGAACATATACTAAAATTATTGGATAGAAAAGCTCTGACACCAGAAGGGAAAATAAAAAGTTATAAAATAGATGGTAGTTATACTATGAAAGGTATAACGGAAGGTAACAGGATAAAGAAAATAAGAGTAAATAGAAAAAATATTCCTCAATAGATGAGGGTAGAGAGGGTAATATCTGTATTTACTCTATAAATTTTTTGAGTTATAATTTTAATTAGTAGATTTATTAAAAAAAGCGAGGTATCTTATGAAAATAGCAGTAGTAGGTGGGGGAATAGTAGGAGCTACATGTGCTTATTATTTGTCAAAAGAACAAAAAAATGAAATAGTAGTTTTTGATCATGGTTTGGGTCAAGCGACTAAAGCATCTGCTGGGATTATAAGTCCGTGGTTTTCTAAGAGACGTAATAAACCTTGGTATAAGATGGCGAGACTTGGTGCGGATTTTTATTTGAAATTAGTTAAAGATTTAGAGATTGATGGCTATAATACTGACTTTTATTCACAATGTGGAGTATATTTATTGAAAAAAAATGAAGATAAACTACCTGAGTTAAAAGAACTTGCTGAAAGTCGTAAAGAATTATCACCGATGATAGGGAATTTAGAGATAATCTCAAAAGAAGAGGTTCAAAAAATCATTCCTAGCTTTGATAATAATGGAGATGTATTGTACGCGAGTGGTGGTGGACGTGTAGAAGGAGAGAGATTCGTTAATACTTTACTTACTGCCTCGAAAGCTAATGTCGTTAGGGAAAAAGTTAGTCTAAAGGTTGTGGAGGATAAATACGAGATTAATGGACAGGTTTTTGATACTGTTGTTCTTGCGACTGGTGCGTGGTTAAAAGATATGCTAGCGCCTCTTGGTTTTGATGTTGATGTTCGTCCGCAAAAAGGTCAACTAAGAGATTATAAAGTTTCTGATGAAAATACAGGATCTTATCCTGTTATTATGCCTGAGGGTGAATTGGATATTATTCCATTTGAAAAAGGTGTTGTTAGTGTTGGAGCGACACACGAAAATGATATGGGCTTTGATTTAACTGTTGATAAACAGCAACTTGATGCTTTTGGTGAAGAAGCGGAGAACTTCTTAGGTGAATTGAGAACTGCACAGATAATAAATGAACGTGTTGGAATTAGGGCTTATACTAGTGATTATTCTCCGTTCTTTGGTGAGGTTCCGACATTAGAAAATGTTTATGCGATTAGTGGTCTTGGTTCTTCTGGTTTAACTACAGGTCCGATAATTGGCTATAGTGTAGCGAATATAATTTTAGGAAATGATATAGAATTAGATCCACGAGATTACAATATCGAAAACTATATAACACGAAAGTAAGAGGGAGTGACTCAAAAATCGTGATTTCGGAGAAACAAGGTTTTGTCGAGTCACCTCCGCACAGTTTATTAGATATCTAAAAAGCTTTTATAAAGCGAATTTAGATGTCAATAAACCACTGCGCCTATGAGTTCTTATATACACTTTGTTAAAATTTAGGACTTTTGGGTCAGCCCCTAATAATAAGAAAGCACTGAACGATTTTGTTCAGTGCTTTTTGATGTTTTAAATTTTTAATTATTTATGTGCTAATTCTTTAGCTCCGCGGTGACTTAATACTGCGAATACGATACAAAGAACTGCAGATGATAGAAGTACGTAAAGTCCTCCAGACCATCCTACACGGTCAACAACGAATCCGATGAACCAAGTACCGAATGAAGCACCCACGATGTAACTCATGAATCCTCTTAGACCAACTGCGTTACCAACAGCAAATGATGGAACAACTTCCATAGTTTGAACTGATGCTAAGAATTGTGGTACGTAGATTAGACATCCAGAAAGGCTGGCAAATACGATTACCCATACTAGAGAAGTACTTTCCCAATATCCGATTAGACAGAAGAAAATGATAACCATTGCACCGATTGCTGGAGGCATACGGTAACCTTTGAATACTTTATCAGATAGGTATCCAGCAAGAAGTGTTGATGGAATAGCAGCCCACTCGAATAATGTGAAGGCGATACCCATTTGTCCTTTTGTGAACCCTTTAGTTTCTAATAAGTAAATTGGAAGCCAAGAAATTAATCCGAAACGGATTAAGTATACGAATGTATCAACTAGAGATACATACCAAGCGTGTTTATTTTTTAATACGTAGTTTATGAAGATTTGCCCTGCGCTTAAGTTTGCAGCTTCTTCTGGTACGTGTTTTACTTCTACTTTTTGTGTTTCACCAGTGATTTCTTCCATAGTTGGTAGACCTTCGTTTTCTGGTTTTCCTTTAACTAATACAAGGATAATAACAACGAAGATAATAGCGATAATCGCTGGGAATACGTAGTATGCTAATTTCCAGTGTTCTTTACCAAAGATGAAGAATCCTAATGTAACGATACTTGCTACGATTCCTCCACCGATGTTGTGGGAAATATTCCAAAGAGCAGTCATACGACCACGTTCTTTTTTAGGGTACCAGCTTGCAAGTGTGATGAATGCTGGTCCAACCCCCATACCTTGGAAAAGTCCTAGTAAAATTACTAAGATTGATACTAAGAATACAGTGTGACTAACTCCAAGTGCTAAGTTTACAGATGCGCAAAGGAAAAGTCCAAGAGCCATATATTTTTTCGGATCTGCTTTATCCGATAAACTACTCATGAATCCTTTACTTAATCCGTATGCAAGTAACATGTAACTCATGATTGCACCCATTTGAGTTTTAGAAATTCCTAAAGATGCTTTAAGGTCACTACTCGATAAACTGATGTTATTTCTAACAATATAGAATGCCATGTATCCAAGGAACACTCCAAGGAAAGAAATAAATCTTAATTTCTTATATGTTGGCATAACTTTATCGGCAGGAACTGTATGTGATTTAGCTTTAGGTTTTAAAAATGATAACATAAAAATGTTCCTCCTAAATATAGTATATATAAATTTTAATAACTGAAAACTATGTGTTATATCAGTATGTAAAATTATATACTACAGAGTGGATGTTGTCAATAGTTTTTAAAATATTAGGTAATATTATTTTTTTTATAGTCTCGATTTTTAGAGAAGCTACTATATCCTTTAAATAAAACTTATAGGTAAATAAACTTTATAAATATTTTGCATAATTATCGCTAAAAAACAACTACAAATGTAAGCTATTTTGTAAGAAAAAACCTTACAAACAAGGTAAGATTTTTTCTTTTATTTAATAAAATATAACTCTTTTTGAAAACGATATATATAGTTATATTTTTTTAATTTATAATAATTTGAAATGGGATTTGAAAATGATATTATTGTAATTATAGAATTTTAATATAATTAAACTATAGCTTTTTAGTAAAAATATTTATTATATTAATAAATGCGGTAGAAATCTGTTATAATCTTTAGTATATGGTATGTTATATTTTGCTGTGCTATAATAAAATATGAAATAATGATATGGATAGGTGAAGAATTATGATTAGAAATTCTAAAATAATAGCTACTATAGGTGATGCTACAGATAAAGTATTACGAAAAATAGTGGAAGGTGCAGCGGATGCTGTATTGATAGATTCTTACTATGGGAGTAATGAACAAAATGTAGAAAGAATAGAGAAGGTTAAAGCACTAAGAGAAGAAGTGGGGAGAGATTTAGCTATAATATATGATGTGGATCATATTTATGCGAAAAATAAATATAAACTTATAAGAATAGATGAGGAGAATGTAGACTTTGCCTGCGTAAATGATGTAGACTTCGTTGCGTGTCCTTTTGTTGGGAACTTAGAAGAGATTACAAAGGTAAAAGAGCTTATTAAGTCACATGGAAAAAATATAGGGATTATTGTTAAGATAGATTGTAAAGATGGTTATGACAATCTTGATGATATACTGGAAATTGCAGATGCGATTATGATTAATCGTGATGAACTTGGGGTGGATATTTCGTATGAAGATTTACCTGGAATTCAAAAGGAAATAGTAAGAAGAGCTAATGAAGCTGCGAAAGTAGTAATTTTAACTACTCAAATGTTGTATTCTATGGTTTACAATCCAAGACCGACTAGAGCTGAAGTGTCTGATGTTGCGAATGCAATTTTCGACGGTGTTGATGCGGTAATGTTAACAGAGGAGACTGCGATTGGTGATTATCCATGTGAAGCCCTAGAAACAGTAGATAGAATTATAAGAACTGTTGAAAAAAATAATGCTGTTGATGCAGAAAGATTTGAAGTGGCTGAATATAAAATGAGTATCTCTCATGCTGTTTCTATGACGACAAAACATCTTTTAGAAGCAGTTGATGTAAAAAATATTGTAACTTATACAAAATCAGGAACAACAGCCCGTTTCATCGCTAGGTATCGTCCAAATATACCTGTGCTAGCGGTTTTACCTGATAGGGAAAGTGCTAGAAAATTAATTATTACTAGAGGAATAGTACCATATATTGAACCTAAAATGTTGAGTATGGAAGAGATGCTAAGTAATGCTTCTGCATATTCTAAAGAAGTTGGACTAGCTGAAGTTGGAGATTCTATCCTAATAACTGCTGGTCAACCAGATACTGGAAAAGGTACTGTGCCACCTACGGATTTCGTATACATAAGTAAGGTTGATTAGTGAACTAATGATAGTTTACAGGGATAAACTCAATGCTACAAGGGATATAAGCTACTATTTAGTGAGGAATAACTAAAAGCTAAAATTATAAAAAGTATATTGAAGATATTTTGCATATGTTAATTGTAAAATATCTTCTTTTTTCTTCTATAAAAAATAGCACAACGCTTGCATTTTATGATATAATTGAAAGTGGACTGCTATACGCATAAGAATAAGGGTTATATGCGTAGCGAGATATTATTAATTAAAGGAAGGAGATTATTTATGATAGCTGAATACTTATCAGGAGTAAGTACGCTAACACTAATTATTCATCTATTAGATATATTATTAGTTTGGTTTTTAGTTTATAAGCTATTGAGTTTATTAAAAGGTACTCGTGGTATGCAACTTGTTAAAGGTATTTTAATTGTTATTGGACTAAAAATATTCTTTAACTTCATCGGATTTAGAACGATGACATACATTTTTGAACAAGTAGTAACTTGGGGAGTATTAGGTATAATGATTATATTCCAACCGGAATTACGACGAGCTCTTGAATACATAGGAAGGGTACAGCTGTCTAATATCTTCAATATTAACTATAAAGATGTTCAGAAAAATTCGACTGAACAGATTATAAAGGCTGTTGTTGATTCATCTAGACATATGGCACGTCGAAGAATAGGTGCATTAATCGTACTAGAAAATAATACAGGTCTTGATGAATACGTTGAAAGTGGTATTACGGTCAATGCCGAGGTGACAAATGAACTTATAATTAATATTTTTATTCCAAATACACCTTTGCATGACGGTGCTATGATAATCGATGAGAATAAGATTCGTGCTGCAAGCTGTGTGCTTCCTTTATCGGATAATAGATCGATAGCTAGTAGCTATGGTACAAGACACCGTGCTGCATTAGGATTATCTGAAGTTACAGATGCTATAATAATCGCCGTATCAGAGGAAACAGGGAAGATTAGTGTTTGTCAAAATGGAATCTTAACATCAGATTACTCAACAGACGATTTAGCTGATTACTTGGCGAAAAATTGGAAACAGCAAGAAAAAATAATTAAATAAGAGGTGATATTATGCAACTAAAAGAAAATAATAAGTTAAAGTTAATATCATTTTTAATAGCGATATTATTGTTCCTATCGGTTAATGAGAATTTTAAAAACTTTTCGGTTCTTGGAGATAGTAGCAGTGATAATGCAACAGCTTGGGTAAGTGATGTGCTATTGGATGTTGATTATGATAGAGATAAGCTTTATGTAGTAGGTATTCCTAATACAGTATCTGTGAAATTATCTGGAACGAAAACAAAAGTTCAAAAAGAAAGTGTTGCTAAAAACTTCAAGGCGAAGTTAAATCTTAGAAATGCTCAAATAGGTGATGATCAAAAGGTTAGAATTGAGATTGATGGGTTAGAAAAAGGTGTTGATGGTACCGCAGAACCGTCTGTTATAACTATATCTATTAGAGAAAAAGCAACAAAAGAGTTTAGAGTTACACCGGTAGTTAAGAAAGAACGTTTACTGATTGGATATGAAGTAGATAATCTTAGTGTGACAAATGAAACAGTCAAGATTTCTGGTGCGATAGAAAGTCTTAATAGAATAAATGAGGTTCGTGCTGAGAGCGATACTCGTACGAAGCTTAATAGAAATACTAGAGAAGAAGCTAAGTTAGTAGCATACGATAGTGACTATAACAAAATCGAGGATATTCAAATAGAACCAAGTTCAACAGTTATGAATATAGAGTTGAAGAATATCGAAAAAGAAGTTCCACTAGAAGTAAACACTATAGGTAGTCTTCCTCCAGAATTCGAGCTTATTAGTGCGACTGCTGATGTTTCTAAAGTAGCTATTAGGGCGGAAGATGAAGCTACGTTGGCTAGAGTGTCAGAGATGTTCGTTGATGTCGATTTAAGTGATGTTAAAGAAGAAACAGAAGAACGAAGTAATTTGAAGATTTATCCTAAAGAAAATATTCGAATTGCGACGGATACACCGATTGTTAAAGTAACAATCAAGATAAGGAAAAAATAATTATGGCGGATAAAAAATTAATATTTATGGCTGTTAATATGCTTATTACAGTTTTTAGTTTAGCTATAATAATTGCGACAATGTTTATAGAAAATCAAAGGATTAAGACTACAGCGATTTTCGTAGCTATAACTATATTAATAGTTCAAAAAATAGTAGAGATAAAAGTAATCAAGGAAACTAGAAAAATTAGCATTTTGATATTATGTATTATAATTGCTGCGACATGTTACTTTGGTTATAGATTGTTTTAAAATATGTAGAAGAGCTGAGGGGCGGGGGTTGATCCAAAAGACCTAAATTTTAACAACGTGTATATGAAAACTCATAGACGCAGTGGTTTATTGATATCTAAATTCGCTTTATAAAAGCTTTTTAGATATCTAATAAACTTTGCGGGGGTGACTCGACAAAATCGATTTCTTTGAAATCACGATTTTTGAGTCACTCCCTGTTCCCCGCATAGTTTATTGATTATCATAAGTATCTTTTTCGATATTTAGATATAGATAAACTATTGTGATTACTTAGGATTTGGGTTTAGTCAATCTTAAAGCTCTTTGGTAAATTTGTAGGAGATGTTATGAATAGACTATTTTCATCAAAAATATATATAAATCATAGATTTAAACTTATTATGTTACTGGACTTATTGACGGTTGCATTAGGTGTAGTAGCATCGATATTTTTAGGTAAAGCATCCGATCCATTTGCGATGCTAAATGGCCATTATGTTGAGATATTAGAATTTCTAGTGATTTCACTCGTTATATATACAATTAGTTTTTATTTATTTGGTACTAATAAATCATTATGGTCATACTTAGGTGTTAATGAGATAGTAAATATTTGTATTTCAGTAGTTCTAGGGGACTTGATTACGAGTATCCTTTATCAGTACATGTTACCTGATACATTCTCAAATGTTAGATTTGCTATCTTCTCACCTTTATTAATAATAGCGGGTATGATGTTTACAAGAATGTTATATCGTGCCTTACGTGAAAGAGAAGCTGGTAAGTATGGATCTAGTACTTATAAAAATACATTTATAATCGGTGCAGGAGATGCTGGATACATATTATTAAAAGAGTTATCTAAAAATAATATTTTCCGTGCTAATGTAGTTGGACTTATAGATGATAATCGAAAAAATTCTGTAATCAGTGGTGTTACAGTGGTTGGGACAACTTATGAAATACTAAAACTTATTCCAAAATACGAAGTAGAACAAGTATTTTTAGCTATTCCTTCGATTAGTGCCTATAATAAAAATAGAATATTAAATGTTCTGAAAGAAGCCAATGTTAGTGTTAAGGTAATGAGCTCTGGTGTTGCTGTAGAAGATGGAGAGAGTATTTCTAAACACTTAAAAGATGTATCTATCGAGGACTTATTAGGGCGTGGAGAAGTGAAGCTTTCTCAAGGAGAGATTCGTTCTTATATTAAAGGAAAGAGTATCCTTGTTACGGGTGCTGGTGGTTCGATTGGAAGCCAGATTGTAAGAGAAATATTCAAATTCAAACCTAGTCAACTTGTCTTAGTTGATGTTAACGAGAATGCATTATATATGTTAGAACGTGATTTAGATTTTGAAAAATCACATAGTAAGGAATACGAGAATATAAACTATATTTCTGAAATAGTAAGTATTCGTGAAAAAGAGGCTTTAGCTGAGGTATTCGATAAGTATAAACCGAGTGTAGTGTTCCACGCGGCAGCACATAAACACGTACCTTTAATGGAACGTCGTCCACAAGAAGCAATTAAAAATAATGTCTTTGGGACAAAAAATGTTATGGATGTAGCCATCGAAAAAGAAGTAGAAAGATTTATTATGATTTCTACTGACAAGGCGGTAAATCCTACGAATGCTATGGGCGCTTCGAAACGTTTAACAGAGATTATTTTACAATCAAAAGGTAATAAGTATAAAACGAAATTCGCTGCGGTTAGATTCGGTAATGTATTAGGTTCAAATGGTTCTGTTATTCCTATCTTTAAAGAACAGATTAAAAAAGGTGGACCTATCACAATTACACATAGAAATATTATTCGTTATTTCATGACGATTCCAGAAGCGGCGCAGTTGGTACTACAAGCTGGATATTACGCAAGTGAAGGGGAAATATTCCTATTAGACATGGGAGAACCTGTAAAAATTATAGATCTTGCGACAAACTTAATTAAACTATCAGGATTAGAACCATATAAAGATATAGACATCGAAGAGATTGGTCTAAGACCCGGTGAGAAAATGTATGAAGAGTTATCGCTTGATTACGAAAGCAGTGAAAAGACAGATAACCAAATGATCTATAAAAATACAACCTTAGATATTGACGTTGAGGAATTAGATAAAAAACTAGTAGAGTTAAAATCAATGCTAGGACATTCAACAAATGAAGAAATATGTAGCAAGTTATTTGAAATAATAAATTGTTATAATGGATAAAAAAAGAAGGGCGACTCAAAAGTAATTTTGAGTCGCTCTTCTAGCTATGGGAATGATGTGAAAATCTTGAGTTCTAAGAAACAAGATTTTTTCAAATCACTCGCTAGCTAGTTTTAGAGAGTGTTATTTTTCTACGTTTTTAGTTTTTTTATCTATATAGTTATTTATAATCAAAGCTAACACTATAGGTAAACTACTACAAAGGAAATTAATCACAAATATTGTGATTTTGTGTTTTTGTCTAAAATCTGGACCAAATACTCCATCAAATCCATCAAACAAGAAATAAAATACAGCACCAAATAATAAATAGAATACTAGAAATATGTAATATCTTTTTTTTATTTTTTCTGCGTTTAACATAGTGACCTCCCTGAAATGCGTATTGCATATTTACTATGAAATAAGTATATATGATATGAAACATATACCTTTGGTATCTTTAACATAGCACAAAAATTTTAAAAATTAAAGACTGATAAAATCTTTATTTTTATGGTATAATAAAGTTTAGTAGTGTTTTTTACTAGAGATAGTTAACATAACATTATTTAGAAGAAGATTTAATAATTGAGCGCTGATTTCAGAAGAATAACTTTTTTGAAGTTGGTGTTTTTTAGTTGCGAAGGAATAAAGTATAGTGGGTTATATTACTCTCCCGGATTATCTTTGATATTTCAATAGATGAATATAGTGTGGTATAATATTTAAGTAAAATAAATAGGAAAGATTTAAGATGTAGGGGCTGACCCGAAAGACCTAAATTTTAACAAAGTGTATATGAGAGTTCATAGACGCAGTGGTTTATTGATATCTAAATTCGCTTTATAAAAGCTTTTTAGATATCTAATAAACTGTGTGGGGGTGACTCTGAAAGATCGATTTCTACGAAATCACGATTTTTGAGTTGCTCCCTTTCTAATTGATAGTGAGGTGATTAAATGAGTAAAGTTGCAGGTAAGGTAACGAAAGTTGAAAGCAAAGGATTATATATAAAACTAGAAAATGGCAAAGATGCATTTTTACCAAAGGAAAATATGTTTATAGGTAAAAAGAAAAAGCTAGAAGAGATTTTTTCTGTTGGTTTTGTTATTAAAGCCGAGGAGAAAAGTACAAAGGATTCTTTAGTGATTTTGACACAAAAAGAGTTGAAACAAGCAGAAGGTGAGAAGAAAAAAGTAGAGAAAAACTCTAAGGAAAAACAGAACAAAAAGAAAAATAAACCAAAATCACCGATTAAAAAGGAAGTTAAAGAACAACCTGAAGTTCAGAAAAAACAAGAAGTACAGGAAGAAAATCAGGAGCCTAAACAGGAGACAAAAACTCTAAAAGATTTGAAAAAACTTCAATTTATAGGGAATATGAAAATTTCTGTAGGAAAAGGTAAGAAGAGTAATATTACTGAGCTATCTGAGGAGAAAGAAGAGAAAAAAGAAATTCCTCCAGCGCCAGAAGGATTATTAGAAGATATAATTGCGACAACAAAGCAAGCTGAAACTAAGTTCGAAAAAATTAAGAAAGGTCTTCAGGAAAGAGGTTATCTAGATGGACATTAATATTTTATGGCAAAAAACTGATAAAATAGCACTAGGTCTGTCAGGAGGAGTGGATTCTATAGCTTTATTTCATCTGCTTGTTACAGAGTACAAAGAGAGTTATAAAGAATTAGTGGCGTTCCATATCAACCATGGTCTAAGAGAGCAGTCTTATGAAGAAGCCGAGTTCGTAGAGAATTTTGTCAAAAACTACAATGTTAAGTTCTACAAGAAAGAGCTAAATATGAAAGACCAGATAAGAGATAGTCACACATCAGAGGAAATGCTCGCAAGAAAACTACGTTACGGTGCTTTTGAGGAGATGTCTTCATTAGAAGGCGGCGTGAAGTTAATAACTGCTCATCACAAAAATGATCAGGTAGAAAATATCCTTATGAGACTACTTAGTGGACGTAGTATGGATTATAACTTGATGATAGAAGAGAAGACGACTATTGGTAAGTTAGCAGTTTATCGTCCATTATTAAATGTATTAAAAGCAGACCTTGAGCAATATGCTGATAAAAATGATTTGAAATACTATGTAGATTCAACAAACTTCGATACTGATTATACGAGGAATAATATAAGGCATAACATTGTACCATTGTTAAACGATGTAAATGCTGCGAGTTTTGATAATTTGATTAATTTTTCTAGTTATTATCAAAATATTAATACTGAGTTAAAACATAAAGTATTAGAGGCTAAAAATGACTATGTGATTTCACTAGAAGAAGATAAAGTCGAATTAGATAAAGAAAAATTATTAAAAAATACCAAAGAAGAGATTTATTTCTTGCTAAGAGATATATTAGCAAATAATTTTGGTATTTTTGATATAAAACAAAGGGCTTTTTTTACAATAATAGAAGACTTAAAAAGTAAAAATAACAATAAAAGTTATGATTTGAAAAATAATTTAAAAATTATTAGTGAATATAATAGTATTTATATTCATAAAATCGAAAAAAAATGTTATAATGATAAGATAGAATTAATAATAGATGAGGTGGATATTAATAAAGTTTATACATTTCATCAGAGTAATTTTCTAATAACAACAACTAACAACTCATCTGAGGTTGGATTCAATAAAGGAGATTTGCCTTTAATAGTTACGACTAAGAGGGATGGCGATCGAGTTCAAAGAGGTAAGGTTAGCAAAAAACTTTCACGTCTTTTTATCGATGAAAAGATTCCTAAGGAACTTAGAGACAAACTTCCAGTAATTCGCAATAAAGATGGGGTTTTAGGAGTTTTAGGAATAAATACTAAAGTCAACAAAAATAAAAAATATGATTATTATATAAACACGAAAGGATAAAACAGTGGAAAATTTATTAAAAGATATCGAGAAAGTTCTATTTACACACGAGGACATCGTTGTTGCTAGTAAAAGAATCGCTAAACAAATTGAAGAGGATTATAAAGATAAATGTCCTGTTCTAATTTGTACATTAAAAGGAGCATTACCTTTTATGGCAGAACTTTTAAAACACATTGACATTCACGTAGTTACTGACTTTATGGATGTATCTAGTTATCACGGAGGAACTGAATCTTCTGGTGTAATCAAAATCAAAAAAGATTGCGGAATGGATATTGAAGGACGTCACGTAATTATCGTTGAAGATATCGTAGATACAGGAAGAACGCTTAAAGCGCTTATCGAAAACTTAAAAGAAAGAAATGTTGCTTCAGTAGCATGTGCTTCACTAGTAGATAAACCAGAAACTCGTGTAGTAGATGTTGAAGCAGATTACATCGGTATAGTTTCACCAAATGAATTCCTTGTAGGATTTGGTTTAGACTATGATGAAAGATATAGAAACTTACCTTATATCGGTGTTCTAAAAGAAGAAATTTATTCATAATAATATTTTAATCAAAAAAGGTCAAAATATTAGTCAAACTTTAGTTATATATGGTAAAATAAATTATGTTTAGAAAAATGATAGGAGGAAGATTGTCTATATGAATAATAGAAAAAGGCAAAACCCTATCCTTGGTATGCTTGCATTAATCGTAATCGCGATTGGATTATTTGCATATTGGCAGCAAGACTTACCTGGGACAACTGAAAAAATAGACTATGCTAAACTTGTTCAGACTATTAAAGACGACAAGGTTAAAGAAATAAGTCTACAAAGAAAAGATGAGAACTACAATGTTAAAGGTACTTATACAGATGGTAATAAGAACTTCGAGAGTGTAGTTGCAGCATCTGATTCTGAAGTACAAAAACAAATTAATGAAAAAGCTAAAGATGGAAAATTAAGTGTAGTAGAATATAAACCAGCTGAAAAAACTGGAGCAATTCTATCATTCTTAGGTAACATTATTCCGCTTATCTTGTTTATGGGTGTTTTAGTTTTCTTTATGACACAAATGCAAGGTGGCGGTGGAGGCAAAGTAATGAGCTTCCAAAAATCTAAAGCTAAAAAAATCGATGGTGGAGAAGCGAAAGTTACATTTGATGATGTAGCTGGAGCTGATGAAGAAAAACAAGAACTTGCTGAAATGGTTGAGTTCTTAAAAGATCACCGTAAATTCACTAAGATGGGTGCTAGAATCCCTAAAGGTGTCCTACTTGAGGGGCCTCCAGGGACTGGTAAAACTTTACTAGCTCGTGCTGTAGCTGGTGAGGCGAAAGTACCATTCTTCTCAATCTCAGGATCTGACTTCGTTGAGATGTTCGTAGGGGTTGGGGCAAGTCGTGTTCGTGACCTATTCAAAGAAGCTGAAAAAAATGCGCCATGTATCATTTTCATCGATGAGATTGATGCTGTAGGGCGTAAACGTGGAAGCGGAGTAGGTGGAGGAAATGACGAACGTGAACAAACTCTTAACCAACTTCTTGTTGAAATGGATGGATTCGATGGTGAAAAAGGTATTATCGTAATTGCGGCTACTAACCGTGCTGACGTACTAGATAACGCCCTTAGAAGACCGGGTCGTTTCGATAGACAAATTAAAGTTTCTACACCTGATGTAAAAGGTCGTGAAGCTATTCTTAAAGTACATGCTAAAAACAAACCACTTGCTAAAGGTGTTGACCTTCGTTCATTAGCAGAAAAAACTCCAGGATTCTCTGGTGCGGATCTTGCTAACATCCTTAACGAAGCGGCATTATTAGCAGCTCGTGAAAACAAATCTAGTATTGATAAAGAAGATCTAGATGAAGCAATGGACAGAGTAATTGGTGGTCCAGCTAAACGTAGTAGAGTATACACTCCAAAAGAAAAACGTTTAGTAGCTTACCACGAAGCAGGTCACGCAATCGTAGGTATGGTACTTGATAGTGCTGATAAAGTGCAAAAAGTTACTATTATCCCACGTGGTGATGCTGGTGGATATAACTTAATGATTCCGGAAGAAGAAAAATACTTCCAAACTCGTACAGATTTAATCGACAAAATCTGTGGATTACTTGGTGGACGTGCTGCAGAGCAAATCTTCTTTAACGAAGTATCTACAGGAGCTCATAATGACTTCGAACGAGTAACAGCTATTGCTCGTGCGATGGTTACAGAATATGGTATGAGTGATGCTGTAGGACCAATGCAAGCTCCATTCCACGATCCATATGGTGGACGTCAACTTTCAAGTATCGGTAACTACTCAGAAGAAATGCTGAAAGAAATCGATATCGAAGTTCGTAAAATTATTAATGAATGTTACGCTAAAGTTCTTCACATTATTGAAACTCACAGAGAACAATTAGAACTTATTGCACAAACACTTATCGAAGTTGAAACAATCGATAGAAAAGAAATCGTTGCTCTTTACCAATTTGGAAAAATGCCAAAAGACTTAGATGAAAGAGAAGCAGATCAACTAGATAAAGTAGTTAATAAGAAATACTACGAAGAAGAAGCTCGTAAAGCCAAAGAAGAAGCTGAGAAAAAAGCTCAAGAAGAGGCTCAAAACGAAGAAGATAAAGTTGAAAAGGTTGAAGAAAAAGACCTAGAAGACGAAAAATCAAAAGAAAAACCTTCTGACGAAGAATAAAAAATAAACCCTAGATTTGGAACTAACCAAGTCTAGGGTTTTGTTATATTCTTTTGAAGTGTTATTATAGTAATGTTTAGACGATGTTCATATTCGAAAGTGAGCGATAAACGAGCGATAAATGAGCGATAAAAAATTTTTTATGGTATAATAATTAAAAGAAGTTGATAGGAGAAAGCTATGAAACCACCATTTACCATTACGAGTACTATTCTTAATTATCTTATAGAGATTTCTAAAGTATTAGGAAATCTTGAAATAGAAACAAAGAAAAACTTACATTTAAGAAAAGAAAATAGAATAAAATCTATTCACTCATCTTTAGCGATAGAGAATAATAGTTTATCAATAGAGCAAATTACAGCGATTATCGATGGGAAGAGAGTTCTAGGAGATCCAAAAGAAATAAAAGAAGTAAAGAATGCATATGAGGCTTATGAAAAAATATTGAATTTAGACCCCTATAGTGAGAAAGATTTTTTACTTACTCATAAATTATTAACTACAGAAATAGTAGGACAATCAGGGAAGTATAGAAATTCAGATGTAGGAATTTTTGATGAGCAGGGAAATATGGTTCATTTAGGTGTGAGACCTCAGTTTATTGGTGATTTAATGGGGGAATTATTTGAATGGGGACGCAGAGATGACACTCCAGCACTTGTGAAGAGTTGCGTATTTCATTATGAAATAGAGATGATTCACCCATTTGAAGATGGAAATGGAAGAATGGGAAGGTTATGGCAAAATGTTATATTAGCTAATTGGAATCCATTGTTTAGTTGGATACCGATTGAAACGATAATATATGAAAATCAACAACAGTATTATAAGGCTTTAGCACAGGCAGATAGAGACAATAATTCAACAGTGTTTATTGAATTTATGTTAGGTGTCATATTAGAGACTCTACTGGCGTACAAGGAGCCTGATGATAAGACAAAAGAATTGTCTAAAGCAGAACAAGATGTTTTTGAAAAGATAAGAGAATACTTGAAAAATGAGAAATATATTACTGTAGCAATAGCTTGTGAACTGGTCGAAAAATCTAAGCCAACAGTTAGAAGATATATTGCGAAATTTGTTGAGTATAAGTTACTGGAATCTCATGGAGAAAATAGAGATAGAAGGTACTCGATAAGAAAATAAATAAAAAGATATCAGAGAGAAACATGAAAATCGAAGCTAGATTCGAGTAACTTTCTGATATCTTTTATTTTTTATTTGTTCTTTCTTCTCGTAAAGAAGTGGACTGTCGAAATTACTAATCCAAGAATAATTATATAAATCACTTGAGAAAATACTAATGGTGCAAAGTGATTTTTCAGGATAAATATATTAACTCCCACACCTATAATTGCAGCTATACTTAACATAGAAAGTAGTGCAAGTTTGTATTTATTCAGAGGTAGGCTGACTTTGGCAACCATACATAATCCATTTATTAACGCAAGAAGGAAACAGATGAATTTCGCTTGTGAACTATCTGTGATAGCAAAGCTTGTCAGTAGTACTGTAGCTACTAAAATACCACCACCGATCGCAGCGTTTGTCAGTATGTCCTTCATGAAGTTATTGCTTACTTTTTCTTTATTCGCTTCAAAAGTTAGGAAGAAGGATGGAATACCAATTGTTATCGCTGAAATTATCGTAAATTGAATTGGGATAAACGCAAACTCCAAGGCGAAGATTACACTAAGTATTGAGAAGACAATCGAGAAGAATGTCTTTGTTAGGAATAGTGAAGCTACCTTTTGGATGTTATTAATAACACGACGACCTTCCATAAGTATATCGTAAAATACTCCGAAGTCATCTGTTAAGAATACGATATTTGATACGCTTTTTGCAGCACTAGTAGCACCATTCATAGCAAAACTAATATCAGCTTTTTTCAAGGCAAGAACATCGTTAACACCGTCACCACTCATAGCGACAGTCTTTCCAGCTTTTTGTAATACAGCTACCATTTTCTGTTTTTGTTCAGGGGTAACACGTCCGAAAATATCATTCTCAAGAACAGTTTTTTCAAAGTCCTCTTCAGTTACTTTAGTCATATCAATAGCCTTAGCATCTTCTTTGAAACCAGCTTTCTTAGCGACACCATACACGGCTATATGATTATCTCCACTGATTATTTTCACTTCAACACCTTGTGATTCGAAGTATTTGAATGTTTCTTTTGTGTTTTCTTTTATTTCATCTGATAGAACTACATGTCCTACAAGTTTCATATTAGTAGGGATGTTTGTACTGTCTTCAGTATAGGCTAGCGATAAAATTCGATAACCTTCTTTTTTCAGATTCTCGTAATATTCATCCATTTCAGATGCGAAGCCTAAAAATTCATATGCTCCGAAGAAATACGTTCCACCGTTTTTTAACTTTATAAATGAATATTTATTTTTACTAGAAAAAGCTCCTAATTCTTCTACATCCCATTGTTTTTTGCATGTTAGATGATTCTTTAAAGCTCTAGATGTTGCATTTTCATCATCAAAATATGCAAGGTAACTTGATAATTTTTCTGCAACTTCATCATCAATTTCTACAACATTCATATTACCCGTAGTGATAGTTCCTGTTTTATCGAAACAAAGAACATCTACTCTGGCAAGAGTTTCCACGCAGTATAATTCTTGAACTAGAACTTTCTTTTTAGCAAGCTTCATCGCAGCAACTGCAAGAGAAACACTGACAAGAAGGATTAAACCTTCTGGAATCATACCCACTAAAGCTCCAGCACTTCGCAAGACTATTTCTACATAACCACGTCCCAAACTAGCACCACGCATGTATAGCATAATTGCGACAGGAACTAATAGAATAGATATAACTTTTAAGATTTTATCCATATAGTCACGCAGTTTAGATGGGTATTTTTTAAATTCTTTAGTACTTTTAGCAAGCTTATTAATATAGCTATCCTCTCCGACAGCAATAGCTCTTACTAAACAACTACCACTAACCACGTTACTACCACTCATTACTTTATCGTTAATAGTCTTAAAGATATTATCACTTTCACCAGTTAATAGCGATTCATCGACCTCGATACTACCTTCAATAATTTCGGCATCAACAGGAACCTGATCACCAAGATTTAGGTGTAGATATTCTCCAAGGACGATTTCTTCAGAATCTATATTTATTATTTCATTATCACGGTTTACTCGGTATTTACTTCTACCCAGTAAACTTAATTTCTCGAGGGCATTTTTTGAACGAACTTCTTGAAAGATACCGATGGCAGTATTTATAGTAATTACACCTAAAAACAACATATTTTCAAATCTAAGTGTTGTAGCTATAAATGCTGCTAAGAATAAGTTCATAGCATTGAAAAAAGTAAAAATATTAGAAAAGATAATCTCTTTTGTAGTCTTATAAGGTTTTATTTCACTAATATTTTTTTTCGCTTTAGTTACTTCTTCACTAGTTAAATATTTCATTCTACCTCCGCCATAACTATATTTTTTAATTAGTTTCTATTTTATCACACTTTAGTATAGTTTGGAAAATTAAAAGATGGAGGGTAGGATTTCAAAACTTTTAATTGCTAGTTTATTTATAAAGTAGTATTATAGTATTGACTAAATAATATAATAAGCGAGAACAACATGGAAAAACTAGATTATTTAATAAAAACACTAAATTCAGAAATAGAAATACCAGAAACGGAACAAGAAAAGAAAGATTTGTTCAGATCATTGATGAACACATGGAAAGTATCGGAGTTACCGAGTGAATTTTATGAAGTTCAAGATGAGTATCTACAAGAGATTCTAGATGCTAAAGGAATAACAAGATTAGAAGATTTAACTGAAATTGATGAGAATATTTACCTATGGCAAGGTGATATTACAACACTACGAGTAGATGCTATAGTTAATGCGGCAAACAAGGCTCTATTAGGATGTTTAATTCCTCTACACCGATGCATCGATAATGCCATTCACACGCAAGCAGGACTACAACTTAGAAAAGAGTGCGATGATGTTATGAAAGCACAAGGAAGTTTTGAAAAAACAGGGCAAGCTAAGATAACAGCTGGCTATAATTTACCAGCTAAACATGTTATTCATACGGTTGGGCCAATAATATATCGTATTGTTGAAGATGATGATAAGGAACTTCTTGCATCATGTTATAGAAATTCTTTAAAAATTGCTTTAGAGAATAATCTTAAGAGCATTGCTTTTTGCTGTATAAGCACGGGGGAATTTAGATTTCCAAATGATCTTGCTGCTGAAATAGCGGTAGCTGAAGTCAGGAAATTTCTTAGAGAAAATCCTACTGCTGACCTAAAAGTAGTTTTTAATGTGTTTAAAGATTTAGATAAAAAATTATACGAAGAGTTATTGGGATAAGAAAATTAAAAGAAGATTATAAGAATGAAATTCATCAAAGGCGAGGAGGCTATCTTATAATCTTCTTTTCTGATACTGAGTAAATAAGTAAAAAAGAATTATTGATTATTTTTTCGTTTTAAAATTGCAAGTCCAATAATTGATAAAGCTAAAGTTCCGATGATAGCTAAACTTGAATTTGTTTCTAAACCTGTATTTGGGAGAACTTTATTGTTATTTTGTGGGTTGTTCTCTTTTGGATTTGGTTTAGGTATGTTGTTAGGAGTATCTGTTTTTGGTTTTTCCGGAGTATTTGGAACTTTTAATTCTGGCTTTTCCAAAATAGGTGGATCAATAGGGTTAACCCCACCGTTATATTCTGGTTTTTCAAATACAGGTGGTTCGATAAGTTTATATTCAAAATTTAATTCTGGTTTTTCCAAAATAGGTGGATCAATAGGGTTAGCCCCACCGTTATATTCTGGTTTTTCCAAAATAGGTGGGTCAATAGGATTAGCGCCACCATTGTATTCTGGTACATCATTAACTGGAGAGTCTTTTGGAACCTCGTGTACAGGTGCGCCGTAGAATCTAACATATTGATAAATTCTGTTAATTACAGTCCCAGCTGCTCCTTGTTTGTAGTTGATGACCCTAACAACTTCTTTAGAATAACCCTTTTCTTTGTTAACTAAAGGTACGTCGGGACTCTTCATTCTTACGGCTGTAATTCCATCTTTATCTGTGAATTTTTCAGCGAAAGGAAACTGCTCGATAAAACTTTTGTTTATCTTGTTACTTGCTGGAGTTTCTACATTGTTATCTGCTGCTTGTGTAACAGTAAGGGAGTTAAGCCCAAAGCCCAATGCAACAGCTAGTGTACATTTTGTAAAATTATTTATCTTCATAAAATCACCTCTTCTATAAAAATTGCAACTTTGATAGTTTAACAATTTAAGGCAAACGTTTTCACCTATAACTCCAATTATATCACTGTGAAAATTTTATTTCAAGAAAGTATAACTTACTATTACGTGTCTTTTTTTATGTACAGAAAATATGATATAATAGTAAACGTAATAGATATTGTAAAAGTATCGAAAGAAGGGGAATAATTAAAATAAATTAACTAGAATCAAATAGTTAGTTGAAAGATTATTTAGAGATAAGAGATGAATAGAATAAGAAAAAAGTATAATAGAATATTTAAGGAAAGTTTTATTGAGTACAAATTAGAGAGTTTTGAAATTAGTAAAGAGGAACTGTCGGAGAAAAAAGCGAAGATACAAGATTTTATTAATTTCATTAAATCGGGAAAAATAAAAGATTACAATGAAGAACAATTACAAGCTAGATTTGCTACTGAGGTTTTTGAGAAAACTCTAGGATATAAAAACAGCTTTAATGAAACTTGGGAATATGAATTAGAAAGAAAAACCGATATGGATGGACAAAAACCTGATATAGTGTTAGGAGAATTCAATTCTAATGAATCAAAAGTTATGGCTGTAGTTGAGTTAAAAGATTTTAAATATTATGATTTAGATAAAAAACAAAACCGCGTAGGTGATAAGAGAACACCCGTAGAACAAGGATTTGGATATGCTCCTAAATTTGGAGGGAATTGTCGTTGGGTTTTAATAAGTAATTTCAATGAGATTCGTTTATATGATAAGAATGATGAAAATCAATACGAGAGATTTTATATTGAAGATCTCGAAGATGATTTTGAGTTAAAAAGGTTCTTGTATTTATTATCAAAAGAAAATATTCTTGATAGAAAACTAGAAAACTTAATAAATTTAAAAATTAAAGAAGAAGAAAAAATTGAGCGTGAATTTTATACTAGGTATAAGACGATACGAAGTAAAATAGTTTCACAGGTCATAGAAGATAATAGAACATATAATGCTGATGTTCTTATTGAAAAATCACAGAAACTTTTAGATAGATTTTTATTCATAGCCTTTTGTGAAGATAAAAACATAATACCAGCGAATAGTTATAAAACTATGGTGCTTAGTTCTAATGAGAATGTAACAAAACATGAATTATTTACTATGTTGTGTAGGAATATTGATAAAGGGAATAAGCAAAAAGGAATTAATAAATTCAACGGTGGATTGTTCAAATATGATGAGATATTAGATGATTTAGTGTTAGACGATATCATATTCACAGAATTAATAACACTTGCAGACTATGATTTTAATACTGATGTCGATGAGAATATTCTTGGACGTATCTTTGAACAGAGTATTAGTGATTTAGAAGAGTTAAAAAATGATGCTTTAGGTATCGAGACTGATAAGAAAAAAGGTAAGAGAAAGAAAGACGGTGTGTTCTATACACCTAGTCGTATAACTAGAGGAATAGTTGAAAAATCTATCGGAGAATATCTTAATGATAAAAAGTTAGAATTAGGTTTTGAAAAATTACCAGAGTTAACTGATGAAAGTATTGAAACACAACGAGGTTTAAGTGCTAAAGCTGAAAAACACCTGACTTTTTGGCGTGAATATCGTAGTAAAGTATTGAATATTAAAGTTATAGATCCTGCATGTGGATCTGGAGCATTTTTAATTGCAGCATATGATTACTTGAAAAAAGAACTTGATGAAATTAATGATCGTATAGCCGATCTTAAAGGGCGTACGCAAGAACTTTTCGATGGTGATGAGATGTATGATGCCAGTCTTGAGAATGAATATTTAATCAAATGTTTATATGGTGTTGATTTAAATCCAGAGAGTGTCGAGATAAGCAAATTGTCACTATGGCTTAGAACATTAACTAATGATAAACCTTTAACAAATCTAGATGATAATATTAAGAGTGGGAACTCTATTACAGAATTTGATTTTCAAGAAGAGTTTTTGGAAGTCTTCGTAAAAGGTGGTTTCGATGTAGTCATCGGGAATCCACCGTATGTAAAACAAGAACGATTAAAAGATGTAAAACATGTATTAGAAGAAAAGTATTTAACTTTCATGGGAACTGCAGACTTGTATTGTTATTTTTATGAGTTAGGAATCAATATTCTAAGAAGTGGTGGAATTTTAGGTTATATTACTTCTAATAAATGGCTTCGAGCGAAGTATGGCACTAATGTACGGCAATTATTAAATAAGTATTTTATAATTGAAATTGAAGACCATGGAAGTATGAAACAATTTTCTGATGCGGAGGTTAACACTAATATAATAATAACCAAAAAAGTAAATCGTCAAAATACCCAAGTTAGAATAGTCTTAACTGAAGAAGATAATAAAATATTTGAAACTAGTCAAAGTAATTTTAGTAAAGATGGATATCTCTTCTTGGATAATAGGCTATTAAAAGTAAAAGAAAAAATAGATACTATTGGTAAACCACTTGGAGATTGGAATATAGAAATCAATTATGGAATAAAAACTGGTTTAAATGATGCATTTATAATCGATAAAGAAAAATATGATGAACTAGTAAAAAAAGATCGTAAAAATAAAGAAATATTAGTACCTTTACTAAGAGGTCGTGACATAAATAGATATAGTAAAAATTATGCAGATTTATACTTAATTAATGTTCATAATGGCTATAAAATTGGTATAGAAAAAATATCAGAGATAAATATAGATGATTATATTTTTGTAAAAGAGCATTTAAATTCATTTGAACCAAAATTAAGTAAAAGAAGTGATAAAGGGAAAACACCATATAATTTAAGAAATTGTGCATATTTAAATGATTTTAAAAATCAAAAAATTATTTATGGTGAAACAGTAACTGGCGCTAGTTTTTTTCTCGATAATGATGGTTTTATTATAGATAAGACAGCATTTATGTTGTTAGGAGAAAGTATAAAGTATATTTTAGCACTATTAAATTCAAGATTTATTGAGTTCGCATACAAAACATTTTATGCTGGAATAATTTTAAGTAGCTCAGGATTTCAATATAATAAAGAGTACTTGAAAAAACTCCCTATCATAGTCCCAACCCAAGAACAAGAAGAATACCTTACTAATCTAGCTGATAAAATGTTAGAGAGTAAGGAAAAATTATTTAAGCTAAATAAATTGTTAGAATTAGCAATTAATGATAAAAATTATGAAATGCAATTAGAATTAAGAGAAAAGATAGAAGATTTAAACGAAGAAATTCTAGATACAGATTATGCTATTGATAGTTATGTCTACGATATCTATGGTATAACTGTAGAAGAACGAGCGTTGATAGAAGGATAAAATTTTAGATAAGGTAAGGAGTATTTATGCCGAAAAATAATAGTTCACAGATTTCTATTTTTATTGACAAATATGTTAAGTTTAAGATTTCAAATGAGAATTACAGTATAGATTACAAGGATGAAGAGATAACATTCTCTGAACTTGAAAGTATAATTGAATCTAATCTAAAGTACTGGGAAGAAAAAAGTTTAGAATCAGAAATGTGTATAGAAATACGCAATATTTGGAATGTATGGCATGAAAGTATAAAAGATCTTAAAAATTATTTGGAAGAGGAAGATGAACTTACAAAGGAAAAACTTTATACTTTTATATACAATAATATTACAAGTAGCTATAAGTTACTATCAGAAGAGTTAAGGTTATATACATTGAATATAGATAGTCCTACAGATAAAGATAGTGGAATAGCTATGATTCGAATGTTTATTGATTATTATCTAAATAGTTGGGCAGAAGACGACTTATCTGATGCAATTTTAAATTATGTATCTATAGAAAAAGATAAGAGTCAACTGGGGAGTTATTTGAATAGTAGGTATAATTATAACTTTATTCCAGCATTATTTGTCTTGAATAAAGAGATAAGAAAAGAAGACTTACCTTTTAAAGATTTCCAAAAAGAGGTTGTGAAACCAGTAAGTGAAAAAGTAGAGAAAATAGATTCACAAATTAATGACAAATTTAAAGAAACAACTAATCTTATTGAAGAAAAAGATAAAGATATTATTAATTTATTCGATGAACATAAAAATGAAATAGATGAATTTAAGACAAAAATTAATGAGTGGAGAGATGATAAAGAAAAACAAATAGAGACATTAGAAGAGACTTACAAAAGTAAATTGCAGTTAGAGGCTCCTGAAACGTTATGGGAGAGTAGAGCAGCAAAATATAGGATAAAATCAAGATGGTGGATGGGTGGCTTATTGTTTTTTATAATAGGGTTGTTAGTATCGAGTGGTTATTTTGTTATCAGTATTCACGATTATTTGCAAGGAACAGTAAAGGAAATACCATTTATTTCAAAATCTTTTATCTATGTTGCATTAATATCCTTCTTAATATATATTATAAGAATTATTATTAAAATTATAGTTTCAAGTCAACATATGTCTATGGAATATGAACAAAAGGCAGCTTTAACAAGATTTTATCAAGCATTAATTCAAGATGGAAAAGAAGTAGATAAGGAAGAAAAATTAATAATTTTTAATGCTTTATTTAGAAAAACAGATACAGGATTAATTAAGAGTGACAACTCTAATGATGCTGATGCATTATTAAGCCAATTTTCTAAATTAGGGAAGTAGTTGAAGTTATATTTATAAGTAATAGACCTCAAAAATCACTTGAATCTTGAGGTCTGTTGTTTTTCTAAAGTTATTGAATTCTGAAAATAAGATGTTGTATATATTATCTAACAAAACTTTTGATTTATATTTAGATTTATGTTAGAATAAAATTATCAAAGAGAGAGCCGTTTTAAAGACGGTGACTCTAATTAAGTGTTATTAAAAAATAATCATCTTAACCTGTCAAAGTATATAAAAGATGGTTATTTTTTATTGTCTTTTTTTAATGCTGAGATGCATACACCAACTATTGTAACAATCAAAAGGTTAATTCCAATAATCGTTTGTATGATTTCATATGCAGACAACTTGCTACTCCTTTCGTCCAGATTTTGTTACTTATGAGCATAAGCACCATCTCCTTCCATAGAAAAGTAGCCACCATCTTTATCGGGAGTATTATACCCCCTAACTTCTCTCTCCATCTTTGATTATAGCAGAAGACAGACTAGGTTTCAAAGAAAATAAGGTGATTTTAAAGTATTATTTTAAGACTATTTCTAAGCAATCTTTTCGTATTTTGATATTCTATTCTTCCGCAAAAATCTGTGTAGCTTTTACTGCACGTTTCCAACCTTTGTAAAGTTTTTCGCGTTCTTCTTTTTCCATCGTAGGAACAAATAGTTTTCCTGCAGTGTTTAGATTCTTAAGCTCATCTAAGCTTTCCCAATATCCAGTGGCTAGTCCTGCTAGGAATGCCGCCCCCAAAGCCGTAGTTTCTAAGTTTTCAGCTCGTGCAACTTTAACACCTAGGATGTTAGCTTGGAATTCTAATAGATAATCATTGTTTGCAGCACCTCCATCAACTTTAAGAAGGGGGATTTCTACCTTAGCATCGATTTTCATAGTATCGATTATATCACGTACTTGGTAGGCAATTGACTGCAATGTAGCCTTCACTAGATCTTCTTTAGTAGTAGCACGTGTTAAGCCGAAGATAGTTCCACGAGCATCTGGATTCCAATATGGAGCACCTAATCCTGTAAAGGCAGGTACTAGATATACTTCGTTATTATTTTTAGAGTTGTAAGCTAACACTTGTGTTTCAGATGACTTTTTAATTAGACGTAATCCATCTCTTAACCATTGAACTGCACTGCCGGCGATGAAGATTGAACCCTCTAGAGCATAATAAACTTTTCCATTAATTCCAAAACTTATAGTAGTTAATAGATTATTTTTTGAAAGTTCCATAGTTTCACCTGTATTCATTATGATGAACGAACCTGTGCCGTATGTGTTTTTTATCATTCCTTTATCGAAGGCAAGTTGCCCGAAAAGTGCTGCTTGTTGGTCACCTGCTAGTCCGCTTATTGTAACTTCGCCCCCGTAGAAATGATAATCTATAGTTTTTCCGTATACTTCTGAGTTGGATTTAACGTCTGGTAATAAGGATTTTGGTATATTTAGAATTTCTAAAATTTCTTTATCCCAAGTTAAGTCTTTAATATTAAATAGCATTGTTCTAGCTGCATTTGTGTAGTCTGTAACGTGAGTTTTTCCACCTGTAAGTTTCCAAATTAGCCATGTATCGATAGTTCCAAATAGTAATTCTCCATTTTCGGCACGTTGTTGTGCACCAGGTACATTATCTAATATCCAACGTATTTTAGTCGCAGAGAAATAGGCATCGACGACTAAACCAGTTTTCTGATGAATCATATCTTTATAACCATCGTTTACTAATTTATTAGCTATATCAGCACTTTGTCTACTTTGCCAAACTATTGCATTATAAATAGGTAGTCCAGTCTTTTTGTCCCAAATGACAGTAGTTTCGCGTTGGTTTGTAATTCCAATGCTATCTATTTGATTTGGTTTTATACCACTTTCGATAAATGCTTCTGCAATAACCGATTGTACTGAATTCCAAATTGTATTAGCATCATGTTCAACCCAACCTGATTGAGGGAAAATCTGAGGGAATTCTTTTTGGCTACTTGTTATTATTTCTGCTTTTTTATTGAATATTATAGCTCTAGAACTAGTAGTGCCTTGATCTATTGCCATTACATATTTTTTCATACTTCACCTCGAATAATTATTTCATTTATATTATACCATACAATAAAATCGGGGTTGACTCGACAAAATCTTGTTACTCTACAATCACGATTTTTGAGTCGCTCCCGATTTTAAGTGCTTTAAAGACATACTTTATCCTACAATTCTTACTAGACTTGGAGAGTGTTGTACTAAGTCTAGTTTTTCAATTATAGTTATTGTACAAAAAATTATTGTCATAATAAGTATTATTAATAATACTATTATAATTTTTAATCTATCTTCGTTACTCATATAATGACCTCCCTCTTAAAAATTCCCGAAATTAAATCTTTATATTTTAAATCCCCATAATCAATTTCATAATTTTTTAAATCATTTTTCTTTATATTATTAATTATAAATTTTTTTTATAGCAAAACTATCTTATAATAATGTTAAATGTATAGTAAAATATATACTATATCTTACTTATATTATAGCATTTATAGAAAACGCTGTCAAAACAATATAGAGAGAGAACTGTATTTATTTATGTTGTAATTTTCATTAGTAGTATTTAGTTCTAGTCAGTTCTACTACACTAATAAAATAACAGTACATAATATAGATTTCTTTGGAATCTAGCGTAGTTATGTATGTAGCGTATTATTAGCGTTTTTCATGTTTTTCTTATAAAATATATAGAGGAAGTTTTAAAAAATTTATTGTAAATATAGGAGAAAATTAAATGAATACATTACACCAATCTTTAACAGTATTATTAGCAAAATTAGAAGAGAAAGACGTACTAAAAAAAGAAAATATTAATACAGAAGACCTTAAAGCTGAGGAACTTGCAAAACACATTCGTGATCGTTTTGCTAAAGAGCACGCAGACTTAGAAATCCGCAGACTTTTAGAAACAGTTCACTACGCTAACACTTATGAAGACAAAGTGCTTAAAGAAACAGCGTTTTTAGTAGATGAAATCAGTGAATATATGTTTAAACTAGAAATCGCTAACCGTGATTTCGTAGTAGGTTACTTTAATACATTAATTATTGATCCAGCTGTAGAAGCAACAGAGTACAACTTTGTATTAATGGAAGTTGAAAGTTTAATAGAAAATAGTTTCTTAGAATTACCTGAAGAAGAGGAATAATGATGAAAATCTTAATACCAACAGCCAAAGAATTAAACAAGAAGGCTATTCCTCATAAAAAGATAAGTCTGAGCGACAAAAGTACTGAAATAGTAAGTGAAATAGCTAAATTAAGTGTGGAAGACTTGGCGAAGGTCTACAAAATCAAAGATGAGAAGGCTGTGGAAGAATTTTCTCGTTGGGAAAAAATAAATAACAAAACAGCAAAAAGTTTTGAGGCATTGGAGCTATTTAATGGTCTAATGTATAGAAATATAGATCGTGCTGGTTTTGATGAGACTGATAAGAAATATATAAAAGAAAATGTTTTTATTACAACATCTTTATATGGTGTAATAGGTGCTTATGATTTAATTCAAGAGCATAGATTAGACTTTTTACAAAATATCAAAATATCAAGTCAGTCATTGAAAAACTTCTGGCGTGAAGATTATGATAAGAGTATCAAGGGTGAAAAATTAGTCGTGTCATTACTTTCTAGTGAATTTGAAGAAGTATTTTCAAAAAAACAGAGGGATGGATTTATTAGACTTAGCTTTATGGAAGAAAAAGAAGGGGTGCTAAAAGTGCACTCTACAATATCGAAAAAAGCTAGAGGTAAGTTTTTAACTGAGCTTGTAAAAAATAAAGTTTCTTCGGTAGATGAAATGAAACAGATCAAATTTGATGGTTTCGAATATAACGAAGAGAATTCAGATGAAAAGACATTAGCTTTTATAGCGAAAAGATAAAAAAATAGGGAAGGTTAAATATAAAAGGAAAATAAGAAAAAGGACAGACGAAGATGAAATTAGAAACTAAAACCAGTAAGTTATATTACGGATTTCCTGTAATATTAATTGGCTATAAGGATAAAAAATGGAAGTACAATGTGACAGCTTGTAGCTCATCGTATTCATTAGGAGATATGATTACAGTTGGTCTCACAACAGATAGTAACGCTGTAGATAATATTAAAGAATATGGTGAGTTTACTGTTAACGTACCTTGTCAACAAATACTTAGTAAGGTGGAGATTGCTGGATTCCATTCAGGTCAGAATAAAATTGGCATGGCTGATATGACATATGATCCGGCAAAATATATCGATGCTCCGGTTATGGATGAATGTATATTATCGCTTGAGTGTAAAGTTGAAAGTACTTCTGAATATGGAAAATACACGAATTTTGTAGCATCTATAAAACGAAGAGTTGTTTGTGAAAATCTTCTAGATGAAGAAGGAAATATGAAATATATTCAATTCAATCCAATTTATTTTATGGGTGATGACAATAAGAGAGTATATCGTTACTTCAATGAAGCGAGCAAAAACCATGGAGAAAACATGGGTTGTTCATCAGATGAGGATGAGTATAATCCACTTTGCGGATAATATCTTATAGGTAATATAAAATAACGAAGAAAGGAGGATATTAGTATGTATTACAATATGCAAGTACATAGTGCATATGACTTATTGAATAGTACAATTAAGTATGAGAGTCTGTTTTCAAAATTAGCTAAAGATAATCAGAAATCAGTAGTTATCGTAGATCCGAATATGTACGGTGCTATTAAAGCTTATAAAGCTTCTAAAAAGGTAGGAATAAATTTAATTCAAGGTTTAGAAGTTAACTTAGGCTATGGAATAGGGCTTTTAAAATTTAATTTACTGTGTAAAACGGAGAAGATGTTTTATAAATTATTAGAAATTTCGACGAAGTTTATGAATGGAGAAGAGTGGACTGTAGAAGATTTTGCTAATGATATGATTGATTACAGAGAAGACTTTGTCTTGACTGTTGTAGATGAACTTAGGGATAGTATGGAATTCTCCTATTTAAAAAATTTACTAAGTAAGTATGATTTTTATTTTGGTTTTAATGAGAGTTTCCAGGTAGGTCTTTATAGTGATTATGATAATATTGTTTATACTAAACCAAGTTTCTACCTAAATAAAGAGCACTATCAGCAAGTTATTGTTAGTCGTGCTATTCGCGATAACAAAAAGCTTAATATACAGGGACTTACGACTATCTCAGGAGATGACTTTGTCAGAGAAAAAAAGGATTTTGAAGAAATCTTAGCTCTAGGGGATGAAGAGTTATATGCTATTTTCGAAAAATCATTTGCTAATCAAAAATTAATAATAGATAGCTGTGAATATGAATTGAATTTTTCGGGATATCATTTGCCTAAGTATATCTACGGAGAAAAAGAAGAGATATTCGAAAAGTTGTCTTCTAAAGAGTACTTGCATTACTTAGTTCAAAAAGGTGTTAAGGAAAAGTTAATAGGTAAAGATTTATATCAGTATCAAAAGCGATATAGTTATGAACTTAAGATTATCGATGAGATGGGCTTCAACGACTATTTCTTAATTGTTTATGATTTTGTAAAGTATGCCAAAGATAATGGTATATTAGTAGGTGCAGGACGTGGTAGTGCTGCTGGGAGTTTAGTATGTTATTTACTAGATATAACAGAAGCGGATCCATTGGAATACAATCTTCTGTTTGAAAGATTTTTAAACAAAGAGCGTATTTCTATGCCTGATATAGATATAGACTTCCAAGACACCAGACGTGATGAAGTCATAAAATATGTGGAAGAAAAATATGGTTCTGATAAGGTAGCGCAGATTATTACTTTTACAACATTTCAATCGAAAAGTGCAGCTAGAGAATCGGCGAGAATATTGCAGTTTGACGAACAAACTCTGAAGTTTATTAGTAGTAATATTAGCTCTACAAGAACATTAAAAGAATGTTATGAAATATCAGAAGAATTAAGAACGTTTATTAATACAAGTAATATTAATAAGCGTTGGTTTAGTATAGCGCTAAGTTTAGAGCATTTACCGAAAAATCCATCGGTACACGCAGCCGGTATAGTAATAAGTGATGACAAACCATTGGTTAACTATACACCTTTAGCTGAATCGAATATGACGAAGTACTTAACTCAGTGGACGATGGATGATGTAGAGAGTGTTGGTTTATTAAAAATAGATTTCTTAGGTATTAGATATCTGACTATGGTATCGAGTATTGTCGAAGAAATTAGAAAAGAGAATCCGGCATTTGATATAACAAAGATAAATTATCAAGATCCTAAGGTCTATGAATTATTTGCAAAAGGTAAGACAGAAGGTATCTTCCAGTTTGAATCAAGTGGAATGAAGGAGAAATTGAATCTACTAAAACCTACTGAATTTAATGATATTGTCGCTATGAATGCTCTTTATAGACCGGGACCAATGGCTCAAATAGAAGTCTATGTACGTAGGAAAAATAAAGAAGAGCAAGTGATATATCCACATCCGCATTTAGAGAAAATATTAAAGGATACTTATGGGGTAATTGTTTATCAAGAACAGATTATGTTGATTGCGGTGAACTTCGCCCATATGAGCCTCAATGAAGCGGATAATATGAGAAGGGCGGTAAGTAAGAAGAAAAAAGAAGACCTAGAGTATTATGGACGAATCTTCGTAGAGAAAAGTGTTGCAGCTGGCTACGATATAAAAGTCGCCGAGAAACTTTTTGATCTTATTGTTACCTTTGCGAATTATGGTTTTAATAAGAGTCACGCGGTAGTATACAGTATGCTAGCTTACCGTTTAGCATATTTAAAAGTCTACTATACTAAGCATTTTATGACAGCTTTATTAAATAACGTAATAAGCAGTGAGAAGAAAATAAATGAATACAAGCAAGAGCTTATGAATCTAGGTATTAATTTAGTAAAACCTGATGTTAATAGAAGTTTAGCTAATTTTAGAGTTTTTAAAAATGATATTGTTTTTGCATTGACTGCGATAAAAAATGTTGGTTATAGAAGTGGTTATGAAATAGTTCAAGACAGAATTAATTTTGGACCTTATCTAGACATAGATGATTTCTTGAAACGTATGAATAAGAAGGTTGATTATCAAGCTGCAGTTTCACTGGTTAAGGCTGGCGCGTTAGATACTTTTGGTTATAACCGAGCTACTTTGATGAAAAAGGTAAATGATTATTATTCAGATAACAGGCAGTTTATAAATAATGTACGTGTTGCGTTGTCTGCAGAAAGTGGTCTAACATTAAAGGTAGAAGAGATAGAAGACTATTCAATCACAGAAAAAATCCAAATGGAAAAAGAAGTCACAGGGACATACTTCTTAAAACATCCAGTCCAAGTAGAAAAAGAGAAGTATTCTTATTTACCACTACAATACATTGGTGGTGAAGTTAGCGATAGTTATGTAGAAATCATAACGAGAAAAGAGATACGAACTAAAAATGGCGATTATATGGCATTTTTAACAGTTAACGATGGAAAAAATGATTATGATGTTACTGTTTTTCCAAGTGTATTCAAGTATGCTAATGTATTTATAAAAGCAGGAAGTTTCGCTGTTATGACTTTGAAAAAACAACTTCGTAATGGTAGAGAACAGTACATTTTAGAAAAAATTGCTAGTTTAAGAAATTATAGAGAATACTGCCTAACTAATATAAAAACTATCTATACAATTATTGATAAAGAAATATTAGAGCTTTTAAGTGAATATAAGGTTGATGCTGGAAGAGTTAAGGTGATAGCCTTGCTTGATAATGATTCTACAAAAGGAAAAACGATTACAATAAATAACGAACATGAGTTTGTTCAGAAATTTTTGGAAAAATTCCCTGGAAAACGCATCAAAATCACATATAAGTAAAAAAACAAAAATAATCGAACAAAAATAAAACAAAATTCTGTTTTTACTAGAAAAAATTTCAAAAATATGATATTGTTGATAGGTAAATTTAAAAATAATTAATAAAATTATGAGGAAGGTAAGACTACATGAAAAAAATCGCAGTTTTAACAAGTGGTGGGGATGCACCAGGAATGAACGCAGCTGTGCGTGCCGTTGTAAGAACAGCAATCTATAATGGATTAGAAGTTTATGGAGTATATCAAGGATATAAAGGATTAGTTGAAAACAACATTAAAAAACTTGAAGTAGGAGATGTTGGTAACATCATTAACCGTGGTGGTACGATGCTTTATTCAGCACGTCTACCAGAATTTGCTAACCCAGAAGTTAGAAAAGGTGCTATTAAAAACTTAGAAGCTTTAGGAATTGATGGATTAGTAGTAATCGGTGGAGACGGTTCTTACCGTGGAGCTATGGCTTTAAGTAATGAAATGAACATTAAAACTATAGGTGTACCAGGAACAATCGATAACGATATCTGCTGTACTGACTTCACAATTGGGTTTGATACTGCACTTAACACTATCGTAGACGCAATTGATAAAGTTCGTGATACTGCATCAAGTCACGAGCGTGCATTTATTATTGAAGTTATGGGACGTAACGCAGGAGACTTAGCATTATTTGCTGGTATCGCTGGAGGAAGTGAAAGTCTTCTAATCCCTGAAAAAAAAGAAGATATAGATGAAGTAGTTGCTCGTATTAAAGCAGGGGAAGATCGTGGTAAAAAACACTCAATCATCGTTTTAGCAGAAGGTGTTATGAGTGGTCAAGACTTAGCTAAAGAATTAAAAGAACGTACTGGTGAAGAAGTAAGAGCTACTATCTTAGGGCACATTCAACGTGGTGGAACTCCATCGGCTCAAGATAGAGTACTAGCTTCAAGACTAGGTAACTACGCTGTTCAATTATTATTAGCTGGTGAATCAGGGCGTGCTGTAGGTATCCAAAATAATAAACTTGTAAGTACTAAATTTGAAGATGTATTTGGTGATGTTCACAATGTCGACTTATCTATCTATGATGTGTCTAAACAACTTTCAATCTAATTGTTAATTATGAAAATGTTTTCTTTCTTAAAATCAACTATTTTTTAGGGAAATGTTTGAAAATAAATTGAAAATAAGTTAAAATAATAAAAGATTAAAATTTAAGAGGTATATTATGATACAGAAAAAAACAAAAATTATTTGTACTATTGGACCTAAGTCTGAAGCTAAAGAAACATTAACACAAATGGTAGAGTTAGGGATGAACGTTTGTCGTCTTAACTTCTCACACGGTGACTACTCAGAGCACGGTGCAAGAATTCAAACAATCAAAGAAGTTAGAGAAGCAACAGGAACTAACTTAGCTATCCTTTTAGATACTAAAGGTCCTGAAATCAGAACTCACAACATGGAAAATGATGCAATCATGTTAGAAACTGGAAAAGATGTTATCGTTTCTATGACAGAAGTTCTTGGAACAACAGAAAAATTCTCAATCACTTATGGTGAATTAGTACATGACGTTAAAGCTGGAGATACAATCTTACTTGACGACGGATTAATCGGATTAACAGTAAACAAAGTTGATGCTGAAGGTGGATTAATCTACACTACTATTCAAAATGGTGGAGTACTTAAAAACAAAAAAGGAGTTAACGTACCAGGTGTATCTACAAAATTACCAGGTATCACTCCAAAAGATGAAGAGGATATTCGTTTCGGATGTAAACAAGATATTGACTTCGTTGCTGCTTCATTCGTTCGTACAAAAGAAAACGTACTAGAAGTTAGACGTATCCTTAAAGAAGAAGGATGTGAACACGTTCAAATCATCCCTAAAATCGAATGTCAAGAAGCTATCGATAACATTGATGAAATCATCGCAGTATCTGATGGTATTATGATCGCTCGTGGAGACCTTGGTGTTGAAGTGCCAGCAGAAGAAGTACCAATTATGCAAAAAGATATCATTGCTAAATGTAATGAAGCTGGTAAATTTGTAATCACAGCTACTCAAATGTTAGACTCAATGCAAAAAAACCCACGTCCAACACGTGCCGAAGTATCTGACGTAGCTAATGCAATTTACGACGGAACTGATGCAATCATGTTATCAGGAGAATCAGCAGCGGGTTCTTACCCAATCGAATCAGTTCGTACAATGGCTACAATCGCTAAACGTACTGAAGAAATGCAAGATTACTCTCGTATCTTAAAAGAACGTTCTAAAAAAGTTGTAACTAAAGATATTACAAACGCAATTGGAGTATCTGTAGGATACACAGCTCTAAACTTAGACTTACACACAATCGTAACTTATACTGAATTAGGGAAAACAGCTAGATTAATTTCTAAATACCGTCCAAATGCGTCTATTTTAGCTGTGACTCCAAGTGCAAAAGTTGCTCGTGGATTAAGCTTAGTATGGGGAGTTGATGCTCAAATCTCTGAACAAGCTAAATCTACAGACGAAATGTTACTAACTGCTGCAAGAATCGCTAAATCTTCAGGATATGCTAAAGTAGGAGATGCTATCGTAATCACTGGTGGTATCAACACTTCAGTAAGTAACGCTGGAACAACAAACTTCTTAAAAGTTTCTGTAATCGACTAATATAAAAATTAAAGAAGAAGTAGGAGGTAATCCTATTTCTTCTTTTTTGTATTATTTAGAAAATGATTAGTAGAATGTTGAGGATCATAAAAACAAAAAGTGGCCCGTAATGGACCGCTTTTCGTTATATGAACACAAAATAAAAATTTAGGGTAAATTGTTATTTTGTAGTATTAATCGGAATGGCTTCCGATATTAAATTAAAAGTTTATTGTTAAATAAATTTAACAACCGAAAGGAAATATATGACTATAGTATTATAGTCGTTAAAATGGAAGTTGAAAGAGTCTTCCACAGTTTTAAGAACAATCAAATAGATTGCATGAGATATATAGATATATCTCCTTACCTATTAACTCATGTAACAATACCATATATTATTTGGGAAAATAGTCAACTCTTGAAATATTGGCTAATTTATTTAATTTGAATTATTCTCACAATATAGATATTTCAGTAATAATTAATATCAAATGCAACAAATAGTATAATTGAAAAGAAATAAAATAATATTAATTATACCAAAATATTTTAATGATAAAATTATCTTACTAACTGTTTACAATTTTATTTTAGCAAATTATAGCTATTTGTCAAATATAAGGGGACGTATTAACCTTAAATAGAAGAAATATTATCTCATAATTATTTTTGTATATACAATTAGAAAAGTTGAGATTTAAAGGATAAGTAAAAATATTTAGAATATGCAAACTTACAGATAATGGCATTTATAAAATATAAGATTATAAAAAAACTATTGATAACTTTCTAAAGTAAGTCTCAGGAAGGAATCATAGTGAAAGTTAATTTTTTAAAAAGGCAGATAATAATTAGAAGAACTATTTAGAAATTTTTCTAAATAGTTCTTGACTTTAATATAAGGTAGAGTTATAATCTATTTAGAAAGATATCTAAATAGAACTGTAGTTCGCGATATGCAATAAAAAGAGGTGATATAAATGGGATGAGTGAAACTTTAAAAGCAATATCTGATCCAGTAAGAAGAAATATACTAGAAATGTTGAAAGAAGAGAAGAAAAGTGCTGGAGAACTAGCTTCGGAATTTCATTTAACAGGAGCTACTGTCTCTTATCATTTAACTCAGTTGAAAAAAGCGGGTTTGATATTAGAAACTAGGCATAAAAATTTTATATATTATGAGTTGAATGCCAGTGTATTCGAAGAAGTACTGGTATGGATTTATGGTTTGGGAGGAAAAGACGATGAGAGTAGATAAAAAGAGTTTGTTTTTAGGAGTTGCTATATGCTTATTACCGATATTAATAGGGATGTACTACTATAATGTGTTGCCTGAACAAATAGCTGTACATTTCAATGCTAAAGGAGAGTCTGATAATTTTGTGAGTAAAACTCGTGCGATTGTCGAACTTCCTATATTCTTTGCTATAGTTCAGGTTATAATTTCATTAGTTGTAGACTTTGATAAAACTCCTAAAAAGGGTGCGTTAATTATTAAGGGAATTGTACCTTTGATAAGTGTTCTAGTTCAAGGTGGATTAATAGCATATGCTTTAGATAATAATTTTAATGTTACACAATTAACAGCGTTTGTTATAGGTATAGTGTTTATTATTCTTGGTAACTATCTGCCTAAAAAAGAATTTTGGGGGAAATACAATTTTAATCTTTTTGGTTTAGAAAAAGGTGTCAATGAGCAAAAAGTGATTAGAGCCTATGCATTGCTTATGACCTTTAGTGGAGTTGCTATATTTATTAGTGGATTCTTTAGTTCAACAGTAGCGTTAGTTTTAATAGTTATTTCGGCAATTGCCTCTACGGTTTTACCTTTTTACTTGGTTAAAAAATATAAAGCTTAGTAATTTATTATAATAAGTAGCATACATGTATTGCCAGAAGAGAGTATTCTTTTAATGGGAATATATTGTATGCTATAATTACATACAAGAGAAGTTTTATGTAGTGAGAAGTTTAAGTTTGTCTAATAATAAATTAGGAGGGCATAGAGTGTTAGAACTTAAAAATATAGTTAAGAAGTATAATACTGGTGGTAGTCAAGTAGCAGTACTAAAGTCTGTAAATATTCATTTTAGAGAAAATGAGTTTGTATCGATTTTAGGTGCGAGTGGAAGTGGAAAAACGACGCTATTAAACATTATAGGTGGTTTAGATAAATATACATCTGGTGATATGGCTCTTATGGGGCGTTCTACTAAAGAGTTTAAAGATAGAGATTGGGATAGTTATAGAAATGGGACTATAGGCTTTGTCTTTCAAAGCTATAATTTAATAGCTCACTTAAGTGTTATTGAAAATGTAAAATTAGCTTTGTCTATCTCGGGGCATTCTAATTCAGAAAACCATGAAAAGGCCAAGAAAGTATTAGAAGATGTTGGATTAGCGGAGCATCTGTATAAAAAACCTAATCAACTTTCTGGAGGACAGATGCAGAGGGTGGCGATTGCTCGTGCATTAGTAACTGATCCAAAGATTATTCTTGCTGATGAGCCTACAGGAGCTTTAGATAGTAAGACTAGTGTTCAGATTATGGAACTTATAAAAGAGATAAGTAAGACGAAGTTGGTTATAATGGTAACGCATAATCCAGAAATAGCGAAAAAATATAGTGATAGAATAGTAAGGGTTAAAGATGGAGAGATTCAAGAAGATACAAATCCGTATGTGACTAACGATATTACTGACAATGGATTTTCTTTGAAGAAAACTGCAATGGCATTTAGTAGTGCAATTAAATCTAGTTTTAAGAACCTTCTTACGAAGAAATTTCGTACGTTTATGACGGTTGCCGCTAGCAGTATAGGGATTATTAGTATAGGTCTAGTATTATCTATTTCATCGGGAATGGATAAATATATTCAAACGATGCAAAACGAAAATTTATCATCGATGCCGATTATGATTAGTGCAAATCAGGTAAATTTCGGACTTAGTGTTGATGATGACAATTCAGAAAAAGACTCTAATGGCTCAGAATTAGTACCGAAGTCTAGTCGTGATGTACATAGAAACTTGTATTCGGTGGATGCATTAGGGAATGGAGAAACATTTATAAACTATATTCAAAATAATGCGAAGGATTATTATTCTGCGATTGAATTTACTCAAGGATATACAATACAGGCATTAACTAAAAATGCAAAAGGTGATGTAATTGCTGTAAAACAAGATCAAGATGCATTAGGTGATAGTATTTTTGGGGTATTGCCAGAAGATAAGAATATGATTATGAATCAATATGAAGTGGTAAAATCATCTAAAGATAATTTTGAATATCCTAGTGATAATGAAGTTGTATTATTTACTGCGAAAAATAACGAAATCGATAAAGCTACGTTGAAAGCATTAGGTTTTGATGAAAATTCAAAAGTTAAGTATGAAGATATTATTGGAAAAGAATTTAGCGTTATAGATAATAATAACTATTATAGAAAAATTGGTGATGGTTTTGTTCCACGTGATGTTGATACTAAGATGTATGATGTAGGAACTAAGGTTAAAGTAGTGGCTATATTAAAAGCTAAAGATAGTTTCACTAGACCTCAGATGACAATCGGATATACAAAATCATTGCAAAATAAGATGCTGGAAAAAGAGGCTAAATCTGATATTGTAGTTGCACAAGAAAAGGATAAAACTGTAAATGTGGCGACGCGTCAGAAGATTGATGCGGATATGGCAGATCAGATTCTTGCGACAATAGGTGGAAAATCTACACCAAGCGCAATTATGCTTTATCCAAAATCTTTCAATGATCGTGATAAAATAGCTGAGGTTATTAATAATTTCAATAAGAAAGTGGCTGAGAAATATGGTTCAGACAGCTCAGATTATCATAAATATAGTATCACATATGCGGATATGGCGAAGCAGATGACAACAATTATGTCACAGATGATTAATACAATTTCGTTAATCTTATCGGCATTTGCGGGAATTTCATTAATTGTATCATCTATTATGATAGGTATACTAACGTATGTATCTGTAGTGGAAAGAACGAAAGAAATAGGTATTCTCCGTGCAATCGGTGCTCGAAAAAAAGATATTACAAGAATCTTTATCGCGGAAGCAGGATTAATCGGATTTATTTCCGGTGCTGTAGGTGTAGTGGTGACTATGCTTCTATCTATTCCTATTAGTAGAGCTGTTGCTAAGGGATTAGAAGTGGAGAGTTTTACAGCATCATTAAACGCTAAAGCCTCAATAGGATTAATAGCTCTTAGTTTAGTACTAACACTTATAGCTAGTATCATTCCATCGAGAATAGCTGCGAAGAAAGACCCAGTAGAAGCGCTAAGAACTGAATAATAAATAATATGAGGAATAGTAGATCGTGTTATAATCGAGAGGTTACTAAAAATGTAACATTCGGAGATTAAATCGGATCTAATATTCCTCGTTTTTTATATTTATTGCGAGTTGAACAGAAGAGAAAACTGTAGTTGTAATTGACACGTATCTAGGCTTACAATATAATTTATACTATACATATATTAGGTTAGGAGGTTTTTATGGTAATAGGTTTGTTTATAGTTTTTGCAGTATTTCTGTTACTATTTTTATTTGTTTTGTATTTAGATAGAAGAAATTTATTTCTAGGAATATTTTTTATAGCGACAGGTTTGAGTTTTATTTTTTATGTAATGGCATTTATCACTAATAATGCAGCAGGTAATAAGTTTATTTATACTTTGGGTGTAGTATTACTTGTTATAGCGGTGGTAATATTCACTTTACTGCCAATTGTAGTAGTAATTATGTTTTTATACAATTCATTTATGCTTATTAGAAGAGAAGGATTAAGGGTTGGGAACCTATTGAGTCTAGCTACGTTTTTCTTTCTAGTAGGTTATTTTATATATTGGCCACGCGTTGCTGACTATACTTATGGTAATCTAATATTGAGTGCACTTTATTCTTATGTTGGATTAGTAGTATTGTATTTCTTGTGTATAGCAATGTCTTACTTAGTATCTAGTGTTCTAAATATCATTAATATTCTACCGAGAAGGATTGATTATGTGGTAGTCTTGGGTGCAGGATTGATTGGTGAGAGGGTAACACCACTTCTTGCTAGTAGAATAAGAAAAGGGATAAATGTTTATAAAGCTAATCCTGGAAGTAAACTAATCATGTCGGGAGGACAAGGTCCTGATGAAGTAGTATCTGAAGCCTTTGCAATGAAAAACTATGCTTTTGAGCAGGGGGTTGATGAGAATGATATAATCTTAGAAGATAAATCAACTTCTACCGAAGAAAATATTATTTTTTCAAAGAAATTTATTCCTGCTGATAAAAGTTTCGCTGTGGTGACGAATTATTATCATGTATACCGAGCGTTAGTCCAAGCAAGAACTTTAGGTTTTAGATGTATTGGTTATGGAGCACCGACAAAATTCTATTTTACGCTAAATGCCTTCATTAGAGAATTTATTGGATATCTATATTTCAAAAGGAAAATACACGCTATAGTTCTAGGGATGCTGACATTCTTGTTTATAGCCATAATTATATTTTTAAATGTATATTATTGGCTTAATAATCACTAGGGATTAAGAGGATCGACTTAATAAAATTAGTTTTGAAATTAATTTTGTTAAGTCTTTTTCTATCTAATTGTTATATATAATTTTAGAACTTGCTAGCCTATTGATTTCTAAATATGATATAATAAAATGAAAAAAGCATTTGTGGAAGGATGTAGTGGTGTGAAAGATCATTCTTATTATATGGAGATGGCGTTAGAAGAAGCGCGGAGAGCTTACGCTAAAGGGGAAGTTCCGATTGGGGCCGTGCTGGTTATTGGCGATAAGGTCGTTGCGAAGGCTCATAATACTCGAGAAGAAAATCAACAGGCGTTGAACCACGCAGAGATATTAGTTATTAAAGAAAGTTGTGAGAAACAAGGTTTTTGGAGACTTGATAATAGTTATTTATATACTACTGTAGAGCCTTGTGTTATGTGCAGTGGAGCCATTGTTCAAGCTAGAATTGAAAATGTTATTTATGGTGCGAGTGATCCTAAATATGGTTGCTGTGGTAGTTGCATTGATTTAGTGGGTGAGAATAAATTCAATCATCAGGCTAAGATTATCTCTGGGGTGCTTGAAGAAGAGTGCTCTATACTGATGAAGAATTTTTTTAAAGAGTTAAGAGAGCGAAAAAAGAAATAAGGTTTTAATATATTAGAGCTAATACAAAGATCTTAAATTTTTTAAAAGTTTATATAGAAAGTAGTGGTTTACTGATATCTAAATTCGCTTTATGAAGGGTTTTTAGATATCTAATGAACTGTACGCGGTTGACTTGACGAAATCAATTTTTCAGAAATCATGATTTCTGAGCCTCTTCCGTATAAAATAATAAAAAATATTAATATATAAATATAATGACGATAAAAATATTCTAAAGGATTGTGTCGTCATTTTTTGTTTTAAAATAGTGGAATGAAATCGGTAATTAGTTAATAAAAATAAAGTTTTGAAGAAAACTGAAAAAAATGAAATTTTCTAATATTTTAGCCGTTTTTTGCTATCAATATTGAAGGAAATTTGATACAATAAACTTAGAAAGTATAGAGGCGTTTTAATGAAAATAGAGAATGTAATAAAGAAGTTTAATCAAGAAGAAATATACCTTTGTCCAAAGTGTTTATCGGAGTCTTGTATAGGGAATATTAGTTTGGTTTGTAGTAATAATCATCGTTATGATTTTTCTAAAAAAGGTTATATCCATTTAATAAATAATTATAAACCTACAAAATATAGTGAAGAGCTGTTTAAAGCTCGTAGCGAAGTTTTTGGTAATGATTTTTATGCGAATGTTTTAAAAAATATCCAAAATTTAGTAGAAAAGTATGCTGAAGGTATCGTACTGGATATCGGTTGTGGAGAAGGTTATTACATCAAGAAGTTAAAGATGGTATTTCCTGAGAAATATTTTTATGGTCTAGATAACAGTAAGGATGCGATAGAACTAGCTGTTAAAGAGGATAAATTAAATCCATATATGGTTGCTAACTTAGCTAATCTTCCGTTCAAAGATGGCAGTGTTTCGTGTATCTTGAATATATTAACACCGGCGAATTATGAAGAGTTTTTCAGAGTGCTTGGAGATGAAGGATATTTGATTAAGGTTATTCCGAATGCTAATTATCTAAGAGAGATTAGAGAGTTGATTGGTGGTAAGGAATATACGAATAGTGATACTGTAAGTCTAATCGAGGAGAATTGTACTATCGTGGAGAGGATAACGGTAAGCGATACATTTGGATTAACACAGACGCAGGCGGCAAGTTTTCTAAAGATGACACCTTTAACGTTTTCTAAAGTTATCACAGATGCTGATATAGAAAAACTAAAAGAAATTACGATAGATTTGGAGCTTTTAGTTTGTAAAAGGTAATATAAGTTTGATAAAGGGAAAAATTATGAAGGAGGAGATATTATGAACGCAAGTAAATACGATCATGTAGTAGAGGTGAAAAAACATGCAAAGGTACCTTGGTATAAAAGATGTCTTGACTTTTCTTTAGAAGAGGATATGGACTTTATGCAAGGGATGTATGACAGACAGAAAAACTTTTATCTATGTGAGAAGGGTAGTAAGATTTACTTAGTAGACAGTGATAATCATGAAAATGAGATTACGTGGATGGATCTTACGAATTTTATAGAAGTAGAAGTTGATGATTCTGTTTATCGAAAATACAGGTATCTAAAATAAATTGACAATTGAATAAGAGGCGTTAGAAGTAGTTTGTGGGTGTAGTACAGAAAAAAGAGGAGAAACATTATGTACGTGGCATACGATAGTAAAGACGAAGTTTTTAATGCATTGGATAAGGATATAGAAAAGAATAGAGAGTATCACTGTCCAATATGCGGGGGAAAAGTAATTTTCAAAAAAGGAGTAAAGATTCAATCGCATTTTGCTCATGCTAAAAATTGCTCTTGTGAGTTTGAAACTTATAAGAAGGAGAGTAGTGAGCATCTAGAAGCGAAGAAAGATCTTTATGAGCATTTTAGAAAGAAATATCGTAATGTAGAAGTCGAACATATTTTTAAAACAGGGGAAAATAATGATATTCAAATAGCAGATGTGTTTATTAAAGATAACGGCATTGCTTTTGAGTATCAAAGATCAGTTATCCCTTTTGATCTTATTAAAGCTAGAACAAAAGGTTATATGAGGGCTGGCTTGAAGCTGATTTGGTTAATTGATACAAACAAATTTATAAAAGAATTAAAAAGTTACGATGGTATAAGTTATATTAGATATTCGCCGTTTGTGGATAATTTCTTGAATTATTATCAAGGGAAAGTGTTTTTCTATGGTTGGGATAATATAAACAAAAAATTTGAATTCTATCAAATCTGGGCTCATAATCTAAAAAAACGAAATGCTGTTTGTATAAAAACTTCATTAGGTATTGATGAGTTTGATGTACCACTTGATTTGAAACTACTGGACAAAGATTTAACGTCGAAATTATATCCATCGGATGTTGAAAATTATGTCTACGAACAAATTAAGTTCGATAAGACTGTGAAAAATAAAGTTTTAAGCATGTTTTATAATCAACATATAGGGTTGAATAATATTCCTGAAGTAATTGGTGTTAACATGTTAGAACAGGTGCTTATTAGAACACCGCTTGTCTATTGGCAAGGATTAATGTATAGATTTTATAAAGAAGATAAGAGTTATTCTGAGCTTATAAGAATAATGAGTAATATTATAGAATTTAAAGATAGTATTTATATTAATAATATTCAACAAGGGGAGATTTTCTTAAAAGTATTTAAAGCATATTATGCTTTGTTAGTAGAAAATGACAAGTAAGAGGATAAAGCTATGTGGGAGTATAGTGGGAATTTTACAGAAGAACAGAAAAGAGTACTACTTTCATTAGTGGCAATTGAGAAGGTTACTACGCTTAAATTACATAGGGTATTTAATGATTTAAATAGTATAGAGAAGATTTTGGATTTATCTGTACCAGAGTTAGCTGTATATTTTGGAAGTAATGCTGAGGAAATCTATACTAAACTTCATAATAATATGGAGTTTGATTTCGAGAGTTATTTTGAATTTTATAAAGTGAAATATATGTTTTGTGATGATGTTTATTATCCTAAGGAATTTTTTAGGGTTTATGATTATCCATACGTCATCTTTTATAGAGGTAATAAAGATCTACTGTTGTTTAGGAGGAAAATTTCTATAGTAGGTAGTAGAAACAATACCTCGTATTCGAAAGATGCTCTCGATTGTATAGTACCCTATTTATCGATGAATAATTTTGTGATAGTAAGTGGTCTTGCTACAGGTGTTGATAGTCTTGCTCATGAGGGGGCTTTAAAAAGTAAAGGATACACTATTGGTGTAATAGCTCATGGGCACAACATTATTTATCCGGAACAAAGTTACAAGCTCTATAAGGAGCTAGAACGAAACCATCTTATTATATCTGAGTATTTTCCAACTTCGCCTATAAGGAAATATAAGTTTTTAGAACGAAATAGGCTTGTTGCTGGTCTTTCTAGTGCTCTTTTGGTAACTGAGGCAGCGAAAAGGAGTGGTACACAGAGGACGGTGGATTTCGCCTTAGATGTAGGTTCTGATGTATTCTGCCTACCGGGGAAATTTGGCGATAAGATGAGTTATGCAATGAACGAATACATTAAAGAGGGGGCGATACTTGTAAATAAATTAGAGGATTTTGGTGATGAGTTAGGATTTTAGTATAGATATTTGAAAGGATGATTACTATGACAGATATCTTGTTTATTAATCCACTAGGTTGGGACAGATGCATTTGGACGAGAGTCTTAGAAAATATGCCAGACCAAACCTTTGATTTTATTGAATTTACCGAAGAGAGTTTTAAATCTATATCAAAAAAAGAAATTGAGCAGGTGCTATTAAATAAAATGACACAAGTAAAAAGAGGAGGTTACATCGTAACTGCTTCTTATGGTACTGTCGTTTTACTTAACGGTTTAGAGATTTTTAGTGAATACCTTGATGGAGTTAATTTAATCATCATCGAGGGCTTAGAACCTATACCTCCTGAATCGGTGTTAAAAACATATTTTGAACCAGAGATAAAGTTCACTAGTAAAGAAGAATATCTATCAAAGACACTTAGTGTAGAAGAGATGAGGGATGAGTTTTTAGTGGAGTTAGTTCTTAAGAAACTCATAAAAGAAGGTAGTGAATATATGGTAAGGCCGAACTCGCAAACAGAGTATGATTATTTATCTTTGTATGCGGGGGTAGATAATTTAGAACTATTAAAAAGAAGTAGGGCTGTGTTTAATAAAGTTTCAGTTTTTTCTTATTTCAAGTTAATAGGAATGAATTATACGCAAATAGAGGAGTCGGATCATCTTCTTATGGTAACTAAACCAAAGATGATCTTGGATATATTATTAGGGAAATAGAAAATTATGATAAATTTTATAATGGAAAATTCGATAATGTGTAAGAGGAGCACATTATTGTTGCGATATAAAATAATTATATAAAACAAGTAGTTAATTGAATTATTATTAACTACTTGTTATTATATCTATATATAATATTTAATAAGGAGGAAATAAGGTATTGAGAAAAATATTAGTTTATATGCTGGGATTACTAAGTATTAGCGGTATTATTTTTTCATGTATTTATTTTTTAACAGCATCTGATAAAGAAGGAGGAATATTAAAGAAAGATAGTGACTCAAGTGTAAAAACTGCACGAGTAGTAGCTAATGGAGATATTCTTATTCACGATGCTTTGTATTATACTGCTAAAAAGGAAGATGGAAGTTATGATTTTAATCCGTTTTTTGAATATGTTAAATCGTGGATAGAAGGAGCTGACCTGGCGATAGGTGATTTCGAAGGTACTATTAGCGATCGTTCTCCGTTAGGAGGGTATCCGTTGTTTAATGCTCCTGTGCAAATTGCAGACACTATGAAAGATGTAGGGTATGATGTTGTCGATTTAGCTCATAATCATATACTAGATACAGGTTTATATGGATTGAAATATACGGATAAGGTCTTTAAAGAAAGAGGCTTAGAAACTGTTGGAGTTCATACAGATAAAAATCGTTCAGAAGATAAAATTCTTATAAAAGAAGTTAATGGAATCAAAATAGCAATACTAGCCTATGCGTATGGCTATAATGGAATGGATGCAAACCTTACAATGCAGGAAAGAAACAATCATTTATCGGATCTTGATGAGGAGAAGATGAAAGAAGAGATAGAGAGGGCTGAGAAGGAAGCTGATGTTACAGTAGTAATGCCTCAAATGGGGGTAGAGTATAAGATGGAACCTACAGAAGAACAGAAAGTCCTTTATCACAAAATGATTGAATGGGGTGCTGATGTAGTATTTGGAGGACATCCTCATGTTATAGAACCTGCTGAGACTGTGGAAAAAGATGGAGATAAGAAATTTATTATATATTCTATGGGTAATTTTGTTTCTAATCAACGTATGGAAAGAATGGAGAATAAGTGGCCTGAGAGAGGTTTACTGATGGATGTTACATTTGAAAAAACAAACGATAAAACAACTGTTAAAACTGTAAAAGCTCATCCAACACTAGTTTATTCTAAACTTAACGGTAGAGATATAAATGGAATTCCATTATATGACTATAAAATTATGGTGTTAGAGGATTTTATCGAAGGTGGAAAATATCGAAATAAGCTAGATGGGGATATGAAAGATAAAGTGGATACTTCATATAAAGAAATAATGGAACTTGTTGATTTAAAATGGTAATTAATAGTAATTTGAATGTATAATAAAACTCTAAAGTTTTAATGAGCTCTTTTATTTGATAATAATTCTCAAGTGTAGTAAAATAATCAAGTTAATTACGTATAGAAGGAGAAGATAAGTGAGAAACTTTTTTAATGCACTATTAGGTAAGAAAAGTCTAGATTTTTTTGAAGTGATAAAAGGAAGAAAATCAGTTAAGTATTTCGATACTGATGTTAAAATTAAACGTGAAGAAATTATAGAGATGTTAGATGAAGCGAATATTGCTCCTTCATCTTGTAACCTTCAACCTTGGAGGTATATCGTTGTGGATACTCCTGAAGGAAAAGAGAAGTTAGGCAGTGCTAACTACAATAAAATTCAAAATGAAACTTCTGCTGCGATGATTATCGTACTAGGTGATTTAAACTACTATAATAAGTTTGATGAGATATATGGTGAGGCTGTAGAAAAAGGTTATATGACTCAAGAAGTTAAAGATGGCTTTGAAAAAGGTATGGTTCCTCAATTAGAAAAAATCCCGGTTGATAAAAATAGAGAAGGTGTTTATTTTGACTGTGGATTATGGACGATGCAATTTACTAATATAGCTTATGCTAAAGGGTATGACACTAATATTATTGGTGGATTTATGAGAGATAAAGTTGCTGAATTATTTGAGTTAGAGGAAAACTTAGTGCCTGTGATGTTAATTGCACTAGGTAAAAAAGAAAAAGATGGAAGACCGTCTGTAAGAGTTAAAGCTGAAAAACTAGTAAGATTTGAATAATATAATGGTACTTTTGCTATAATATCGAAAATATAAATAGGAGCAACTAGGTGGAATTGAAGTTTCAGTTTCAAAGTTGCTCTTTATTTCGTCCAAATAATTTTGAATTTTAGTAAATGCATTATAAAATAGTAAATATATGTTTAAAATAGAAAAAAGGAGAAATAAAGTGAAAAAATTAGAGGCGGTAATATTTGATTTTGATGGAACGATAGTAGATACAGAAAAAGTTTACTATGAAAACATGCGCGACTTAACTGAAGAAGTATTGGGTCAAAAATTAGATAAGATGGACTACATAAAAAATGTTTCAGGAACAAATGAAGAAACAAGTAAGAGATACTATAATGAAAGATATGGAATGTCTAGTGAGGATTATGACAAGTTTGAAGCGGAAATTACTAAGCGTATTCTAGATAATTATCATAATGCGTCTGTATTGCCAGGCATTGCGGAACTTATGGAATATCTGCATACTCATGGGATAAAAATGGCAGTAGCTTCAAATGGAAAAAGAGAACATATAGAAACTGGGCTACAAAGAAAAGGTTTTGAGAAATATATTTCTGTTATTGCAACAAAAGCGGAAGTAAGTAATCCAAAACCTGCTCCAGATATTTATTTGTTAGCTGCTGAGAAGTTAGGTGTGGATATAAATAATTCTATAGCTATAGAGGATTCACGCCCAGGTGCCTTAGGAGCAGTAGCATCGGGAGCAACACTAATTTTACAAACAAATGATATTACGAAACATATGGATTTTTCTGGTGTAAACTATAGATTTAAAGATGTAGATTTAGTTAAAACAGTTAAAGAAATTGTCGAGAATAAATAGTGTACAAAAATTATTCAGAAGAGTATAATAAACTTATTAAGAGAAATCTTAAAATCAAATGTACAAAGGGAGACTGTTATGTATACGTCTAATTTAAAAATTAAAGAAGGTTTTACTTCATATGCAACAACACCGCTTGGTGGAGAATATAAAATGTTTATAGAAGAAAGTAAAGATGGTCCAATGGATCTATTTGCTACAGCATACAATGGATGCGTTAGTATGTGTGCAAAAGGATATTTCTTCAGAGCATACGAATTAGTAGATTTAGTAATTGAAACTGAATTGGTGGTAGATTATGATAATAGAAAAATTGTAGTTAATGTTCATGTGGATAGAACAGAGGAACAACTAGCAGCAGGAGATAGACAAGGTGTTCTAGACAATATTAAACTACGTTGTAAAGTATCTCATTTATTATCATCTGATTTAGATATTCAATACAATATTTTACCGTTAAAATAAAATAAGATTTTAAAAGAACTTAGTGTTTGAAAACTCTAAGTTCTTTTAAATTTTAAGATGAAAATAAAATTTCTCTTCTATATAATATAGTCTATATTGGTTAAAAATAAAAGCATAAAAATATAGAAAACATATTCATAAAATTTTTTGAAATTTTTTCTTCAAAACTCTTGCATTATATGCTTTAACCATGTATAATAATAAATGTTGGTCTTGAAAAAGACTTGCGTTGAAGCGAAAGGTTACTGACACGCCCGGCCGCTTTGCCATGGCATGGCGTGCTGGAGAACTTTCGTGGAGAAGTCGCTACTAGATAGCGGCGAATAAATGTATAGGAGGAGAAATGATGGCAAAACAAAAAATTCGTATTCGTCTTAAAGGATATGATCACAGATTAGTAGATCAAAGTGCAGAGAAAATTGTTGAAACTGCAAAACGTTCTGGAGCAAAAGTTTCTGGACCAATTCCATTGCCAACGGAAAAAGCAGTATACACAATCTTACGTTCAGTTCACATTTACAAAGATAGCCGTGAACAATTCGAACAACGTACACACAAACGCCTAATCGATATTATTGAACCAACACAAAAAACAGTTGACGCTTTAATCAGCTTAAACTTACCATCAGGTGTTGACATCGAATTAAAATTATAATTATAGGAGGTGACTTTCGATGACCAAAGGTATCTTAGGAAGAAAAGTAGGTATGACTCAAATCTTCGCTGAAAATGGAGAATTAATCCCAGTAACAGTAGTTGAAGCGAAAGGTAACGTCGTATTACAAAAGAAAACAGAAGAAGTTGAAGGATACAACGCAATCCAATTAGGATTCGACGATAAACGTCCTTACGATAAAGAACGTAAAGACCGTTTAGTAAAAGTTGCGAACAAACCTGAACAAGGTCACGCAGATAAAGCTAACACTGCTCCAAAACGTTTCGTACGCGAAATCAGAGATGCAGAAGTTGCTAATTATGAAGTAGGTCAAGAAGTCCAAGTTGATATTTTTGCAGCAGGGGACTTAGTTGACGTAACAGGAGTAAGTAAAGGTAAAGGATTCCAAGGGGCAATCAAGCGTCATGGACAAAGCCGCGGACCAATGGCTCACGGTTCTCGTTACCACCGTCGTCCTGGGTCAATGGGACCTGTAGCACCTAACCGTGTATTCAAAGGTAAAGCATTACCAGGTCAAATGGGTGGAGTTACAGTTACTACTCAAAACTTAGAAATCGTAAGCGTAGATGTAGAAAATGGATTAATCCTAGTTAAAGGATGTATTCCAGGATCTAAGAAAAGCTTCGTAAAAATCCAATCAGCAGTTAAATCTGGTAAATAATCGGAAAATATACGGAAGGAGGAAATTAGATAATGCCACAATTAGATTTATTTAAACAAGACGGTACTAAAGTTGGTGCAGTTGAAGCTAATGAAGCAGTATTCGGAATTGAACCAAATCAACACGTTTTATTCCAAGCTGTAACTTTACAAAGAGCATCACTTCGTCAAGGTACACACAAAACAAAAGGACGTTCTGAAGTTTCAGGTGGTGGTCGCAAACCATGGCGTCAAAAAGGAACAGGTCGTGCTCGTCAAGGATCTATCCGTTCACCACAATGGCGTGGAGGTGGAATCGTATTCGGACCTACACCACGTAGCTACAGCTTCAAAATGCCTCGTAAAATGCGTCGTTTAGCATTACGTTCTGCTTTATCTTCTAAAGTAGCAGCTAACGAAGTATTTGCATTAGAAAGCTTATCATTTGATACAATTAAAACTAAAAACTTTAAAGAAATGTTATCAAACCTTAGCCTAGAGAAAAAAGTATTATTCGTAGTTACTGAACTAGAAGAAAATACTGTTTTATCAGGAAGAAATATTCCAGGAGTTGAATTCGTAGAAACAACTGGTCTTAACGTATTAGACATCTTAAGAAGCAACAAAGTTGTATTTACTAAAGATGCAGTAGAAAAAGTTGGGGAGGTATTAGCATAATGGAAGCACGCGATATTATCAAACGCCCAGTACTAACTGAAAAAAGTTATTTATTAATGCAAGAAAATAAATACACTTTCCTAGTAGACACACGCGCTCACAAAACTCAAATTAAACAAGCTATCGAAGAAATCTTCGGAGTTAAAGTTGAGAAAGTAAACGTAATGAACTACAAACCAAAATTCCGTCGTGTTGGAAGATACGGTGGTTACACTAACAAACGTAGAAAAGCAATCGTTAAGTTAGCAGAAGGACAAACAATCGAAGGATTATTCGCTTAAGAATAACAAATACCATTAAGGAGGAAAAATGACAAATGGCAATTAAAGTATATAAAGCTATAACTAACGGTCGTCGTAACATGACATCATTAGATTTCGCGGAAATTACAACTAACAAACCAGAAAAGTCATTATTAGCGCCGCTACCGAAAAAAGCGGGAAGAAATAACCAAGGTAAAATCACTGTTCGTCACCACGGTGGAGGACACAAGAAACAATACCGTATTATTGACTTCAAGAGAAATAAAGACAACGTACCAGCAAAAGTTGCTACTATCGAGTACGATCCAAACCGTTCAGCGAACATCGCTCTATTACACTATGTAGATGGAGAAAAAAGATACATCATCGCTCCTAAAGAACTTAAAGTAGGACAAATCTTAGTATCTGGTGAAACTGCTGATATTAAAGTTGGTAATGCATTACCACTAGCAAACATCCCTGTAGGGACATTAATTCACAACATCGAACTTAAACCTGGTAAAGGTGGACAATTAGTACGTTCTGCTGGAGCAAGTGCTCAAGTACTTGGTAAAGAAGGTAAATACGTATTAGTACGTCTTAAATCAGGAGAAGTAAGAATGATCTTAGCAACTTGCCGTGCTACAATCGGTGAAGTTGGTAACGAACAACACGGACTAGTAAATATCGGTAAAGCTGGTAGAACTCGTTGGTTAGGTAAAAGACCAACTGTACGTGGATCTGTTATGAACCCGAACGATCACCCACACGGTGGTGGTGAAGGACGTACTTCAATCGGACGTAAATCACCTATGTCACCATGGGGTAAACCTACTCTTGGTAAGAAAACTCGTTCTAAAAAAGCTCGTTCAAACAAATTTATCGTACGTGCTAGAACTAAATAATAAATTTAAACAAAGGTTAGTTGGTGAGGAGCAAGTGCTCTTTACCAAACCCTTAAGTATGCAAAGTATCGGAAAGGAGATAACACAATGGCTCGTAGTTTAAAAAAAGGACCATTCGCTGATCACCACTTATTAGCAAAAGTTGAAAAAATGAACGAACAAGAAAAGAAACAAGTAATTAAAACTTGGTCTCGTCGTTCAACAATCTTCCCAACATTCATAGGACTTACTTTTGCAGTATATGACGGAAGAAAACATGTACCTGTATATGTGACTGAAGATATGGTAGGACACAAATTAGGTGAGTTTGCACCAACAAGAACTTACAAAGGTCACGTTGCAGACGACAGAAAAACAAGAAGATAATTTAGAAATTAGTAAAATCAAGGAGGCACATTCATGGAGTCAAAAGCAATCGCTAAGACAGTCCGCATCGCTCCTCGTAAAGTAAGACTAGTATTAGACTTAGTACGTGGAAAAAAAGTGGGCGAAGCATTAGGAATTTTAGAATTCACAACTAAATCAGCTTCTTTACCAGTAGCTAAAGTTATTAAATCAGCTGCTGCTAACGCTGAACACAACTATGGAATGAATGTAGAAGACTTAGTAGTATCACAAGCATTTGCAAATGAAGGACCAACTCTTAAAAGATTCCGTCCAAGAGCAAAAGGTGCTGCAAGTTCAATTAACAAAAGAACAAGTCACATCACTATCGTTTTAAGTGACAACAAATAATAAAAATTAAGAAATTATAAAAGCTAAACTAGTTAAAGGAGGCTACAAACTGTGGGTCAAAAAGTACATCCAATAGGCTTACGTGTTGGAGTTATTCGTGATTGGGATTCAAAATGGTATGCGGAAAAAGATTTCGCTGCTAACTTACACGAAGATTTCAAAATCCGTGAGTTCATCAGTAAACAATTAAAAGACGCTTCAGTTTCTAAAGTAGAAATTGAAAGATTTGATAAGAAAGTAAACATTTCAGTACACACTGGTAAACCAGGTATGGTTATCGGTAAAGGTGGTTCTGAAATCGATAAATTAAGATTAGAATTAAACAAATTAACTGGAAAAAGAGTACACATTAATGTAGTTGAAATCAAAAAAGTTGATATCGACGCTAAATTAGTAGCTGAGAACATTGCTCGTCAATTAGAAGCTCGTGTATCATTCCGTCGTGCTCAAAAACAAGCTATCCAAAGAGCTATGAGAGCAGGAGCTAAAGGAATTAAAACTCAAGTATCAGGACGTCTTGGTGGAGCAGATATCGCTCGTGCAGAACACTACTCAGAAGGTTCAGTGCCACTACACACATTAAGAGCAGACATCGACTACGCTCACGAAGAAGCAGATACAACTTATGGTAAACTTGGAGTTAAAGTTTGGATTAACCGTGGTGAAGTATTACCAACTAGAAAATCTGAAAAAGGAGGTAACTAATTTATGTTAATGCCTAAACGTGTTAAATATCGTCGTCAACACAGACAATCAACAAAAGGTAAATCTAAAGGCGGAAACGTAGTAGATTTCGGTGAATTTGGATTACAAGCTACTACTGCAGCAAGAGTTACTTCTCGTCAAATAGAAGCTGCTCGTATAGCGATGACTCGTTATATGAAACGTGGTGGTAAAGTTTGGATTAAAATCTTCCCTCACATGCCTTACACTAAAAAACCATTAGAAGTACGTATGGGATCTGGTAAAGGTGCAGTAGAAGGATGGGTTGCAATCGTTAAACCAGGTAGAGTGATGTTCGAAGTTGCTGGAGTAAGTGAAGAAGTTGCACGTGAAGCTCTAAGACTTGCATCTCACAAGTTACCTGTTAAATGTAAATTTGTAAAACGTGAAGAAACAGGTGGTGAAGCATAATGAAAACAAATGAATTCAAATCAATGATTAGAGAATTAACTTCACAAGAGTTAGAAACAAAAATCAAAGAATTAAAAGAAGAGCTTTTCAACTTACGCTTCCAATTGGCAACTGGTCAATTAGAAAATACAGCTCGTATTAGTCAAGTTAGAAAATCAATCGCTCGTATGAAAACTGTTATTCGCGAAAGAGAATTAGCGAATAAATAATATAGGAGGCAAACATGACTGAGAGAAATGATAGAAAAGTTTACGTTGGAAAAGTAGTTTCTGATAAAATGGACAAAACAATCACAGTTTTAGTAGAAACTTACAAAAAACACCCTCTATACGGTAAACGTGTTAAATATTCTAAAAAATTCAAAGCACATGATGAAAACAATGTTGCTAAATTAAATGATATCGTTAAAATAATGGAAACTCGTCCATTATCTGCAACTAAAAACTTCCGTTTAGTAGAAGTAGTAGAAGAAGCAGTTATAATCTAATAAAACTAGGATAAACCCTAAGAAGGAGGCAAAAAGCGCATGATTCAACAAGAAACACGCTTAAAAGTGGCTGATAACTCAGGAGCAAAAGAAGTTTTAACAATCAAAGTTCTAGGTGGTTCAGGACGTAAAGTTGCTAACATTGGTGACGTAATTGTATGTTCTGTTAAAAAAGCAACACCAGGTGGAGTTGTTAAAAAAGGTGAAGTAGTTAAAGCCGTAATCGTTCGTACAAAAACAGGAGCTCGTCGTAACGACGGTTCATATATTAAATTTGATGAAAATGCTTGTGTAATTATCCGTGATGATAAGAGCCCACGTGGTACACGTATTTTCGGACCAGTTGCTCGTGAATTAAGAGACGGTAACTACATGAAAATCGTATCACTAGCTCCAGAAGTATTATAATATAAAAAGTACAGTAAAGAAGGAGGTTAACAAGAAATGTTCATTAAAAAAGGTGATAAAGTTGTAGTAATTACTGGTAAAGACAAAGGTAAAGTTGGTACAGTAATCGAAGCTCAACCTAAAAAAGATCGTGTTGTTGTAGAAGGTGTTAACATCATCAAAAAACACGTTAAGAATTCTCAAGATGCACCTCAAGGTGGAATCGTTGAAAAAGAAGCAGCAATTCACGTATCAAACGTAATGTTACAAGATCCTGAAACTGGAAAAGCGACAAGAGTACGTTTCGAAACAAAAGATGGTAAGAAAGTACGTATCGCAGTAAAATCAGGAAAAGAAATATAATAATAGTTGAAGAAAGGAGGCACTATTTTAGATGGCTCGTTTAGAAGATAAATTTAAATCTGAGATAACAAAAGAATTAATGACAAAATTTGAGTACAGCAGTGTTATGCAAGTACCAAAAATTGAAAAAATCGTAATTAACATGGGTGTAGGTGATGCTGTGCAAAACTCTAAAGCCCTAGACAACGCAGTAGCAGAATTAGCTTTAATTTCTGGTCAAAAACCATTAGTAACAAGAGCTAAAAAATCAATCGCTACTTACAGACTTCGTGAAGGTATGCCTATCGGGGCTAAAGTTACTTTACGTGGAGAAAGAATGTATGAATTCTTCGATAAATTAGTAACTGTAGCACTTCCACGTGTACGTGACTTCCACGGTGTTTCTAAAAAAGCATTCGATGGTCGTGGTAACTACACACTAGGTGTTAAAGAACAATTAATTTTCCCTGAAATTGATTACGATAAAGTAAGTAAAGTACGTGGTATGGACATCGTTATAGTAACAACAGCTAACACAGATGAAGAAGCTCGTGAGTTATTAACACAATGTGGAATGCCATTCGCAAAATAAGAAAGGTGAGGTAAAAGACACATGGCTAAAAAAGCAATGGTAGAGCGTGAATTAAAACGCCAAAAATTAGTTGACAAGTATGCAGCTAAAAGAGCGGAATTAAAAGCTAAAGGTGATTACATCGGACTTAGCAAACTTCCAAAAAACTCAGCTCCAGCTCGTTTACACAATCGTTGTAGCATAACTGGACGTCCTCACGGATACATTGGAAAATTTGGAATCAGCCGTATTAAATTCCGTGAATTAGCTTACAAAGGACAAATTCCTGGAGTTAAAAAAGCAAGTTGGTAATATATTAGTAGAAGAAAGGAGGATTTATCCTAATGACAATGACAGATCCTATCGCAGATATGCTAACACGTATTCGTAACGCTAACATGGTTAAACACGAAACATTAGAATTACCTGCGTCAAATATTAAAAAGCAAATTGCAGAAATCCTAAAACAAGAAGGATTCATTAAAGATGTAGAATACATCGAAGATAACAAGCAAGGAAAACTTAAACTTACTCTTAAATACTCAAAAGGTGAAAGAGTAATTAAAGGAATTAAAAGAATTTCAAAACCTGGTTTACGTGTATACGCTAAAGCAGATGAACTGCCAAGAGTATTAAACGGACTAGGAATAGCAATCATATCAACTTCAACTGGAGTTGTAACTGATAAAGTTGCTCGTAAAAATAACACAGGTGGAGAAGTATTAGCTTACATCTGGTAATATTATAAGGAGGTGCCAATTAAATGTCACGTATAGGTAATAAAGTTATTACAGTACCTGCAGGGGTTGAAGTTAACATCGTTGATAACTTCGCAACAGTTAAAGGACCTAAAGGTGAATTAAAACAACAATTTGATAAAGACATGACTTTCAACATTGAAGGAAGTGAAATCACAGTAGTACGTCCATCTGACTCTAAACGTCACCGTACAGTACACGGAACAACTCGTGCTATCTTAGCAAACATGGTTGAAGGTGTATCTGCTGGATTCAAAAAAGAACTTGAATTAATCGGGGTTGGATACCGTGCTCAAATGCAAGGTAAAAAATTAGTACTAAGTGTTGGATACTCTCACCCAGTTGAATTCGAAGAAATCGAAGGAATTACATTAGGTGTTGAAGGAAACACTAAAGTTAGTATCGAAGGTATTAACAAAGAAGTAGTAGGACAATACGCAGCTAAAGTTCGTGCAGTACGTCCTCCAGAACCTTATAAAGGTAAAGGTATTCGCTACGTTGGTGAATATGTTCGCCGTAAAGAAGGAAAAACTGGTAAATAATAGATAACAGAAAGGAGTGTTTCAAATATGATTACGAAACTTGACAAAAATAAAGTTCGTAAAAAAAGACACGCAAGAGTACGTGTTAAAGTTCAAGGGACTCCAGAAGTTCCACGTTTAAACGTATACCGTTCAAACACAAACATTTACGCACAAATTATTGATGACACTAAAGGTGTTACATTAGCACAAGCTTCTTCATTAAAACTTGAGAACGTTTCTAAATCAAGTGTAGAAGCAGCTAAAGAAGTTGGAAAATTAATCGCAGAAGTAGCTAAAACTAAAGGAATTGAAAAAGTTGTTTTCGACCGTGGAGGATACCTATATCACGGACGTGTTAAAGCATTAGCTGAAGCAGCACGTGAAAACGGACTTGTATTCTAATAAGGAGGGAAATAAGTAGATGCGTCAAGAAGAAATCAAAAAAGAATTTGAAGAACGCGTAGTTGCCATTCGCCGTGTAGCTAAAGTTGTTAAAGGTGGACGTCGTTTCCGTTTCTCTGCTTTAGTAGTAGTTGGTGACAAAAATGGTCGCGTAGGATTTGGTACAGGTAAAGCTCAAGAAGTACCAGATGCAATCAGAAAAGCAGTTGAAGCTGCTAAACATAACTTAATTACTGTACCAGTAGTTAATGGAACAATACCTCACGAAATCATCGGACAATTTGGAGCAGGTTCAGTATTAATCAAACCAGCTGCACCTGGTACAGGGGTTATCGCTGGTGGACCAGTTCGTGCCGTATTAGAATTATCAGGTATTTCAAATATCTTATCAAAATCTCTAGGTTCAAACACACCAGTAAACATGGTTCGTGCTACAATCGAAGGATTAACAAGATTACAAACAGTAGAACACGTAGCAGCTTTACGTGGTAAATCTGTGGAAGAATTATTAGGATAAGAGGAGGGAAAAGAACATGACATTAAAAGTAACCCTAACTCGTAGTACTATTGGTCGTCCAAAGAATCAAAGAAAAGTTGTTGAAGCTCTTGGTCTTAAAAAAATGCACCAAACAGTTGAACACAAAGATAACGCTGCGATTCGCGGAATGATCAACAAAGTTTCACACTTAGTAACAGTAGAAGAAAAATAAGAATTATTAATACAAGGAGGTGCTAGTCTAAATGAAATTACATGAATTACAACCAGTTGAAGGTTCTCGTAAAGAGCGTAACAGAGTAGGTCGTGGGATTGGATCAGGAAATGGTAAAACTTCAGGACGTGGTCAAAAAGGACAAAAAGCACGTAGTGGTGGTGGAGTTCGCCCAGGATTCGAAGGTGGACAAAACCCATTATTCAGACGTATTCCAAAACGTGGATTTAACAATGTAAACAGAAAAGAATTTGCAGTTGTAAATCTTGACGATCTAAATAAATTTGAAGATGGTACTGTAGTATCACCTGCTCTATTATTAGAAACTAAAGTTATTAAAAAAGAACTTTCAGGTGTTAAAGTATTAGCTAACGGTAAATTAGAGAAAAAATTAACTGTACAAGCTCACAAATTTTCATCTTCAGCAAAAGAAGCTATCGAAGCAGCTGGAGGAGTTTGCGAGGTGCTATAATATATGTTTAGTGCATCGCTAAATTTATTTAAAGTTAAAGAAACTCGTAACAAAATTTTATTTACCTTATTTGGTATATTCCTATTCCGTATCGGTTCTTACTTACCGATACCTGGAGTAGATGCAGATGTTCTTAAAAGTCAAGATGCATCTGGATTATTCGGAATATTCAATACATTTGCAGGAGGTGCTTTACAACAGTTCTCTGTATTCGCTATGGGTATTATGCCATACATTACAGCATCTATCGTAATTCAACTTATGCAAATGGATGTTATTCCTACATTAACTGAGTGGTCAAAACAAGGTGAAGTAGGTCAAAAGAAAACACAAAAATTAACAAGAGTCTTAGCAATTATCTTAGCGTTTATCCAATCGCTTATTATGTCTTATGGATTTAATAAAGCGTATCAAGGATTAATTAAAGATACATCTGTTATAGGATTCATTACAGTAGCTTTAGTTTTAACTGCTGGAACAGCGTTATTACTTTGGCTAGGGGATCAGATATCACAATATGGTGTTGGTAATGGTGTTTCTATCATTATCTTAGCGGGTATTATTGCTCGTTTACCAATGGAGTTCATTCAAATTTATGAATCTCAAATTAAAGATGCTGAAAACCTTACATTAGCAATTTTAAAAATTGTTATTGTAGCAATCATTGTTATAGGAATTGTTGCTGCTGTTGTTTACATGCAAGAAGCAATCCGTAAAATTCCTATTCAATACTCTCAAGCGAGAGCAGGTCGTAGAATGTTAGGAGCAAGATCAACTTACTTGCCTCTTAAAGTGAACAGTGCCGGGGTTATCCCAGTAATCTTCGCTATCGCATTCTTACAATTACCTAGAACTATTGCGATATTCGCACCTAATAACGAAAAGTTACAAAGAATTGTATCATATTTCGATTTCAGTCATGTTCTAGGATTAACATTATACGTAGTATTAATTATTGCGTTCTGTTACTTCTATGTAATGGTTCAAGTTAACCCAGAAAAAATGGCTGATAATTTAAGAAAACAAGGAAGTTTTGTTCCAGGGGTTAGACCAGGTAAAAAAACTGAACAATACATTACAGGTATTTTATACAGACTAACGTTTGTAGGTTCAATATTCCTAGCAGCTGTTTCGGTTCTTCCAACAATATTCACGAGCATTGCTAAATTACCAGCATCTGTACAAATTGGTGGTACAAGTTTAATAATTGTTGTCAGTGTTGCACTAGAGACAGTTAAACAACTTAATACTCAATTAACAGAGAAGAACTATAGAAGTTTTATTACAGGACGTAAAGGTGGTAAATAATTATGATGAATATTATTTTAATGGGATTACCAGGAGCGGGTAAAGGTACTCAAGCAGAGCAAATTAAAGCGAATTATCCAATTCCGCATATTTCTACTGGAGATATGTTTAGAGCTGCTATTAAAAATGAGACTCCGCTTGGAAAAGAAGCAAAAAGTTATATTGATAAAGGACAACTTGTTCCTGACAGTGTAACTATAGGATTAGTTGAAGAAAGATTGAATCAAGAAGATGCAAAAGAAGGCTTTTTACTTGACGGTTTTCCAAGAACAGTAGAACAAGCTGAAGCCCTTGATCAAATTTTAGCAAAAACTAATAGAAAAATCGATAAAGTACTAAATATCGATGTAGATCCAGCTATTCTGTTACCTCGTTTAACAGGTAGAAGAATCTGTAAACAATGTGGAAACACTTATCACTTACTTTTCAATCCTACAAAAGTTGAAGGTGTTTGTGATAATGATGGTGGTGAACTTTACCAAAGAAGTGATGACAACGAAGAAACAGTTGGTAATCGCTTAGAAGTTAACATCAAACAAACAAAACCTCTTTTAGACTTCTATAGTCAAAAAGAAGGTGTAGTTGAAAATGTTAATGGTGACCAAGACATCAAAGTAGTTTTCCAAGACGTACAAAATATATTAGACAAACTGAAATAGTCAGGGAGGAAAAGTATGGCAAAAGATGTCATTGAAGTAGAAGGTTTAGTAGTAGAAAACTTGCCGAATGCAATGTTTAAAGTAGAATTAGAAAATGGTCATATTATTTTAGCTCATGTTTCTGGAAAAATCAGAATGAATTATATAAGAATTTTACCAGGTGATAAAGTTACAGTAGAAATGAGTCCGTATGACCTGACAAAAGGTAGAATAACTTATAGATTCAAGTAAGTTATAAACTCAAGGAGGAAATAACGATGAAAGTAAGACCATCAGTAAAAAAAATCTGTGACAAATGTAAAGTAATTCGTCGTGGTGGTAAAGTATTAGTGATTTGCGAAAACGCAAAACATAAACAAAAACAAGGATAATTAATTAGGAGGTGCAAACTTAATGGCACGTATAGCAGGAGTAGATATTCCACGTGAGAAACGCGTTGTTATATCTCTAACTTATGTATATGGTATAGGTTTAAAAACTTCTCAAAAAATCTTAAAAGAAGCTGGAGTTTCTGAAGATGTGAGAGTTAAAGACTTAACAGAAGATCAACTAGATAAAATTCGTGAAATCGTAGATAACTACAAAACAGAAGGTGACTTACGTCGTGAAGTTTCATTAAACATCAAACGTCTAATGGAAATCGGATGTTACAGAGGAATTCGTCACCGTCGTGGACTTCCAGTAAGAGGGCAAAACACTAAGAACAACTCTCGTACTCGTAAAGGTCCTAAGAAAACAGTTGCGAACAAGAAAAAATAATTAGGATAGGAGGAGAAACACAACTATGGCTCGTAAACAACAATCACGTAAACGTCGTGTGAAAAAAAATATACAAAATGGTGTTGCACACATTCGTTCTACATTCAACAACTCAATCGTAACAATTACAGATGAACATGGTAATGCAGTATCATGGTCAAGTGCAGGAGCACTAGGATTCAAAGGTTCTAGAAAATCTACTCCATTCGCAGCACAAATGGCAAGTGAAGCAGCAGCTAAACAAGCTATGGAACACGGAATGAAATATGTAGATGTAACAGTTAAAGGTCCAGGTGCAGGACGTGAAGCAGCTATTCGTGCATTACAATCTGCTGGATTAGAAGTTACATCAATCAAAGACGTAACTCCAGTTCCTCACAATGGATGTCGCCCACCTAAACGTCGTCGTGTATAATAATAACATAGACAAAATTTAGGAGGTTTAACATAATGTTAGCAATAGAAAAACCAAAAATTCAAATCATTGAAGAATCATCAGATAAAAGATTTGGTCGCTTTGTAGTTGAACCACTTGAACGTGGATATGGAACTACATTAGGTAATTCATTGAGAAGAATGTTAATCTCATCATTACCAGGAGCAGCAGCAAGAAGCATCGATATTGAAGGAGTTCAACACGAATTCCAAGCAATTAAAGGTGTTGTAGAAGATGTTACTGAAATCATTATGAACGTTAAAAACATCGCGTTTGTAGTTCATTCTGAGGAAGAAAAACAAGTATCAATCAGTGTTAAAGGTCCTGCAGTTGTTACAGCAGCAGACATCGCTATCGATTCTGATATCGAAGTAGTAAATACTGATCAACACATTGCAACAGTATCTGAAGGTGGACAATTTGAAATGATTATTTACGTTGGAAAAGGACGTGGATTTGTACCAGCTGATGGGAACAAAAAACGTGACTTACCAATTGGAGTTATTCCAATCGATTCAATTTATACACCAGTATCAAAAGTTAACTATACAGTAGAAAAAACTAGGGTAGGACAAAGCACTGACTTTGATAAACTTATCTTAGACGTAACTACTAATGGTTCAATTACAGCTAACGACGCTTTAGCATTAGCATCTAAAATTCTAATTTCGCACTTAGAATTATTCATGGAAATGTCTGAAGAAGCAAAAGCTGCTGAAATATTGGTAGCTAAAGAAGAAGATAATAAAGTTCAAATGTTAGAAATGACAATTGAAGAATTAGACTTATCAGTACGTAGTTACAACTGCTTAAAACGTGCAGGAATTAACACAGTACAAGAATTAGCTAACAAAACAGAACAAGAAATGATTAAAGTAAGAAACTTAGGTCGTAAATCTCTAGAAGAAGTTAAAATTAAACTTCAAGAGTTAGAACTAGGATTCAAAGAAGAATAATACTAACAAGGAGGCACACTAATGGGTTACAGAAAATTAGGACGTACATCAGCTCACCGTAAAGCGATGTTAAGAAACTTAGTAACTGCTCTACTAGTACACGGTAGAATTGAAACAACTGTTACAAGAGCGAAAGAAGTTCGTTCATTAGCAGAAAAAATGATTACATTAGGTAAAAAAGGTGATCTAGCAGCAAGACGTAATGCAGCTAAATTCATCCAACCTGTTGCAGTAGCAACTGAAGAAGGTAAGAGTCAATTAGCTCTTAAAAAATTATTTGAAGAAGTAGCACCTAAATATGCTGACCGTAATGGTGGATACACTCGTATTCTACGTGTTGGACCACGTAAAGGTGATGGTGCAGAAACAGCTATTATAGAATTAGTTTAATAAAAATTTTTCATACAACAATAACATACTACATACACACACAACTAAACAACACATACAACAAGAATTTAAACTAATTTTTTTGGCAAAAGAGTGCTTGAAATGCGTAGGAAAAGGCTACGTCGTCTAGCTCTAATGTATCCTAGCATATCGCTAGGATACCCTTTTGTCCCTTTAAAAATTAAATCTAATTATACTTTAAAAGATTACCAGGCAAGGTAGTCTTTTTTTGCTTTGTACCTTTCGTTTTAGCAATTCTTCGAATTGCATAAAACGTTAGGTACAAAGTACGCAAGGACGTACCAAGAAGCAAAGCGACAGCTGTAGCTGATTGGAGTACGTCTACTGCGAAGTTGCCAATTGTAATATAGTAAATTATAATGAGATTTCTAGTGCCAAAGGCACGTCGAAATCATTACGTACAACGTACGCAACGAAGACTTACTTTTAGAGGAACGAAGTGACGAAAGAAATTTTTAGTTCCAACTGCGAAGTGACAATGGAATTATAAGAAACCTTATAGGAGTATCATTACGTGCAAAATATGCAAAAGTAACTAAATAAAACGTAGCAAAATTAGTTTTAGGTTAAATTCCAGTTTTTTATTTGAACTGGAATTTACTTTGAGAATTAACAATTTATCATTATTCTACATCTAATTCTGTTTTTATTTGACAGTTATTTTATTTTTTGATACACTTGAGTTGGGAGAACAAAGAAGTCTTTTAGATATATGTATATTTTTTATTTTTTCAGTTATATTAGGAGGACTTCAAAATGAAATTAATTATTAAGAAAATATTGGCAGTCACTTGTCTTTTGGGTATGTTTTTGTCTACTGTATATCCAGTTGCTGAAGCAAGATATTTTGGATATTTTAGTGATTTTTGGGTATATAGATATGGTAATCAAAAAACAGGATATGTTCAAAAAACTGTGTGGAATGGTTGGTATGTCATTAATCTTGGTGCATCTGCTCGTGGAACTACAGTAATTCATCAATTAATAGATACTTATGGTAATGGAAAGAGTGAATGGAATTATACAGAAACAGGAACTCAGAATAACTATTATACTTTTGATTGTAATTCAGGTGGTAAATATGCTTTGCAAATGCATTTAGCAAATAAAGATAGTGATAATTTGTATGGAAATTGGTCACCAGATCATTATTAATTATTATAAATATAACTTTTAAAATACATATATTGTAATTCTTGTTCTCCTTCTATTCTTTTAAAAGGGGGATCTTTTTGTTATGTTTAAAATTCCGAAAAAATATTATTTACTTTTTATTTTACTTTTTTTGTTTTGTATTTTGCACTTATTGATGTTAAAGTTTGGTATGATTTCTTCACGTATGATATTAATGCACAAGATCTTACTATTGATGGACGACTGGCACGTAATAAATATGTACTTTCTTATTATGATGTTCGTATCTTATTTGGTGAGTTATATAGTTATGAACTAATAGTACTTCCTATGACCTTACTTCCTAGTTTATATTATTATAATAAATTCCGTAGAAAAATAATTAAATATATAATTGGGAAAAGTGATAAAATAAAAAAATATCTATTTATATTAAAATTAAAAGTTTCAACAATACCGTTGATTATTTTTAATGTAATATTCTTTTATTACGTATTAATTAGCTATTTATTAAGAGGATTAAAAACACGTCCGGGTGCTAACTTTGAGTTTCTTTTTGCTAAAGATAGTGTTTTAAATTACTTTAATAATTCTACATTTTGGTTTTTATTTTTGTATTGGATAAGTCACATACTGGTTATTTTCTTAACTAGTTTAATTTTAACTGAGATACTTGATTATAATTATAATTACATAAGAGTTTTTATATTTTTCTATTTGATTTTATATATAGGAAATAGATTTATAATTACATATATAGGACAATACTATCAACTTGATATTTCTATTTCTTGGTGTATTAATTCACAAGCTTATTTTTATGAAATAATTAGAACTTATATTTATCTTATTTTTATTTATTTTATATTTAAACTATTTAAAAGAAAAGAGTTTTAAGTATGAAAAAATTATTATCAAAATTTCAGATGAATGTTATACTGGTAATTTTACTTTTTATATTGGAAATAAAAAAATATCATGATTTATCTTACGATATACTTATAAAAAATTATATTAATAATGTATATATTTTGGAACACCAACTTAACATTACACAACTAATTTTTTTGATTAGCCTATATACGTTAATGTTGTGGAATTTTATTAATGTCTTTTCTGTTAGTTTAAATAATTTTAAAGTAATAATAAAATTTCATAGTAGAAACATAATTCAATATTATTTTAAAGTGATACTATATTTATTTAAGAATCTTTTATTTTCTTACTTTGGGTATATATTTATTTTTAATATAATATATATTTATAAATTTAAAGAAATATGTCTTAGAAGTTTGTTAGTAGGTAATTTAGAAATAGTTAAAATATACTTTTTATTTTTTATGATATTATTGATTAATACAGTATTTAATTTTAATAAGGTTATTGTAATGGGTTTTTGTTATTTAACAATAGTTATTTACATTGTATTTTTAAATAATATTTCATTTGTTTATTATTATTTAATTATGATATTAGTGATATTTTTTAGTATTTTTAAAATGTATAGTACGAAAGATCTTTAGGAGGGATTAATATGTTAGAAATAAAAAATGGTTATAAAAGATTTAATGGTAAGTATATATTTGAAAATTATTCGATAAAATTTGAAAATGGAAAAATTTATGGAGTAACAGGAAAAAATGGGAAAGGGAAAACACTTCTTTTAAAGATATTATGCGGATATAGTGTTTTAACTAAGGGTTCTGTTTATCAAGATACTGTAAAACTTCGTAATAAATTTAATTTTATAAAAAATGCAGGAATTGTAATAGAAAAACCAGATTTCATAGAAAATTATACTTTATACGATAATTTAAATACTATTAAGATGTTAAGCGATAATAAAGATATTAATCTTGATTTTTGGATTGAATTTTATGATTTATTCGAGCATAAGGACAAGAAATACAAGGATCTTTCGTTAGGTACAAAACAAAAAGTATTGATTATTCAGGCATTCATGACAAATCCTGATATATTGATACTAGATGAATGTTTCAATGGATTAGATGAAAAAAGTCATACTAAAACTAAAGAATATTTAAAAAACTATATTAACGATAATAGATTGATTATTTTAACTTCACATATCAAAGATGATATAGAGGAGTTATGTGATGAATTTATAGAATTATAATTATATCACTATTAGTAATAAGGATATAAGTACATAAGTACAGTATTAACAAAGTTATAGTGTGAACGCATATAAAAATAATAATTATAAAATTACTCTTTAACCTTTGAATCTGTGAAATTTAATGATTAACTCATAGTCAAGACTGCGAGTTAGTGTTAAGATTTTTAGAATCTAATAAATTTTGAAGGGGTGATTCAACAAAATCTTGTTTCTCTGAAATCAAGATTTTTGAGTCACTCCCTTACTTTTGGAACTAACAGCCTATGATTATTTAATTTGTATAATTGAAAAACTATGTTTTTATACATGGTTTTATGATATAATGATTTTAAAATTTATTTATGGAAGGTAAGATGATTAGATATGTAATGAATTTTAATTTATTTAAAAATATGTAATTATATATGGTTTTTATTTAATTTGATTTTTATATCTAATCTTGAATGGAGAAGAGTAATGTATGAGAAGTTATTGATGAAAACAGCGTTACTTGCGGGAAAAATATTAATGGAAAATGGTGCCGAGGTATATAGAACTGAAGATACGCTTGAGAGAATCATTAAGCATGGTGTTGGCGATAATCGTATTGATGAATATTATACTCATGTTACTCTTACAGGTATATTTATTAGGATAGAAAAACTAGGGACTGATTTCCGAAGAGTAGGGGACAGAACCTACAATCTAACAAAAATATCGGAAGTTAATTCGCTATCGAGGGCATTTACATCAGGAAAAATAAGTTTACCAGATATGTATAAGGCACTAAAAAGAGTTCAAGAAGAAAAGAGTCCTATAAAGGATTGGTTTAAAGTTCTTTGTTCAGGGGTTCTTAGTGGTAGCATTGTCTTGATCTTTGATGGTACCTTTTGGGATGTTATACCAGGAGGAATAGCTGGAGCAGTAGCATTTTATGTTTATATTAAAGTTATCGACTATTTAAAAGCACCTTTTATTTCTGAGTATATTAGTACTTTTGTCGGTGGTGTAGCTGGCTATATTGGCTATGCGTTATTAAATGGACATTCACTAAGACTCGCGATGATAGGTGCAGTAGTGCCTCTTGTACCAGGTATTACGATAACAAACTCTATGAGGGATATTATCGCCAGACAGTTTATTTCTGGTTCTATTCGATTTATTGAAAGTTTCTGTGTAGCATTTGCGTTAGGTGCAGGAATAGTTACTGTGTACTATATAGTTAGACTACTAGGAGGTGTGGTATAATGCTTGCTGTAATGAGTCATGCCTTGTTGCTACTATATCATTTTATATTTAGTTTTATATCTTCAGTATCTTTTGGAATTGTTTGTGATGTTCCAAGAAAAACTTTGGTAACTGGTGGAATAATTGGGGCTATAGGATGGTGTGGATATTGGGAAATGTGGAGTCATGGACATAGTGTATTTATGTCAAGTTTAGTATGCTCGTTATTATTAGCTAATATAGGTCAAATTTGTGCGATTAAATTTAAAAATCCTGTAACTGTCTATTTTGTTCCAGGACTAGTACCGGTGGTACCTGGAGTAACTATTTATGATGCATTCAGAACATTATTATTAGATGAATATGGAAATTCTGCAAAGATTTTCTTAAATAGTTTTTATGGTGCTATAGGGTTAGCAGTTGGTATAATAATAGCTGATTCGATTTTTAGAGTCGTACTAAAACCATTATTAAATAAAAAGTTAAATAAATAGATTTACAAAAATCGAATTATCGGAAAAAATTGGTACGATTTTATGATAAGCTAAGTAAGAGTAAGATATAATAATTGTTTCTTTGAAATTTATTATTATATCTTATTTTTTTACTTGTAATGTATGGTAATATATGGTACACTTTAAGTAGAAGATGTATGGCGGTATATGGTACACTTAGGAAGGAGGTTACTATGTTTCAAATTGATTCATTATCAGAGAAACCGATTTATAAACAAATAGTAGATCAAATTAAGTCTATGATAAGCAAAAATTTATTACAGGAGGGAGATAAATTACCATCGGTAAGAGAATTTTCGAAAATGCTTAGTGTTAATGTCAGTACAATTCAAAAAGCATTTCAACAGTTAGAAAGTGAAAAGATAATTACAACGATAGTAGGGAGAGGTACTTTTATTACAAATAATTTTGATAATATTGTTCCAAATTATGAACTAATAGATTCGATAATTGAAGATTTAGTTAGAGAAGTAAAAATAAGAGGAATCTCGGAAGAAGATTTATTAGAAAAAATTAAGTTGGAATTTCGAAAGGGTGATTAATTATGGATAATGAGAAGAAGATTGATGGAAAGTTAAAAGAATTAATCATGGAATGGAAATTTTTAGGATTATCGATGGAGAAATTATGCGAAGTTATTTCAGAAAAGATTAAGGAGAAAAATTATGAAACTTACGATAGAAAAAATTAATAAAAAATTTTCTAAAAAGATAGTATTAAATAATGTTAGTTTTTCCGTAAGTACAGGAGAAATTGTAGCACTTGTTGGTAGAAATGGAAGTGGGAAAACAACTTTATTAAAGATACTATCAGGAATATATAGTCAAGATTCTGGTGAAATAGGAATTGAAGGCATAGATAATAAAAATATAAGAAAACAACTGATTTATATACCAGATAGATTCGATTATTTTAAAAATTCTAAAATTAAAAAGGTTTTTGAGTTTTATAAGTTAGCTTATGAAAATTTTGATGAACAATATTTTAAAACAGAATTAGAAAAAATTAAATTATCACAAACCAGCAGATTATCTGAATTATCAAAAGGACAACTAGCTATTTTTAGTTTGATTTTGGGGATTTCATGCCGAACTAAGTTTATCCTCTTAGATGAACCACTAGATGGGATAGATGTAATAAATACTAAAAAGATAGTTGATTATATTTTGGATGCTCAAAGTGATGGGATTGGGCTATTAATTAGTAGTCACCAATTAAATGCTCTAGAAAATATAAGTGATAAGGTTGTCTATTTAGATGATGGAGTTGGAGTTAGTGAAGAAATTAATAAGGATGAGTATAGTAAATATCAATTAGTGTATCAAGAGAAAATACCAGAGGAGTTACGTAACAATCCTGATGTAAGAATGATTAGTAATATTGGAAGAGTCTATGTAGTTATTATAAGGGGAAGTTATGATGCTACTCATGACATTATTCAAGATAAAGATCTTCTTCAATATGATAAACTCCCTATTGCATTAGAGGATATCTTTTTATTAAATAGTAAGGGGGAAGATGAAAATGTGTAAAGATATTTTAAAGATTATGCGCATATATTTAAAACAATATTCAATTATGTTAGTTATACTATTAATTGCCTTCTCGACATTTGCGGCTACGACTACTAATAAACAACTAAATCAATTGAAAAATGGGATTGCAGTTTATGATTTTCAATTAACTACAGGAATAGCAAAGGAATTGGAAATTAGAAAGGGCGCATCTAATGAAGAATTAAATAAAAAAACACATGAATTGTATAAGTTGAAAGAAGAATATCAAAAAAATTATAAAGAAAAACTGTCAAAAGAAAAATTAGATGAGATGAAACATTCTTATGCGGTTGGAGCATATTTACATAATTTTCCAAGTTCTCCATTATGGACATTTTATACTAATAATGAGAATCTAAATGTACTTACAGGTGGAGGAAGTGAAAAATTCAAACAATACTTAACTGAAGAAGAACTGAATAACGTTCCTAAGTATAAAGAATGGTCACTAATGCAGCCAGGTAGCAAGGAGTACTTTGATAAACAAGAGGAATTAGATAAAGTATATCCTCCTGCACTAGATATTAGTAATATAAAAACATTAACCTTCTTAAAAGAAAATCTAGAAGCTAGTAAAGTTAAATTGAAAGAAACTATGTTTAACGAGGGGACTAATATTGGTTATTATATTTTGATAACTTTAATCCCATTGTTAATCTTTGGAGTTGAATACCATACTAATTTTGGTAAATTTGTAGCTAGCTTACCATATGAAAAAGAAAAAGTATATTTTGCAAAAGTAATTCTATCGTTCTTAACTTTAATGGTTACTTATATTCTAACAGGACTAGCTAATATAGCGGTTATAAGTAATAGTTTGTTAGGAAAAATTTATAACGTGTCAGCGGTACTTGAAATAAATAATAAAATATATATACTGGGAATAGGTTTAGTATTACTAGGAGCTATCTTATCAAGTTTTTGTGGAAGTATATTAAGCATAGGTGCGATGTATATTCCGGCTCTTACACTGATATATTATCCATTGGGAGTGTGGGTTGCTATAGGAAGATTGTTCTTTGTAAATTATCTTCCAGAAGGACTGTTTATTGATAATATACCAAGGATGCCAATATTTTATTATTTCGGTTACACACCTTGGAAGAATATTATTATTTACCTAGTTATTTTAACAATAATTATGCTGTTAGCAAGTAAGGTTTATAAAGTACATAATGTAGAAAAAGAAGGTGAATTTTTCATAATAGAAAGAGTTTCATTAGTGGGATATTTAATATTATTAATGGGAGTATTTGCTTTTTCACTGGTAGTGCTAACAGAAGTGTTTACTATTAGCCAGGGTGTATCCTTAGCATTAACGATATTATTAATACCAGCTATAGTTTGGAAATTAGTTGGAACAAAAATAAGAGTATAAAATTAAAAACAATTATAAATCATTCTTTATTTTCTGACTATTTTATGGAGTTTTGTGAAGTTTTCAAAAGGAATTACACAATTTTTCAAAAAAACGGTTGACACATAAAAAATTTACTGATATACTAAATAACAAGTTAATGATTCACACGTTGATAAGATAAGTAAAAGTGAAAGATGGTAAAGAGAGTCTCGGTTGGTGAAAAGAGATCGTATTGGAAACTTTGAAAATGGTCTTTGAGTGTTAATGGTCGAATAATTAGACCTTTACGGGTGAGCCCGTTATAGCTTCAGGGTATAACACCATTGTATTTTGGTGCGTACTTTTTGAGTTGATATTTGTGAGAATATCATAAAGTAAGGTGGTAACACGTAAATTATTAGACGTCCTTGCAGAAGCAAAAGCTTCTGTGAGGACTTTTTTTATTTCTCAAAATAATCACAAGAATTCTTAACTTAAAGAAATAATATAAACATTTCGGAGGAAAGAAACATGTCAGAATTACTAAATATCTATAAAACTTTAAAAAACAAAAAATGGGTTAACTTAAGCCACAAAATTGATGAAAATTCACCTAAGTTTCCAGCGTTACCTGCGTTAGAAAAAGAAAATGTCTTTACTTTAAAAGATGGATTCTATGTTCAAAAATTCTCAGTTGTTGGACAATATGGAACACACATCGATGCGCCAATTCACTTCGTTGAAGGTGGACGTTGGTTAGATGAAATTGAACTTAAAGATTTACTATTACCTTTATACGTAATTGATAAGAGTAAAGAAGTAGCGGAGAATAATGACTATGTAATTTCTAAACAAGATATTCTTGATTTTGAAGCTGAACATGGAGAAATATTACCAGAATCATTCGTAGCATTCAGAAGTGATTGGTCTAAGCGTTGGCCAAGTTATGATGAAATTAGAAATCTAGATGAAAATGAAGTTCAGCACACTCCAGGATGGGGGAGAGATGCACTAGAATTTTTAATTAAAGAAAGAAAAGTTAAAGCTGTAGGCCATGAAACACTAGATACTGATTCAGGTGTTACAGCCGCAGCTGAAGGACTTATTCAAGAGTATTACTTACTAGAACAAGATATTTACCAAATCGAAGTTTTAGCAAATCTTGACCAAGTACCAGCGACTGGAGCATTAATCTCAATTGCTTATCCAAACTGGACAGAAGCAACTGGATCACCGGTAAGAGTAGTAGCGATACTACCAGAAGACGAATAGAACGGTCTTTATAAAAAAGTTTTAGTTTATGAGAAAAAAATCGCCCTAATAAAAGAAATCGTAGAAGAAGTTTGGGGTCAAAATTAATTAGCAATTTATAATAAAGTCAAAATAATAAAGTCAGAAGAGTAAAGTTAAAAGAGAAAATAAATTAGTTAAATAAAAGGATATCTGTCAAGGATGTCAAAATAAAGTAGTAGAAAGGAGCATACATAATGCTTAAAGGATCTTGTTTATGTAAAGCAGTGACCTACACTCTAGATGAGGAATTATCGGAATTAGTTTTTTGTCATTGCTCATTTTGTCGGAAAGCAACTGCGTCTGCCTATACAGTTAATGCTAAAGTTAGCAGTAAAAAGCTAGTATTGCATGGAAAAGAAAATCTTGTTTCCTATAGTTCTTCTCCAGGAAAACAGCGTTATTACTGCCAGAACTGTCATAGTCAAATTTTTACTGTTCAAGAAAATATACCAGAAGTCTGTGCTTTGAAATTAGGGACAATAGATGAATGCGATCAGAATTTACAAACTGTTCCTAAACGTCATATTTTTCAGGATCCAGCCTTTTCTTGGTTGCTTGATAAATAGATTTAAGAAGATAGAGAAAATAAATTAGTTAAACAAAAGGAGAAAAAATATTATGTGTCAAGGATGTCAAAATAAAGTAGTAGAAAGAGCAGCATACAGAGTAGATCACGTGGGCTCATTTTTAAGACCTAAGGAGTTAGTAGAAGCTCGTGAGAAATTCTCAAAAGGAGAATTATCACAAGAAGAATTAACTAAGGTAGAAGATAAAGTAATTACAGAATTAGTTGAAAAACAAATAGCAAATGGACTAAAAGGAGTAACAGATGGAGAGTTTCGTCGTGCATACTGGCACCTAGACTTCTTTTGGGGACTTAACGGTGTAGAACATGTTCAAGGAGAAAAAGGTTACCCATTCAAAGGTATCGAAACTAAACCAGATACAGCAAAAGTATCAGGAAAAATCAGTGGAGAAAATCACCCATTTGTAGAACACTACAAATTCTTAAGAGACTTAGTAGCGGATAAAAAAGATGTGACTGTAAAATTAACAATTCCATCACCATCACAACTATACTTCGAGTTAATCCGTACTGAAGATCACATTAAAGGATATGAAAAATTCTACCCAACATTTGAAGAATTAAAAGCTGCGATTGTAGCAGCTTATAAACAAGTAATTGCAGACCTTTATAAAGAGGGATTACGAGTATTACAATTTGATGATTGTACATGGGGAGCATTAGCTGATGATGGATTTGCGAACCGTTTCCGTGACGCGCGTCCATTAGAAGAAGTTCGTAGAGAATATGCAGCACGTTGTCTAGCTCTTAACAATGAAACAATAGAAGGAAAGCCAGGAGATTTAGCAATTAATACACACGTTTGTCGTGGTAACTTTGCTTCTAAATGGATTTCTCAAGGTGGATATCAAAATGTTGAAGATGAGCTACTTGCGGGAGAAAACGTAGATGCATACTACTTAGAATACGATACAGATCGTGCAGGAGATTTCAAGCCACTAGCAAAAGTAGGAAAAGATAAAAAAGTTGTTTTAGGATTAATTACATCTAAATTTGCAGATTTAGAAGATAAAGAAGAAGTAATCGCAAGAATTAAAGAGGCTAGCGAATACGTACCATTAGAAAATATTTACTTAAGTACTCAATGTGGTTTTGCTTCTACAGAAGAAGGAAACGTGATTACTGAAGAAGATCAATGGAAAAAAATAGCCCTAATTAAAGAAATTGTAGAAGAAGTTTGGGGATCAGAAGAATAATAATATTTTAATATTTATTCGAGTATACTAAATTAAAAGAATTATATAATTAAAGTAAATGATAAAAGTAAGCACATAAATTGACATATTTATATATAATACAGTAAACTAAACTAGCATTGATTTCATTCGTTCAATGTTAAATAATATCTGGTTTTATTATTCTTATTATGAAATATAGTCTATTTAATTAATACATGAGTAGCAATGTAAGTCTCTCACTGTCGAATAGACAAATGTATTTAACCATTATTAAATAGGGGAAACCAAAATAATTTGTAGTTAGAAAAATAGGACTTAAAATCAAGGAGGAAAAAAGAATGAAAAAGAACAAATTGTTTATAGGAGCACTAGCGTTAGTAATGAGTGTTGTAACAGCATGTAGTTCAAAAACGCAAAACACAATTACCACTTCTCAAGATAAAGATACTTTCACGTATGCTATTAGTGATGATCCATCATCAACTAACCCAATCAAGGTAAGTGACCGTTGGGGATTAACAATGACTAATATTATTTACTCACCATTAATCAAAGTTAATGGGGATGGTTCAAAAGAATACGCCTTAGCAGAATCTACTGAACTTGCAAAAGATGGTCTTAGCTTAAAAGTTAACTTAAGAAAAGACGTAAAATGGTCTGATGGACAAAAATTCACAGCTGATGATGTAGTCTTCACTTATCAAACAAAAGCTAAAAAAGAAAATGGAAACTTTAAAAACTTATGGATTGGTGACAAACCGATAACTATTGAGAAAGTAGATGACTATACTGTAGTATTTAAGTTCCCAGAACCAAGTGCAGCTGCGGCAAATAACATTGCGAATGAAACTTACATTATTCCAAAACACGTTTATGGAAATGTATCTGACTTCTCAGCTAAAGAATTAAAAGAAACACCCGTGGGAACTGGACCATACAAACTAGTAGAAAACAAACGTGGAGAATACATTAAATTTGAAGCGAATGAAAATTATTACAATGGTAAACCAAAAGTTAAAAATGTAGTACTACGTATTATTAAAAGTGCTGATACTACAAAAGTAGCATTACAAAAAGGTGAGGTAGATGCAGCATATGTATTACCTGCTGCAATTAAAGATTTAGATTCTAAAAACATCGATACTTACCCATACAGTGAAAACCGTATCGGATACTTAGGACTAAACACAAACACAGATGAATTAAAAGATGTTAAAGTTAGACAAGCTATTTTATACGCATTAAACAAAGAAGACATGAATAAAGCGGCTTACTTAGATAGCAAATACTACCAAAACCCTTATTCATTCTTACCACCGAAAAATCCATTCCATACTGATGATGTAGAGAAATATACTCAAAATATTGAAAAAGCAAAATCACTATTAAAAGAAGCTGGAGTTTCTAACTTGAAACTTAACTTAGGATATGCAAGTAACGATGCTGCAAATACTATCCAAGCAACATTCATCCAACAACAACTACAAGCAGTAGGAATCAATGTAGAGCTTCGTGGTGGAGATGAAACAGCTATCTTTACAGAGTTAAGAAAACCTGGTTCTAAAGCTTACAACCTATTCTTAGGTGGATATATTATGGGTAACGATCCTGATTTATACTCTAAGCTATTTGGATCAAATGGTACTTCAAATTACTTCCAATACAGAAGTGAAAAAATTGATGGATTATTCAAACAAGGTGCAGCTGAATTTGATGAAACTAGACGTAAAGAAGTGTACAAAAACCTTCAACAAGAAATTGCTAACCAAGCATACCTATACCCAATCGTAGATAACCAAAAAATCTTAGCGGTTAACAAACGTGTTGGAAATGTTAACGATGCTAAGTTAGTACCAATCTACACATTTGATGATTTATCAAAAATTACTCTTAAATAGTAATAGTAGTGGAAAATAAAATATAGTGTGAGGGGGAGTACGATAAAATCCTATTTATAATAAGATTTTATAGTATCTCCCTCGCTTTATTAGTTTTAAGGGGAACGTTCATTTATAATTTATATCCAAAAGATTTGTGATAAATTATAAATGAATTTCATAAAAATATAGTAATTAGAATTTAAAGGAGATTGTATGATTCGATATATTTTGAAACGTATATTACAAGTAGTACCATTACTTTTAGTAATATCGTTTATAGTATTTACTTTAATACATTTAGCTCCATATGATGCTATCGATGCACAGATAACGTCGAATATGTCACAAGAAGAAATTAATATTCTTCGTGAGCAAAGTGGGCTTAATAAACCATTCTTAATTCAGTATGTGGATTGGTTAGGACAAATATTGAGTGGAAACTTCGGGCACTCATTAGTAACTCATAATAGTGTAGGAGAGGAAATTCTAGCGAAAATACCTAATACAATATCATTAGTATTACCAGCATATGTAACAGCATTAGTGATTGCGATAGTATTAGGATTATTAGCGGCTGCAAATAAAGGTAAATGGCAAGATAAACTTATCGATGCTGTAGCTTCACTTGGAATAGCTACTCCATCATTTTGGATAGCGATGATATTCATCTATGTTTTAGGATACCAGTTAAACTTATTCCCAATAATAGGAATGCACACAATTGGTAAAGAAGGAGACTTTGGTGATTTATTATCACACTTTGTTATGCCTTATCTAACTTTAACAATTGTATTTTTTGCTGAACTTACACGTTATGTAAGATCTTCAGCTTTAAGTCAAACAAATGAAGAATATGTAGTAGTTCAACAAGCTTTTCAAGCGACAAAAACTCAAGTTTTCACAAGGCATATTATAAAAAACGTACTAATACCGGTAATAACTCAAGTAGGTATGTCACTGCCGATGTTAGTAACTGGAGCGATTATTACAGAAACAGTATTTAGTTGGCCAGGAATTGGACCATATATCACACAAGCAACTAGAGCGTTAGATTATCCTATAATAATGGCTGTAATGTTATTATCAGCTACATTAGTAATAGTAGGTAATTTAATTTCAGATATACTGTATTCAATAGTAGATCCTAGAATTAGAAGAGGAGGTAAGTAAGATGGAAAGATTTATTAAAACTGCTAAAAGTTCAAAGATTTATATTTTTTCACTTATTTTTATAGCGATATTAGTTTTTGTTTCGTTAATTGCTCCTTTAATTCCTATTGATCCAGCGGCTACTGATGTAGCGAATCTATCTCAATCACCAAGTTTACAACATTTATTCGGAACTGATGAGGTAGGTCGTGATTACTTCATTCGTGTAATCTATGGAGGTCGTATTTCTCTTATAGTAGGATTACTGGCAATGGTGACTGCCGTAACAATCGGAACCATAGTAGGACTTATCGCAGGTTATGTTGGTGGAGTTATTGATAGTTTACTTATGCGTTTAGTCGATGTATTGTCATCTATTCCATGGTTAGTATTAGTAATTGTACTTAGTGTATTTTTAAAACCAGGAATTGGTTCGATTATTATAGTAATAGGATGTTTTTCTTGGATGCGTCTTGCGAGATTAGTTCGAGCAGAAACTCTATCAGCAAAAGAATATGACTATGTAGTATATAGTAGATTTAGTGGTGTAAATACTATCTCTATCTTAAAGAAACATATTATTCCAGCTATAATACCAACTTTAGTAGTAGCGACAAGTGCCTCAATAGCTAACGCAATAATGACAGAAGCGGCACTTAGTTTTTTAGGTCTTGGTATTCAACAACCTATGACTTCTTGGGGAACATTGCTACAAAATGCACAACAAAGTCTACAACGTGCTCCTCATATGGCTATCATCCCTGGATTATTTGTAATGTTAACAATTTATTCATTCAATAATATTGGTAACTTACTTACAAAATATATTCAAAAGGAGGGAGAATAGTATGACAAATATAGTAGAATTAAAAAATCTAACGGTTAATTATAAACCAAATAAAGAAGTAGATAAACAGTTAATACACGGTATCGATATTAATTTTAGAAAAGGTCATATCACTGGTGTTGTTGGTGAATCAGGTAGTGGAAAAAGTATTCTGATGCGTAGCATAATGTCTATTCTCCCTAACAATATTTTTGATAAAAATGATAAGTTTATCTTTGATGGAAAGGAAGTTAAGAAGGGTGAAAAGTTACCAATCTCTATGATTTTCCAAAATCCTATGACTTCATTAGATCCAGTTAGAACGATTGGTTTTCACTTAATAGAAGTAATAGAAAGATTCCAAAATAAGTCTAAAGAAGAAGCAAAAAAATTAGCAATAGAGCAACTTGAAAAAGTAGGAATTCTTAATGCACCGCTTAGAATGGAACAATATCCACATGAATTATCTGGTGGTATGCGTCAAAGAATATTAATAGCTATGGCATTACTTGCAAATCCTAAGTTATTGGTAGCAGATGAACCTACAACTGCTCTAGACGTTACGGTTCAAGCACAGATATTATCTCTTATTAAAAAATTACAAAAAGAAACAGAACTTAGTGTAGCATTAGTCAGCCATGATTTTGGTGTAATAGCTGGAATGTGTGACTATGTGTATATTATGTATAGAGGTAGAGTTGTCGAAAAAGGAAATGTTGAAGAAATTTTTAGCAATGCACAACACCCATATACAAAACAACTTCTTGCAGCGGCAAGATTAGAAAATACTAATAATGAACTTTTGACTGTTGATTATAAGGAAGATGACAAACACTATACTTGGCAAAAACTTAGCGATACTCATGAGTATCTGAAAGAGGTGGAGTAATGAGTAAAGAGTATTTAAAACTAAAAAATGTACGAAAAGTTTATAAGTCTAAAGGAATGGGCAAAGAAGTCAAAGAAACTATAGCTGTTAATGATATTAGTTTAGATATTTATAAAGCTGAGACGCTAGCTGTAGTAGGCGAATCTGGAAGTGGAAAGACTACCCTAGGTAAGGGGATATTAAATATTGATCCATTCACATCAGGGGAAGTTTTTGTAGAAGGTAATGAAAAGTCTTTAACAAAAATGTCAAAAAAAGAACTTGCAGAAGTATATAGCAAAATGCAAATTATATTCCAAGACCCTTATTCATCATTAAATCCGCGAATGAGTGCTTTAGATATAGTTATGGAAGCTTTACACAAAGAGGATAAAGAAACAGCGAAGAAAAAAGCGTTAGAAATACTAGAGTTTGTGGGAATTTCTAATGAGGATGCGTTAAAATTATCAAATGCTTTTAGTGGAGGGCAACGTCAACGTATTGGTATTGCTCGTGCAGTTGTAACAAGACCAGATTTCATTTTATGCGATGAACCGACTTCTGCTTTAGATGCTTCAACACAAGCACAGGTAATTAATTTATTAAAAGATTTACAAGAAAAATTCTCTCTAACATACTTATTCATCTCACATAACTTAGGTGTAGTAGAGTATATCGCAGATAGAATAGCTGTAATGTATAGAGGTAATCTAGTAGAATTAGGAACAACAGCACAGATTATGAAAAATCCGCAGCACGTTTATACCAAACGCCTTCTAAGTTCTATGCCGATTATTGATCCGATAAGAGCTAGACAGATGTTTGAAGAATTCGAAGTTAGTGCAGAGGAAATAGTAATAACTGGCAGTGAAAAATTCGAAGAAGTTGAAGAAGGACACTTTGTATTAAAATAGTAAATTAAAATACCAATCTCAAGGGTTAGAAGGATTAGCTCTTGAGGTTGGTATTTTCTCAAATTATTTAAAAGAGATTTTGACAATAGGCAAACTTTGGAGTAAAATAATAATATTATTATATAATATGGAAAAGAGGGATATTATGGCTAAGAAAAAAGAATTAAAAACAAATGCTATGCGATTTTTAGATGAAAATGGTGTTGAATATAATCATTTTGAATTTGATGCAGAAAGTGAAGCTGCGAAGACTGGTGTAGGAGTAGCTGATATTATTGGGCGAGACCATAATCAAGTGTTTAAAACAATTATGACTACAGATGGAAAAGGTAACTATGTTGTAGGAGTACTTATGAGCGAAGATAGTATAAACTTTAAAAAACTTGCCAAAGCAGCTGGAGTGAAAAGTTTATCAATGTTGCCGCTTAAAGATCTGACAAAAATTACAGGATATGTAAAAGGTGGATGTTCACCATTTGCAATGAAAAAATTGTTCCCGACTTTTATAGATGAGAAATGTCGCGAAGTTGAAACGATTATTATCTCTGCAGGTAAAGTAGGTCACCAAGTAGAAGTAAAACCAGAAGTTTTAGAGCAACTTATCGGCGCTCAAGTAGTAGATTTTAAAGCTGAATAATATAAGAAGAATGACTTTAGATAATGATGTGCTTTCTAAAATTTAGGGCAGATTTATATTTAAAGTCTTTTTTTAAAAAACATCGAGAAAAAGTTTGCATCGATAAAAAAAAGGAGTATAATATTAGTAAAATAAGTAGTTGGGGAGGTGCATGCTTATGAAAAAAAATATTAAAATAGGAGCAATGAGTTTATTATTAGTACTGCTTCCAGGAAGCTTAGGAGTTGGTACAGTCTATTCTTCATCAGGTGTAAGTAATAATGTGAATGAAGAAAATACAACATATCAAGAAAATAATGCAGTTGGAGTAGATAAAAGTACAATTGTGAATAATTCTGAAGATACTGGAGAGAAGATTTCTAAAAGTATTCCTTATGACTATCCTGTAGGTTCAGAGTATCCAACAAGTGTAAATTATAGTCAATTTTATGATGGGCGTGGTTGGGCTTCGGGTACATTATACTTCAGTGATATTTATCCAATAGGGAATGGTAAAGTACGTGTTTGGTATCATGGAGAATTAAGCTTAAAATAATATAATAAAGTCATTTACTAAAGGTGTCTTAGAGTGTTTAAATGCTCTAAGGCATCTTTTTTAGTCAGCTCCTTAAATATTTAGAAATAATTATTGAAAAAAGACAATAATTCTCCCGAAATATTGATGAAAACGCATAAAGTAACAATATTTACGTTAATTGAAAATGTATTGTAACATAATTGAAATAGTTTAGATATTCTAATGAAACGTTGTTTTGATATAATCTTAAGAGTAAGGAGGCGTGGTATGTTATTTGATACACATGCGCATCTAAATGATGATGCTTATTTAGAAGACTTAGAAGAAACTATTGCTCGTGCGAAAGAGGCGGGAGTAAAATTAATAAACATAGTTGGTTTCGATGATAAAAGTATAGAAAAAGCACTGGAAATCACAGCTAAATATGACTTTTTATATTTAACGGTAGGTTGGCACCCAGTAGAAGCAATTGACTTTACAGAAGAAAAATATGAAATGATAAAAAAAATTGCTTTAACTAATGATAAAGTAGTAGCCATCGGTGAGATTGGTCTAGATTATCACTGGGATAAAAGTCCAAAGGATGTTCAAAAGGAAGTATTTAGAAGACAAATTCAACTAGCAAAAGAAGTTAATAAACCAATAGTAATTCACACACGTGATGCTATGGCAGATACAATACAAATACTTCAAGAAGAAAAGGCTAGTGAAATTGGTGGAATAATGCACAGCTTTTCTGGTTCTGTAGAAAGTATGAATATAATGTTGAAAGAGAACTTCTATATTTCATTAGGTGGACCAGTAACATTTAAAAATGCAAAAACACCAAAAGAAGTAGCAAAAGCTTGTCCGTTAGATAAGTTGTTAATTGAAACGGATTGTCCGTACTTAACACCAACACCATATAGAGGAAAAAGAAATGAACCTGCATATGTGCATTATGTAGCACAAGAAATTGCAGATCTTAAAGAAATGTCATATGAACAACTAACAAAACAAACATTCAATAATGCATGTACGTTGTTCGGATTAGAAGATAAAAAGGAGATTGATTAATACATGAAATTAGGTAGAATTATAGCCGCAGCGGCAACATCGGGATTATTATTATCAGGAGCTTTCGTAGTAGCGGAAGAGTACACAGGGCACAATGTTTTTGCCGTAAACTTAGATAATAGTAACAAAATTGAGTTAAAAACTAAAAAAGGAACAGTAAGAGAAGTTCTTATCGCTAATGATATTCCTTTTGGTGCAGATGATAGAGTAGAACCAGGATTAGATACAAAAGTAAATGGTGGGGAAACTATCAGTATTTATAAAGCTCGTGAAATAACAATCGTTGATGGAGATACAACTACGGTAAGAAAAACTACTTACAAAAAAGTTGGAGATATTTTAAAAGAATTAAATATCGCTCTTAGTGAAAAAGATGAAGTTACACCAGGATTAAACAGTGAAGTAGCGACAGTTGATACAATTAAAATTGCTAGAACTGGAAAAACTACTGAAACTAAAAAAGAAGTAATTAAATTTGAAACTAAAGAAGAAAAAGATGATTCTAAATATGTAGATGAGAAAGTTACAAAAGTTGAAGGTAAAAATGGTGAGAAAGAAGTTACTTACAACGTTGTAAGAGAAAAAGGGAAAGAAGTATCTAGAGAAGTTGCTTCTGAGAAAGTAATCACTGAAGCTACAGCAAAAGTTGTAGTAGTGGGAACTAAACAACGTACAGCAGCTCAACAACAAGAAGTAGCAGCAGCGAAACAATCTTACGCAGCACCAGCTCAATCATATTCAGCACCAGGCGGATCTGTTGTATTATCAAACGGTAACACTGCAGGGGCAGAAGGAGCTGCAGCAGCTCAAGAGATGGCTCGTCGTACAGGAGTACCAGCATCAACTTGGGAACACATCATCGCTCGTGAATCAAATGGTCAAGTAGGAGCTAGAAATGCTTCTGGGGCTAGTGGATTATTCCAAACAATGCCAGGATGGGGATCTACAGCAACAGTTCAAGACCAAATCAATGCAGCTACTCGTGCATATCAAGCACAAGGCTTATCAGCTTGGGGAATGAGATAAATAAGATAAAGAAGACGATTAATCGTCTTCTTTATTTTTTCTTTTTTATTCTTTTTTGTAAGATAATAACCTATAGTTCCACCTATACCACCACATACCATACAAATTATTACTATTGTTGGAATATACATTTTTATGCCCCCTTATTTATAATGACTCAATAAAATCGATTATTTGAAATCATGATTTATGAGTTTCGCCTTAACACATATGCTATTACTTTTCACTTACAACCTACCATGAATAAAGGCATAAAACAAGTCTTATAATAACTAGAAATATATGATATAATAAAATAATAACGCATTCGAATGAAGAAGAAAAATCTAAGTTATATTGGATAAAATTATCTTAAAAGTAGATGTTTTTAGTATCCGAATCTATAACTTAGATTTTTTTATTTTATATTTTCTTTTCAACTAGTTTGAATGTTACGAATGATATAGCTGAACAAATTACGATTGCTATTGCACTAGAGTGAAAGATATTTCCAATTCCTACTAATGGTGAAACAACACCACCTAAGAAGAATGGCACAAATCCAAAGAAAGCTGAGGCACTTCCAGCACGCTCGCGTTCTAAACTCATAGCGATAGCAGAACCAGCAGGTAAAATAAATCCTAATCCTAGTAAAAGAAGGAAGAATCCTACTTCGATAAATAGGAAAGGTAGTGTAAGAGTTAGTGCAACTGCAAGGTAGATGCTAACTAATAACATAAGGGATAATCCTAGTTTGATACTAACTTTCTCTTTGAAATTACCAGCGCTCTTGCTTCCTAAAACTATAGCAAAACCATTCAGACCAAAGCATAAGCTATACATTAATGGACTTAAGCTATAATGAGTTTGTAAGATAAATGGAGATGCCGCAATATAGGCGAACATAGCAGCTAAGGCAAACCCTTGAATAATAACAAGAGAAAAGAATAGTTTGTTTTTCGCAACATAGACAATAGAATAATATGTCTTAGTTATTGGAAGATCTAAGCGTTTTTCAATGGCTAAAGATTCTTTGAATTTAAAGCTTACAGCTAATAAAACTACACCGATTAATGCAAGTGTAACAAAAATTCCTCTCCAGTCTGTAAGTTCTAGTAATAAACTTCCTAGGATAGGAGAAAGAATAGGTGCTAAGCCGTTAACAGCCATAAGTAGGGCAAAGAAAGCAGCTAATTCACGTCCGTGGTATAAATCTGTAGAAATAGCACGAGAAATAACTACAGCTCCTGCAGAAGATACACCTTGGATAAATCGTAATACTATCATTGCGTATATATTAGGAAAAATTATAATAGCAATAGTACTTATTAAATAAACTATTAAGCTGATTATTAATGGATTCTTACGACCGTATTTATCACTAATAGGTCCGATAAGTAGCTGTCCTAATGCAAGGCCGACCATACTACCTGTTAGAGTAAGTTGAATTGTTGATGTATTAGAATTGAAATACGAACTCATAGTAGGTAGTGCTGGTAAATATAAATCTGTAACAAATGGCCCAAAAGCCGATAACGTTCCTAGAAAGAGCACTAGAAACAATTTAGAATTTCTTTTTAATGTCATGTTGATTCCTTTCGATTTTTTGAGAAATATGAACAGATTATAGCATAAAAAAATTTTTTTCGTAAGTTTTTTTTCGTTTTTTGAAAAAATTTTTTATATTTTTTCAGTTTTTCATTTTTAAAAATATAAAGGTATATTTTATAAAAAATTTAAAAATAGAATCTATAATAATATACAGAAAATAACAAAAGTACTTAAATAATCTTATATGATTAATTTAAGTACTTTTATTTTACATCGAAATCAACAGAATCGATATTTGCGATTAATTTATTTTTTATAAACCAAATTAATGATAATACATAAACTGTATATGTGAAAAATAAGAAGCTAGAAAAAAGAGTAATCTTAGGTTTTTTTAATAGTAAAAAATTTATAAGGATAATTACTATATAAGCTATAAAAGAAATTACTAATCTTCTTGTATTCTTCTTAATCCAGTTATTGTATTTTGTTTGTAATTCGGCTCTTTTTATCTCTATATCCATAAAAAATCCTCCGAAGTATATATATAAAATTATAACAAAATAAAAGAAAAGCTGCAATAAAATATATATAGTGTAAAATAGTGAATAATATTTGTATATATTGCTTAATTATGTTGATTGAATGCGAATAAATATGGTATAATTAAGTTGCCATATTATACACAAAATAGGAGGCATTATGTCTTATTCAAGAGATTATATATTTGAAAAAATAATAGAAAAACTACCTACTTTAAAAATTCATGAGAGGCGAGAAAAAGAAAGCAGTGTTTTTATTTTAGAATATGAAAATCGCCGTGCTAAGATTGATATAGATAGTTTTGTAAGGAAGCTAGGAGATAAGAAAACTAGCGAAAGTGACAAGAAGATAGAAGAATTTGTTTACTACATAGTAGGAAACTTTAATGCACAAAAAAAACTTTCTATAGATGATATAACTGAGGATGAATTATTGGAAAATATTTTTCCAGTGGTTAGAGCTAGTAGTTTTAACAAAGATAATGAGAAAAATCTTGTTAGCTTTGATCATACAAATGAAACTAGAATATATTTAGCTTATGATTTTAAAGATGGTTATAAATTATTAGACGGTAGTTTTTTGAGTAGATTTTCTAAAACTGAAGAAGAATTTTTAGGGTTTGCTAAAGATAATTTAGAAAAATTACTACTTAAGTATAATGTGGATGAAGTTGCAGGAAATAAATTCTATTTCTTAAATGCGAAAGACGGTTACGATGGGGCGAGAATAATCGATAAAAATGTCTTGAATTACTTTTATGATAAAATAGGTGATTCATTCTATGTAGGTTTACCTCATCAAGATACATTGATAATTGCAGATGTACAGAATAAGCAAGGACTAGAAGTTTTACAAAAAATGATGGTTCATTTTTTTACAGAAGGACTAGTACCGATAACAACAATAACGTTTAAATACGATGGAAAAGAACTAGAGAGTTATTTTATTTTTGTAGAATAACTTTAAAATTAAAATTTATTATAGGAGAGAGATTCATGTTATTTTTTTACAATAAGAAGATGTTAGGAGAAACATTATTAATTACTATTCAAAGTAAGGAAGAGGTAACATACGAAGACAAGAAGAATATTACACTAATTAAAGATGAGAATGGAGCTTTAGTTGGACTAAATATTTTTAATGTTGAGAACTTAAAATTAGATGGAGAAGGTAGTATCGACTTAACAGAAGATCAAAAAGAAATCCTTCAAAAACGATTAGAAAAAAATGGAATCAAAATTGACCTAGAAGGTAATAATGATGAGTTCTTCGTAGTTGGGGAAGTTTTAAGTTGTGAAAAACACCCAGATGCAGATAAATTAAAAGTAACAGAAGTAAAAGTTAATGAAGAAGAAACACTACAAATCGTATGTGGTGCTCCAAACGTAGAAGCAGGACAAAAGGTAGTAGTAGCTCTAAGTGGAGCAATGATGCCAAGTGGTCTATTAATTAAAAAATCAAAACTACGTGGAGTTGAATCAAATGGTATGCTATGTTCAAAACGCGAACTAGGTTTACCACAAGAAGAAGCAAGAGGTATTTTAGTATTAGACGCGGATACTAAAGTAGGAACACGTGTGAAAGATTTAAATCTTAAATAAAAAATCTAATTAGGAGGTGTAAAATATGGTGAATTGGAAAAAGTGGTTTTTAGAAGAAGATGAAGATGAGATATACGAAGAAAGTACAGCTAAAAAAGAGAAAAAAGATGATTTAGCTGAAAGTAGGGAAAAAAGAGCTGAAAACAGAAGAAGAGAGAGAGTTTATCTTGAAGATGATGAGGATTTCGAAATAGATTTTAGTTCTAATAAATCTAAAAAATCATTTGATGAGGATGAGTTTAGTTCACAACGTAGTACTAGAAAACGTGATGAGAAAGAGGAAGAAAAAATTGAGGGTTATGAGGAAGTTAATCTTGATGATTTCGAAGTAGATAACTACGATGACTTTGAAGATTACGAAGACGACTACGAAGAAGAATTAGAACAAGAGAAAAAATCTAAAAAAGAAAATGGCTTTATTTCTAAATTTAAAGGATTATTCAGTTCTAAGAAAAAAGAAGATGAAGAATTTTTAGATGATGAATATCTAGATGAAGAAGACGATGATGAAGCTGAGGATTATAAAACATATCTAGAACGTCAGAAACGAGAACAAAGAGAAAAATCTAGAGTAATTGAGAAAAAATATGATGAGTCTGATTATGAAGATGAAGAAGATTATGAAGAAGAAAATGAGAAAAAAGTAGGATTCTTCTCAAGACTAAAAGACAAATTGTTCAATGTAAGTGACGATGAAATTGATCAAGAGGAATTAGATGCAGTATTAGATGATTTCGAAGAAGAATTAGAGGATGAGAAAAAATCTGATAAGAAAAAATCTCAATTTAAAGAAGAAAAAATCGAAGAAAAAGTTATAGAAAAAACTGAAGATGAGTTAGAAATCGAGTTTATAGAAGAAGAAAAAGAACAAAAAGCTACACCTGAATTTGAGGAAATTGATATTACAGTATATGAAGAAAAAGAAGAAGTAGCACCAGTAGGGAAAGTAACAGACTTAGGTGATGCACTGAAAAAACTTGGAGTGGAAAATTCTGAAATCCGCGATGTTGATATCTTTGATGCAAATCCATCAAGAAGAACTCACCCAACTCTTGCAGCTGTAAGAACTAAGAGATTAAAACAAGATCATAAGATTGATGCTCTTGGAGATAGTGTAGTACTAGGTAAAGACAGTAGTGAGTTAAAAGAAGAAGTAGCAAGTTCGTTCAAAGGACAAGCTAAAGAAGAAACTCCAGTTAAAGAAGAAAGAGTCACTAAGAATAGAGAAGCGCGAAGAGAATTTGAAGAAAACTTCAATACACTTGAGAGAAGAAGTGATAAAATCGAAAAAGATAATCCTCTATACACTAAGAAAAACGAAAAATTAGATGGTATTTTCGATGAAATTCGCGATAAAGAAAGTAAAACTCATGAGAAAGAGACTCCTGAACTAGAAGTTAGAGAACTTGATGCAGAAGGAAGTCGTCGTGAAAAACTTAAATATACGTCTGTAAATGATGTATTAGAAGGTGCTGAAGATTTATTTGAAGATGATATCGATAGAGTTAGTAAAAAACTTGTAGGTGACAGATTTGAAGGAAGTCAAGAAGCTACAGAAGATGTAGAAAACTTTAGAAAAGGTTTATACGAAGGTAAAAAAGCAGATAGTTCACAAGAAAGAACAGCATTAGATGAGCTAATTGAGACTGAAAATATAGATGTTTCACCGAAAAAAGAAGAAACTCTACCAGAAATCGAAGAATTAAATGAAAATCTAGAAGATTTAAGAAAAGACAAGAAAGAAGAATTTTATGTTGATTTAGTTCAAGAAGCGGCTAAGATAGAAGATATCGAAGTTGAAGACTATGAAGAACTTAAAGAAGCCAAAAAAGATAGATTATCAGGTTATAGTGATTACCACTTAGATGAAGAGGAAATCGAAGAACTTGAAGAGCAAAATTACCTTGAAGAATCAGCTGATTCAGTGAACATCGATAGCTTATTAAGAGAAGTTTCACCAAATAATAAGGTTGTTAAAGTTACTAATGATGTAGATAAGTTCACCGATGAGAAAGTTGTTCCTAAGGAAGTTGTAGAGAAGAGATTAGAAGACGTTAAAGCTCATCAAGAAGTAAAAGAAGAGGATGAAGTAGAACGTGGAATCGATTATACAGAAAAATTATATACTAATGATGTTTTTGAATACTTTGATAAAGGTAATGGTACTAAACTAGGGGAATATAAAACAGTTGATCACGGTTATAGACCTGTAAGTAAAGAAAAAATAGAAAATAATCAAAAAATACTTGATGCTATTTTTGAAAAATACTCTTCATCAGGATTATCGACATCAACTAAATCAGTAACGAGCCAAATGATGAGTTCAAATACTATTACACCAAAAACTCGCAATATAGGTAAATTTAAACCTTCACCAGTATATTCATCTGTATATGGTTCAGCAACACGCAATACTGCTGAAAGTTCAAATAAACAGGTAGGTATATCAACTACAGGGCTATCTATTAATGATCCTGTAAAAACTACTACTCCAGAAGTAAAAAAAACTGAAACACAATCAGTAGAAAAAAAAACAGTAGAAGCTAAAAAAATAGAAAATTCAGCGCAAAGTAATGCAAATATATATAAAGAAATAGCTTCACAAGAGGAGACTGTTTGGAATATAGGTTCATCAAAACGAGTGCCTAAAAATAAAGTAAAAAGTAAAAAATAATAATTTTAAAAGGAGGTGAGATTAGCTCACCTCCTTTTTGGGATTTATTGTTTAATTCGATAGATGTAAAAACTATAAATCAAAAAGTTTTAAGAAAAATATCTTGAAGCTTTTTTAATCAATTACATATTCCCCAGGACTAATAGTGTTGACGATAGTTTCAAATAAAATTATTCCAACTACGTTTAACATAAGTCGAGAACGAATTTTTTTTCTGTTTTTTGGAGCATCGTAGACTTTTATTAGGTGATCGCTCATTTTAGCAAGAGGGCTATTCGCAAGGCTAGTGATTGATAAAACAGTTGCACCGTTTTGTTTCGCAGCTAAGACGCAATCATTAATTACGTCTGTATTTCCCCCTAGAGAAAATACTAGAATTACATCATCTTTTGTACAAATATCGGGAATTCTTTTAATAGAATAATGTTCAAAATAGTCATTTGACCAAAGGTTAATAAGTTTAAGCTTTCTATTAAAATCACTCATAACCATATAACTAGAACCACTACCTAAGCAAAAAATACGACGTGCATTAATTATTTTATCAGCAAAAATATCAAAATCATCTTGATTAAGAATAGACATAGTACGTGAAAATTCGACGCTAAGCTGTTCTTTTAAAGTAATAAAGTTAGAAGAAGTAGCGTTATTATTTTTAGCTAATTCTTTACTCATTTTTAAATCATATTTTAAATCGATAAATGTGTTATATCCCAGCTTTTTACAAGCTCGAATTACAGTAGAAGAAGAAACAAGGATTTCTTGTTTAATTTCTTTTAGAGTAGTAAGCTCAATATTATCTTGTTTCATTAGATAATCAATAGCTTGTTGTTCCGAAATGGATAGTCTATCATAGTTTTCTTTTAAATTCTCAAAAAACATAAAAAGTTCCCCCTATAGTAAAATTTACTAAAGATTTTCATTTGATTACTCAGCATTAAGTATCATATCACAAAAAATTTAAAATGAAAAGTTATTTTATAAACGTTTTCTAGAATTCAGTAAAATTTTACTAAAATAGTAATAAATTACAAAACAAGAAACTTTTAGGCGAAATCGGAAAAACCGTTTTCAAATTTGTTATAATGTACCTATAAAAAATAACAAAGGAGAAAAGGTAATGGCAAAGAAAAAAAATAAATTCGTCTCTGCTTTTGAGCAATTTGGACGTTCGTTCTTATTACCAGTATCTGTACTTCCTGGTGCAGGTATTATTAAAGGGATTGGGACAGCCTTCAGTAATTCAAACACACTGAAAATGTTCCCAGTATTAAAAAATGATATTGTTCAGTTTATTATGAAATTCCTAATCGTATTAGGGGATACAGCATTCAATAACTTACCAATTATTTTTGCGGTTGGGGTTGCTGTAGGTTTAGCAAAACGTGAAAAAGGTTCTGCTGCACTTTCTGGTCTACTAGGATTTATCGTATTACATTACGTACTTAACTTCTTATTAGTACAAAGTCACAAATTAGTAGACACTAGTAAATTATCAAGTAACGAAGCAAAATTAGCATTATCTAATGCCATGCAAACAAAAGTACTTGGTATTCAAACAATGGACCTTAGTGTATTTGGTGGTATTATCGTAGGTATAGTGGTATACTTCGTTCATAAGTGGGCTGTTAAAGTTCAATTACCAACAGTTATTGGATTCTTCAGTGGACCACGTTTCGTACCTATCGCAACTATCGTAATTATGTCAGCAGTAGCTACTGGATTATTCTTCGTATGGCCTCCAGTACAAAAAGGTATTAGTGTATTATCAATCTTCATCCTTAAATCAGGACCTATTGGAACGTTCCTGTATGGTTTAGTAGAAAGAGCATTATTACCATTCGGTCTTCACCACGGTTTAAACTGGCCAGTTCGTACAACAGAATTAGGTGGAGCTTGGGAAATTGGGGGACAACGTGTAGTTGGTACAATCAATGCTTACTTAGCTTCATTAGCTGATCCAAACGTACAACACGTAGATCCAAGTATTACAAGATTCAACGGTGGTAAATTCGTTTACTTCATGTTCGGTCTTTCTGGTGCAGCTTATGCAATGTACAAAACTGCCGATGAGAAAAAACGTAAAGTTGTAGGTTCATTATTATTCGCAGCAGCTGGTACTTCATTCTTAACAGGTATTACAGAACCAATTGAATTCACATTCTTATTCGTAGCACCAATTCTTTATGTAGTACATGCATTCTTAGCTGGATCAGCATTATTTGTAATGCACATGTTAGGCGCAGGGGTAGCAACTCCAACTGGACATGGATTTATTAACTGGGTAATCTATGGAGTACTTCAAGGTCCTAAAACAGCTTGGTGGTTAGTACCAATCGTAGGTGTAGTTTACTTCTTCATTTACTATATCGTATTCAGATTTATGATTGTTAAATTTGATCTTAAAACACCTGGTCGTGAAGATAGTGATGAAGTTAAATTATCTAATAAACATGAGGCTCGTGCTAAACTTGGTGTAGAAATTGCTACAATTGGTAAAGAAGAACCAAAAGCAACTGATATAACAGTTGCTGGTGATGATGAAGTAATGGAAACAGTACAAAAAACACCAGAAGGAATTAGAAAACAAGCTACTGAATTAATTAAAGCACATGGTGGTCCAGATAACATCGAAGCTGTAGATGCTTGTATAACTCGTTTAAGAATTAATGTAAAAGATAAGAGTGTAGTAGACCAAGAACGTATTACAACGAAACTTGGAGCTATGGGATTTGCAGAAAGTGATATGCAAATGCAATCAATTTATGGATCTCATGCTAATGTATTAAAAATGGAAATCCAAGACATGCTTGGTATGGAGGAATAGTTTCATGAAGAATTTGTTTGTTACGGACTTAGACGGAACATTTGTAAAAAATTCAGTATTCGTCGAAAAAGAAGATTTAAAAGCGTATCATGATACAAAAAATTACGGGGATTTCTCAGTTGCGACTGGGCGTTCTGTTGAAGAAATCAAATACATTGCTGAAGGTAATGATATGGATGTTACACACATGATAGGGTTTAACGGAGCAGTCGTAACAAGACAAGATGAAGTTCTTTTTGAAAAACACATTCCTACTAAAGATTTAACTGGAATATTCGAATATCTAAAAGAAAGCAAATTAATATTTGATGCTTTAGATGGGAAACAGCGTATCGGTAACTTTGACCATGAGAAAAAAGATAGATTATGGAATATGGAACTCATTTGTGTTGATAATCCCTTTGAACTGTTAAAAGGAAAAACAATTTATAAAATAAATGTAAGACCAACCAAAGAACAATTAGATTATCATTACGATGTAATGAAAGAGAAATTTCCAGAAGTAGAAATTTATAAATCAGGTTCAACACGTATGGAAATCACAGCAAAAAATATTTCTAAAGCTAGTGGTATTGAAGCTATCAGTTCAGGGTATGATAGAGTAATAGCTTTAGGAGATTCAGGAAATGACGTGGATATGTTTAAGGTAGCTGATGTTTCATACTGTATGAACAGCGCGCCACAAGAAGTAAAAGGACAAGCTACACATGTAGTAGAAGACTTTGCAGCGGCGATAAAACATTTTATAGAAAACTATGAATAGTAGAAAAGAACCGGCAGAGATGCTGGTTCTTTTGTTATGTATTTAATATTTTTCTAATATTTCACCTCTTACCGCTGAGATAAGATAAAGTGAACCTGTGATTAGAAGAGTTTCATCATCTTTCAGATTTGGAATAATATTGTTTAAAGCAACTTCATAATTCTCATATTTAGTAACATGAGTATCACCAAAACTTTGAACTAGGTTATCAAGATTTGATTCTTTAATCTCAATTGGAACTTTTGTCGCTGAAAATTCAGCAGGGATAGTTTTTAATTTTTCAATCATATCTTTGTAGTCTTTATCTTCCAGAATACCAAGTAGAATCTTCAGTTTAGGGAATTTTTGCTTATCTAGGTAGGCTACTAAACTATCTATTCCATCATTGTTATGAGCGCCATCTAAAAGAATATTGTCACGAATCCATTCTAAACGTCCTACCCAAACTGATTTACTTAAGGCTTCTTTTATTACACTATCTTCTATATCGATAATATTGCGTTTTTTCAGATTTGATAATGCTTCTAGAGCTAAAGATGCGTTAAAAGTTTGGTGAGCACCGACCATTTTTGTAGAATAATCTACACCTTTATACAAAAATTCATTACCTCTAGCTTCGACTTTGTTCACAACGATATCTTCTTCGTTTAGTATGCTTAAGTTAGCATTTTTATCCTGGCAGATATCTTTTATTACATTTACGATACCTTCAGATGCAGGATAAATTAGGGCATTATCATTTTCTTGGATAATTCCACCTTTTTCATAGGCGATTTTTTCAAGAGTATCGCCAAGAATCGCAGTGTGATCTAGTCCGATTTTTGTAATAATAGATAATACTTTTTCTTTAAAAATATTTGTTCCATCATATCTTCCGCCAAGACCAACTTCCATAATAACGAAATCTGTTTTTTGCTCTCTAAAGTATAATAGAGCTACACCGGTGATGATTTCAAAGAATGATAGTTTATCACTTGGATCAGGATTGTTTTGGTCGTAAGTCTCTTGAACTAGTTTGAATAAACGATAAGCTTCCTTATATGAAATAAAATCATCATTAACACGAATTCTATCGTTAAAACTCAGCATACCAGGACTTGTGTATAATCCAACTTTATACTTAGTTTTTAAGACATCTTTCAAATAAGAGCAAGTAGATCCCTTACCATTAGTACCAGCAACATGGATTACCTTAAGATCTTTTTCAGGATGATCGAAAAGTTCAAGAATATGTTCCATTCTGTGAAGCCCAAGTTTCATACCAGTACGTTCTATTTTATATGATGAAGTAATAAGAAGCTCTTCACAAACACACTCAATTGCGTAGTTTACAATTTCATCTTCATCTAAAGTTAGAAGTTTTTCAGCAAGTTGTTCTAAAGTTAACTGACTGAAAAGCTCTAATAAGTTATTTTTATCTTCTAAATTATTTTCTTTTAAATATTTCTCAAATTTTATTTTGCAATTCAAATTCATAATAAACACCAACATTTCTAATAATATACACTTAATTTTATAATGATAAAGATGAATTGTAAAGGATATAATTTTGGTAAAGGGATTTAAGTTAAAACCAAAAATAAGATATAAATAATCCTTATAGATTATTTGTGGTTATATTGATAAGTAGATTTATATGGTATTATTGAAATTAATTATGAAAACTAATAACTTTAGTTTCATTTTAGTTATAGTCTAAAGTTCGCGTAAGGTAAGTAGGATATAATATAAATATAACAAAACTTAATAATATTTTTTTTCATAATATAATGGTCCATCGAAAGATGGGCCTTTCTCCATTTCTGGGAATAATTTTCAAAATTTTTCAACTTTAATTACATTTTAATTATAGTCTAAAGTTCATGTAAGGTAAGTGAGATATAATATAAACATAACAAAACTTAATAATATTTTTTTCATAATATATGGCTCATCGAAAGATGAGCCTTTCTCCTTTTCAGGGGAAATTTTTAATTTCAAATTTAAAATATTTAGATAATAGATATTTTTTTCATCGGTTAGTCGTAATTCTATCAAGTCCAAAGGAAGCAGATAGAATGTACGAATAACACATGCTACAGAAAGTAGAATTTTTAGGACGAAAGAACGAGAAAATTCTTAGTTTCGAATCAGTATAATATAAATGGCTCATCGAAAGATGGGCCTTTCTCCATTTTAGGGGATTATTTTCAAGATTTTTCAACTTTAGTTTCATTTTAATTATAGTCTAAAGTTGATGTAAGGTAAGTGGGATATAATATAAACATAACAAAACTTAATAATATTTTTTTTCATAATATATGGCTCATCGAAAGATGAGCCTTTCTCCATTTCAGGGGATTATTTTCAAGATTTTTCAACTTTAGTTTCATTTTAATTATAGTCTAAAGTTCATATAAGGTAAGTGGGATATAATATAAATATAACAAAACTTAATAATATTTTTTTTCATAATATAAATGGCTCATCGAAAGATGGGCCTTTCTCCGTTTTCAGAATAGTTTTCAGGTTTTTTCTTGAAACTTTATTTCAAAGTGCTATAATATTATTTATGAAAAAAATATCAGTAAATTTATTAGAAGGTCCGATTTTACGGGCGATGATTGCTTTTGCGATACCGATTATGATAGCAAATATTTTTCAGCAACTCTATAATACGGTTGATATTATGATTGTTGGTAGATTCCTTGGAGAAGAGTCCCTTGCTGCTGTTGGAGCTACTGCTGCGATATTTGAACTTGTAGTTGGTTTTGCATTAGGTATAGGAAATGGTATGGGTATAGTTATTGCTCGTCATTACGGTGCTGAGGACTATGAAAAGTTAAAGAGCGCTGTAGCTGCCACGTTTGTTATAGGTGGAGTTATGAGTATTGTGATTGCTGTATTAGGTAATTTTACTTTATATCCATTACTGAAATTACTAGGGACACCAAGTAATATTATTGATCAATCTTATGAGTATAGTTATCTTATAGTAGTATTTGTAGGTGTTACTCTTGCGTATAATTTGTGTGCGGGACTACTTCGAGCAGTTGGAGATAGTAAGGCTGCATTATATTTCTTAATTTTTTCAGCAATTATTAACACTGTATTAGATATATATTTTATTGCGTATTTACATATGGGTGTACGTTCGGCTGGAGTTGCAACAATTATCTCACAAGGTATTTCTGCAGTATTATGTTTTAACTATATTCGTAGAAAAACGCCATTTCTAATTCCAACAAAAAAACATTTTACATGGAATAAAAAACTTTATTCTGATTTATTTAGCCAAGGGTTGGCAATGGGACTTATGTTTTCTGTTGTTTCAATTGGTACAGTAATCTTACAAACATCGATTAATACCTTAGGTCCAGTAATTATCAGTGCTCAGACGAGTGCTAGAAGAATAATGATGTTCGCACTGCTTCCTGTGGGGTCTATGAGTGCGACTATAACGACTTTTACATCGCAAAACTTCGGAGCAAGACAGTATCGTCGAATAGTTGAAGGATTACGTAAGGGTGCGCTTGTTACGATAATTTGGTCAGTCTTCATCTGTATTACGCTATTTTTTGCAAGTCCATATTTAAATGAACTTATTACAGGGAGTAATGATGAAGAATTAATTTACCAGGCTTCATTATATCTTAAGATTAGTTCTGCATTCTATCCATTTTTAGCCATACTTTTAGTATTGAGAAATGCTCTGCAAGGATTAGGGCAAAAGATGATGCCACTTGTTTCAAGTATTATAGAAATGCTAGGGAAAATATTATTTGTAATATTTATTATTCCAAGTGCAGGATATTTAGGAGTAATATTTGTAGAACCTATTCTATGGGTTGTAATGGCAGCTCAATTGTATTATGCATTTAGAAAAGAACCAGTTATTCGTTCGTTGAAGAAAAAGAGTGAATAGGAAGTTGGGAAGTCACACCCAATCAGCAAAATAGAGAAGTAATTCTAAAATCATAATTTTAGGGTTGCTTCTTTTTTTACTGCAAACACCACAATCACATGATATAATAGTAAGGTATGTAAAATAAAACTATAAGGTGATAGAATGAATAAATTAAAACAATTATTAAATGAAAAAAAATATTTAATTATGGGAATATTGAACTTTACTCCGGATTCTTTTTCGGATGGTGGAGATTTTTATGATGTTGAAGCTGCGATAGAAGGTGTTCGTGAGATGGTAGCTGAAGGTGCGGATATTATTGATATCGGTGCTGAATCGACTCGTCCAGGTTCTACTGTAGTTAGCGAGGAGGACGAACTTGCTAGATTACAAAGCGTATTTCCAACATTAAGAAAAACATTTCCTGATATGTGCTTTAGCGTTGATACGTATAAGCCTAATGTTGCTGAATACATGGTTGAAGCAGGAGTAGATGTACTAAATGATGTGAATGGTGCTAAAGGAAGTACTATGGCAGAAGTAGCTGCTAAATATGATATTCCTATCTTTATCATGCACAATGGTGGTGTAGAGGAAGGGCAAGAGATTGAGCAAGTTGTGCGTGAATTAGGTGAGAGTGTTGATATTTGTCTAAATGCAGGTGTGAAGAAAGAAAATATTATCGTTGATCCTGGAATGGGGTTCGGTAAAACTGCAGAAGCTAACTTGGAAATCACACGAAAATTAGAGTTACTTAATTCACTAGGTTGTGAAATCTTATATGCGGTAAGTAGAAAGAGAACGACAGATTATGTATTAGGTGGTAATAGTAATCCTAAGGATAGAGATATAGTAAGTGCTACTTTATCATTAGAAGCGGTGAAACGAGGAGCTAGAATGGTACGTGTTCATAATGTAAAAGTTATGAAAGAAGCCCTAATAACATATGAAATAATTAATGGGTAATCTAACAGAAGGAGGTTAAAATGAAGAATACATTTGTTTATAATAATCATGTAGAAGCGAAGAAAGTTCTTAGTACGCTTGAGAGTGAATTAGAAATGTGCGATGAATTTATTTTCAGCGTGGCATTTATTTCAGAAAGTGGTTTAACAAGTTTACTTCAAACTTTGAAGAATTTAGAAGAAAAAAATATCCGTGGAAAGATTTTAACGACGAATTATTTATATTTTAATACTCCTAAAGTATTAGAGAAATTGTCTAATTTTAAAAATATCTCTCTAAAGATTTATGATTGTGTAGAAAATAAACACGGCTTCCACACTAAAGGTTATTTATTTAGATATGGCGATTCATGGAAAGTGCTGGTGGGAAGTTCTAACTTAACGAGTGCAGCACTGACGATAAATAAAGAATGGAATACCTTTATTGAAGGAGATAGGATTCTAACTGATAATATCTTAGATGAGTTTAATAGTTTATGGGAGAAATCCAAGTCTTACTCTGAAATAAAAGATAAGTATGTTGAAGAATTCGCTAGTAATCAGATTGAGACTGTTACTAAGAAAATTATTTCCGAGGAAATTAAACCGAATAAGATGCAAAGGAGTTTTATAGAAAATTTCGAAAAACTTCGTAATCAAGATAACAAGGGTCTTCTTATTTCTGCGACAGGAACTGGTAAGACATTTGCGGCTGCTTTTGCGATGAAGAGTATAGGCGCCAAGAGATTGTTATTTATCGTTCATAGGGAACAGATTGCTCGTCAGGCGTTGGAGACATTCAAGACTATTTTTGGAACTAGCCGTAGCTATGGTCTACTTACAGGTAAAGAGAAAAATATAGAAGCAGATTTCATTTTTTCTACAGTTCAAACTATGTCTAAAGAAGATATTTTTAAGAGTTTTAACGATAGTCATTTTGATGAAATTATAATAGATGAGGTACATAGGGCAGGGGCTGACAGTTATCTTAGATTGATGGATTATTTCAAACCGACATTTTATCTAGGGATGACGGCAAGCCCTGATAGAACCGATAGTTTTAATATTTATGAATTATTTAACAATAATATCGTTTATGAAGTTCGTTTAAAAGAAGCAATGGAAAATTCATTATTATGTCCGTTTCATTATTTCGGGATTAGTGATCTAGAAGTTGATGGTAAGGTTATTGACGAACTGAGCGAGTTTTCAAATCTAGTGTCTAATGAACGTGTTGAGCATATTATAAGTAAAATCAATTATTACGGCTATTCAGGAGATAGAGTAAAGGGTCTAGTTTTCTGTTCGTCAAAACAAGAAGCTAAGGTACTGAGTGAAGAATTTAACACACGTGGGTACAATACTACTAGCTTAACAGGGGAAGATAGTCAGGAACGACGTGAACATGAGATTTCTAAGTTAGTTGCGAATGATGGTGATATGTTAGACTATATATTTACCGTAGATATTTTCAATGAAGGGGTAGATATACCAGAGGTTAATCAGGTAATTATGTTGAGACCCACTCAAAGTTTTATTATTTTTATTCAGCAGTTGGGTCGTGGTTTACGAAAATCTGCGAATAAAGATTTTGTTGTAATAATAGATTTTATAGCCAATTATAAAAATAACTTTTTAATCCCAGTGGCTCTATCTGGAGACAATAGTTATGATAAAGATACTGTAAGGAAATTTTTATCTCAAGGGACTAGGTATATTCCGGGGATGTCGACTATTCATTTTGATGAAATCTCTAAACAAAGAATTTATAGTGCGATAGACAATGTGAAGTTAAACACGTGGCTGTTTGTTGCTGATGAATATAATAAGCTAAAAAATAAACTAGGAAAAATACCTACGTATTCAGACTTTGAGAATTATGATGCCATAGATGTTAGAAAGATTTTCGAAGTAGCTGGAAGTTATTATTCATTTTTAACTAAGAAGGAAAAACAGTTTGAATATAGTGGAAAACTGACAAAGACCGCAGAGAATATGCTAAATTTTGTCTCTACTAATTTAATCTTGAGTAAAAAGATAGAAGAACTTATAATTCTACGTTTGTTATTAGATGATAAGAAGCGTAATATTCTTACAGCTTTTGAAGAAATTATGCTAAGAGACTATAATAAATTTATTGCAGATTATGAGTTGGATGTTAGTAGAAAGATACTTACTAATAATTTCGTAACTAGTAGTGTCACTAAGAAGAAGTTTCATGATTGTATATTTATTGAAGAGAATGTTGCCGAGATAAAAATGTCTAAAGAATTTGAAGAACAGCTACAATCAGAGATTTTTAGGGAATTGTTACAAGATTTGGTAGAATATGGAATTTACAGATATAATAAATATTACAAAGATAATTTATACAAAGATACTAATTTTGTATTGTATGAGAAATATAGTTTCGAAGATATTTGTAAATTATTCTCATGGGGCATAAACTACGTGCCACTAGCTATAGGTGGCTATAAGTATGATGAAAGAACAAAGACTTTGCCAGTGTTTATTAATTATGATATTGATGAAAATTCATTTAACCGAGATTATACACATGGATTTTTACCGGATAATGGATTTACTTCGATGTCAAAGCCGAGAAGGAATTTAGAATCGAAAGAGTGCGACTATTTTTATAATGATGAAACAAAAATCTATCTATTTATGAGGAAAAATAAAGATGATAAAGATGGAGCACGAATATTTTATTTCCTAGGTGAGATGAAGACGACAGGAGAGCCTAAGCTGGTAGCTAGAGAAAGAAGCGGAGATACTGTAATTCAGTTCTTTTACAAAATACAGACACCAATTCGTGAAGATATGTATGAATATTTCACGAGGGATAGAATATAATATATATATAAATAGAGAGTAACTAAAAAGGTTGGGCTTGCCTCGACAAAATCTTGTTTCCCCGGAATCATGATTTTTGAGTCATATCCGAATGCAGAATAGTTACTCTTTTTTATTAATCGTGAGTAATTTAAAGTTGGACGAAAAATATTTTAAATTTTCAAAAAAAATTACACAATATATTGAAAATTTAACCGTATCAATGTAAAATATAAAATAATATAGGAGGTGGTATTTGATGAATATTTTCTTGAAAAATAAACTCTATAGGTTATTCACTATTTCATCGGCATTTGGGAATGCTGGTAGAACGTTATTTGATATTGCGTTTATTATTTATGCGATAAGTTTATCGAATCCAGAATTAGCTGTGAGTATAGTGTCAATAGCCACGACATTACCTTATATTATCTCGTTTATCCTAGGGTATTTCGCAGATCAGACAAAAGATAAGTACAATAGAATATTATCGACAAGATTTTATCAGTTTTTATTATTTTCGTTATTCGCTTTGGTGTGTATTTATGGAGTTCAATGGTGGATTTTTATTGTATTAGTATTTGTAAATGTAGTTGCTGATATTCTAGGTGGATATAATAGCTATTTATCAATGTCAATAAATACTAGATTGGTGCGTAAAGAACAGTTAAGTGAAGCATTAGCATTTATCAGTTCTATAAACAATACAATCTCACTTGCTGGAAAAGCCGTTGGAGTATTCGTTTTAGGGCTCCTAAGTTATAATTACTCATACTTTGGTATGTTAAATGCAGCGCTATTCTTGATAGCATTTTTAATACTGGCAAAATATAAAAATGAGATGAAAGCAGAGATTGGCAGTTTTAAAGTGGATAATAAAGAGAAGGTGAGTACTAAAAGATTTTTAAAGGACACTATTGAAAACTTTAAAATACTTCGTGAGATAAAGAAAATATATAATTTTGTTATACTATTTTTAGGGATGAATTTTTACTCATCTGCAATGTTCGCTTTACTTCTAGTAATTCTAGTAAAAAATGAGACCTTACTATTTGGGAATGTAGCCTATACAATTACTTTATTAGAAATAGTGGAAGTAGTTAGTACAATTGTCGGAGGAGTTTACCAAATTAGTTTTTATAAAAATATGAGTTTGAGAAATAATGCTATATTAGAAATAATTTTATTCATTATGTATGTAGGGAATCTATTGATACTTCAAAATAAATTTATACTTATTATTTTAACTGTAATAATAGGTTACTTCGCTGGAATATCGAATCCAAAACTAGATGCATTGATTTTACAATCAGTCCCTGAGGAAAAACAAACGTCAATATATAGTATTTTTAGCACTATTATTACTATTTCAGTACCAATAGGAACAACAGTAATATTATTTTTTGCTAACGCTATTAGTGCATCGTTTGCACTATATAGTTTATTACTATTATTAATTATAGTTTTGATGTATTCATTTAAAGTAAAAGAGTAATTTCCAGATATCCCCTTAGAGTTTTCTAATGGGATATTTATTTTTCTTGTTTAGTAGAGGAGGATTGAATAGTTACATAAAAGATTTTTTTAGTGATTAAATAATGAAGAAGATTCGAAAAAATTATTCGAAAAAATTCCCGAAAAATATAGTTATTAGTTGCTTTTTATTTCTATACTTGATATAATAGTCGCTAGAGTAATTTTATTACTCCTTACTCTCTAATAGATTAGGGAGTCGCAAAGACCAAAAGGAGGTAACACACACATGAGAAAATATGAAGTAATGTTTGCTGTTCAACCACGTATCGATGAAGAAGCTAAAAAAGCTGTGGTTGATAGATTCGTAAATATTCTTTCAGAAGGTGCAGAAGCAGTAGAAGTTAAAGATTTAGGTAAAAAACGCCTTGCTTATGAAATCGAAGACTTCAGTGATGCTTACTACTATGTAGTAGAATTAACTTCAGCAACAGATGCGTCTACAAAAGAATTCGATCGTTTAGCAAAAATTAGCGATGACATCATCCGTCACATGGTAGTAAGATTAGAAAAATAAGGGGTGAAATACTATGGTAAATCGTGTAGTATTAGTAGGTAGATTAACTAAAGATCCAGAATTGAGATATTCTAGTTCGAATATTCCAATGCTTTATTTCTCAGTAGCTGTAAATAGAACATTCACTGACCAAAATGGTCAAAGACAAGCAGACTTTATTAACTGTGTAGCTTTTAGAAAGCAAGCAGAAAATATGGCACGTTTCTTAGGACGTGGAAGTCTGATTTCTGTTGAAGGTAGAATACAAACGAGAAATTATCAAGGTAAGGATGGAAACACAGTGTATGTTACTGAAGTAGTAGCAGAAACTGTTCAATTCCTTGAATCTAAAAATAGCTCACATAGTAGACAAAACAATGGTTTTGACTCAATGAGTTTTAATCAACCTCAATCACAACCAGCGTATAATAACAATAATCAAAATTATTATAACAACAATACTAATCAAAACTTTGGACAAGCTAATTCAGCTATGCAAGATTTTATTAATGATAGTTCATCATTCTCTGATTTTGGGGAAAACTTCCCGAGTAATCTAGATGATGACTTCATGCAGGATGTAGTAAATCCGTTTAAAGAAGACTAAAATTACATAGGAGGACATGCACAATGGCAGTAACTAACAATCGTCGTAACAACATGCGTCGTCGTAAAAAAGTATGTTATTTCACTAAAAATAACGTAGAATTTATCGACTACAAAGATGTAGAATTACTTAAAAAATTCATTTCTGAACGTGGAAAAATCTTACCACGTCGTGTAACAGGTACTTCAGCTAAGTACCAAAGAATGTTAACTACAGCAATTAAAAGAGCTAGACACATGGCACTTTTACCATACGTAGTAGACGAAAAATAAGAATAAAATTGAAAAAGATGAGCTTAGGCTTGTCTTTTTTTTGTGCTTTGATATAATAAGAGAGAAATATAGTAAAAATTATCGGTTATGATAGGGGGAAAAGTGATGGAATTAAAAAGATTAGACGAAACTAAAGTGCTAAAAGATCCGGTACATAGTTATATTCATATTCATTATGAAGTAATTTGGAATTGTCTTGATAGTAAGGAGTTTCAAAGGTTACGTCGTATAAGACAATTAGGGGGAGATTTTCAAGTATATCCAACAGCGGAACATTCTAGGTTTTCTCATTCTCTAGGAGTTTATGAAATTGTTAGAAGAATGGTTACTGAGGTTAAATCACTTTGTGTAGAATTAACTGAATATGAAAAAGTATGTGTGATGCTTGCGGGACTTCTGCACGATGTAGGCCATGGTCCGTTTTCGCATGCATTTGAGCATATTACTAATCATAGTCACGAAGAATATACAGCAAAAATAATATTAGGTAATACAGAACTTAATGCTATTTTAAGAGCTGTTTCAGAAAAGTTGCCACAAGATATAGTATCTATTATTCAACATACTCATGAAAATGATATACTTAATCAGATTGTGTCAGGTCAACTAGATGCTGATAGAATGGATTATTTATTACGTGATTCTTATTTTACAGCTACTAGTTATGGGCAGTTTGATCTTGAAAGAATATTACGTACAATGCGCGTAAGAAAAACAAATGAAGGTAGGAAGGTAATTGTAGTTAAATATACTGGTATTCACAGTGTAGAAGATTATATTATGGCAAGATATCAAATGTACTGGCAAGTTTATTATCATCCTGTAGCTAGAAGTTATGAGGCGGTATTCATTCAACTATTTAATAGATTAAAGGATATTTTCAAAGTCGATAAAGATTATTTTGAAGATATGAAGGTGTTGATTCCATTCTTAGAGAAATCTGAAGTGAGTGTAGATGAATATTTTAAACTGGATGAAAATTCACTATTATATTGTTGTGCTCTTATTCAAGATAAAGAAGATAAAATTGCTGCTGATTTAGCAAAAAGATTACAAAACAGAAGATTATTCGAGTATGTAGATTATAATGAAGAAAATTTAGCACAGATAAAAAATATGCTTAAGGAAAATAACTTTGATGAACGTTATTATTTAAAAATTGAGAATATAGAAGCGAGTGTTTATAGTCCATATAAAGGAAGAAAGATATTAATTGAAAAATTAAATGGTGATATAGTGGCCTTAGAAAAAGCTAGTACTATAGTGGAGTCTATAACTAAAGGGCAGACTAAGAAAGAGGGGACTATATTTTTCCCGAAATAATATAAAGATTAAGGTAATTGATATGGGAGTGACTCAAAAATCGTGATTTCAGAGAAATCGATTTTTTAGAGTCACCCCCGCACAGTTTATTAGACATCTAAAAAGCTTTTATAAAGCGATTTTAGATGTCAATAAATCACTGCGTCTATGAGTTCTTATATACACTTTGTTAAAATTTAGGACTTTTGGGTCAGCCCCTTGATTTTTAAATTTTAGATATTTATAAATTACTCTTGTTTAAATTGTCAGAAAATGAAAAGGTTTTAATTTACTATTGATTTTAATTTTCTGAAATGGTATAATTTTATTTAAACAATAAAATTATAAATTTAACAACAAAGGAGAGATGTAAAATGTTTGAATTAGCAAATGTAGCAAGACCAGGGGTAAGTGAATATATTTCAGGAAGTGGGGCATTGTCTGCACTTGATAATAGATTAGAAGGGTTTAAGACTCCTTTGATTGTTACTGGAGAAAAATCTTACGCAGCGTTTACGAAGTTTTACAAAGGTAATAGAGAATTTAGAGTAGCTAAATATGATGGTTCTGCATCTTTTGAGGATATGCAACGTATTGCTGATGAATATGGAGAAGGTGTTGATGTCGTCCTTGGAGTAGGTGGTGGTCGTGTTATCGATACTGCTAAAGGAGTAGCACAGAACTTAAATGTTGAGTATATGACAGTACCAACTGTAATCGCAACTTGTGCACCATATGCGCCAGTAGCGGCAGTTTATCACCCAGATCACACATTTAGAGAGGTTGCATATTTTAAACGTACAGCTTATGCTTGTGTTGCAGACTTAGACTTATTATTAGAATCACCAAAAGAATACTTCGTAGCGGGAATTGGAGATACTTTAGCTAAATGGTATGAAGCAGTAGTATTAGTAGAGAGAAATAACAAGTTTAATGATCCTTTTGTAAGAATGGGATTAGAAGCAGCTAAAATCACTCGTGATGTTCTTTTACGCGATGCTAATGGAGCGTTAGAAGCTATGGAAAAAGGTGAAGTAACTGAAAGCTTCAAAAATGCTGTAGATACAGTATTTGCTATCTCAGGATGTGTTGGATGTTTCGGTGTTCACTATGGACGTATGGCGGGAGCTCACGCAGTGCACAATGGTATGAGTTTAGTTAAAGAAACACATTCTGTATTACACGGAACAAAAGTATCTTATGGTATCTTGGTTCAATTACTTGCTGAAGGTAAGAGAGAAGAAGTGGAGAAACTTGTTCCATTCTATAAAGCTAATGATTTAGCTTATAACTTAGCTTGTGTTAATGTAACAGAAGATGTAGAAGAAAAAATGCAAAAAATTGCTGAATTTGCAGCTAGTGAAAAAGAAACATTTAAACTTGCATTTGATGTTTGTACCCCAGAAGTTGTGGTGGCTGCGATGAAAGAGTTAGAAGAATTAACAAAATAAATAAATGATAAAAGACCTCGGATGTTTTAATCTGAGGTCTTAATTTTTAGGTTTTATAAGTTATTCTTTAGTACTGGAACTAGCATACCATCGCTAATGTTTTGTGCAGTATCATCTTGAAGTAGGTAATTAACAATTTCGTAACCGAATAAAATAGCTACGGCTGGTCCCTGTGCAGTAATTACATTTTTATCCGCTATTACCGCTTTTTCCTTATCGTATGTTTTACAGTTTATTTCTTTATCGAATCCTGGATAAGAAGTTACTTCTTTATCTTCAAGGATGCCTGCTTTACTTAGTACGATAGGTGCAGCACAGATGGCAGCAACCAATTTACCAGCATTATACATTTCTTGATAAAATTTAATTATTTTATCATTATCACGAAGTAATGTACTTCCAGGCATTCCACCTGGGATTACTATTGCATCATAATCAAGTATATTGTCGATATCATTAATTTTTTTATCTACTATTATTTTTACGTCATGCGAGCTAGTTATATACTCTTCGTTGTTTGCAGAAATTAGATCAACCTGAATATTAGCACGACGAAGTATATCTAGTGGTGCAATTAACTCTAATTCTTCACTTCCATTTTCAACGAATAAGGCTACTTTTTTAGTCATAAAAAATCCTCCGAATGTTTTTGTATAATGTGTATAGAATAAAATATTTCTCTTTATTTTAATTTTATTGTATTTGTAAAGAAAAATCAACCACCTTCGGAAGATGGTTGATTGTGTTTAAACTCAATATTAATTATTTAGAAATTTCTAGTACTCCGTATCCAGTGTCACGGCGTTTATATACTACAGAAATTTCATTTGTAGTGTTATCTAAGAATGCGAAGAAATCGTGTCCTAGAAGTTCCATTTGGAATACAGCTTCTTCTCTTGTCATTGGTTCAACTTTAAGTTGTTTAACTTTGCCAAGATCTAAAGTAGTTTCTTCAGCTTCTTCTAACTCGCTAGTAAGAATAATTTCTTCAGCAAATCCTTTTTCACGACCTTTTCTATTGATTTTAGTTTTGTGTTTTCTCATTTGACGTTCAAGTTTGTCAACAACTAAATCAACAGCAGCATATAAATCTTCGTTAGTTTCTTCAGCTCGAAGTGTAACGCCTCTAAGAGGTACAGTGATTTCGATTTTTTTCTTATTATTTTTGTATACTTTAGCATTAGCGTAAACGTTTGCTTCTAAACTGTCAGCAAAGTATTTTTCTAATTTAGAAACTTTATTTTCAACATACTCTCTAATAGCTTGAGTAATTTCTAAATTTTCTCCTCGTACTTGATATCTTAACATTTTAAAGCACTCCTTTCATAAAGCAGCTTAGCTACTTTATAGGGGGTTCCCCCTTTTTTTATAGTTTTATTATACCACTTTTTGATAACGTTAGCAACATAGTTTGCATAAAAATGTAACTTTTATAAAATGTACATTTATTTTGCTTTATAAATATATTTTTGTTAAAATAAAATTAAATATAGAAGTTATGTGGTTAACTAGGAATATTAGAAACTTAAAATGTTAACTAAATGAGGAAATTTATTGAAAATAATTTTAATAAAAATTTGCAGATAAGGGGTAATAGAAAATGTTTTTTAGGGAATACTGTGAATTTATAGAGGCGATTTTTATAGTTTATTATTCAAAAATGAGTAATAATGATAAAAATATAAATTATAGAAAAATTAAAAAGAGCTATGATGATTTTGGAGAAATCAATTCGGATTTTGATGGAATATATAATGAAATAACGACAGGGGCAGTCTATACTCTAAAAGAGAGTGATTTAACTTTTTTAAGGAGGTATAATGGACTGCTTTTATCTATATCCAAATTACTAAAAATGAATATTAAACTTCATTATTTAGATAATTGTCAATATATAAGTAAATTGTACTCAGTGAATGAAGATAAAGGTAAATTTCACTGTTTGCAATGTGATAATAAAGATCAGCAACAATTTTTCACATTTAATAATAAAAATCAGAAAGTTACATACTGTAGAAGATGTATAAATTTTGGTAGAAGTGATGATTGTTTTATAAAGTTTCATATAAATATACCGATATTAGATTTAAAAGCACCAGAAGAACCAAGTGTAGAGTTAAGTGATGTTCAGGAAGAAGCAAGTAAGAGGTTAGTGGAGAACATAGAAAGCAAGAAGAGTACTTTAATCTGGGCAGTATGCGGGGCAGGTAAGACGGAAATAGTTTATAAAGCAATATATCGGGCAATTGTAGATAAGAAAAATATTTGTTTAGCGATCCCTAGACGTGATGTTGTAAAAGAATTATCTGAAAGATTTTTTCGTGATTTTAGTGGTTATCCAATAAGTGTATTACATGGTGAAGAAAAAATCTTGGAAGAATCGAATTTTTATATTATGACGACGCACCAACTTGTTAAGTATTACAACTACTTTGATGTCGTTATTATTGATGAGGTAGATGCCTTTCCATACTCAGGTGATGAGTGTTTAGAAAATGGTGTTAATACAAGTTTAAAAGATGATGGTGTACTTGTATTCTTATCAGCCACGCCATCTGAAATAGTTAAATCTAGCGTTGATGAAGTTATAAAAATACCTATAAGATATCACAGATACTTGTTACCTGTTCCGAAAATAAAAATTGAAAAGCTCGAAGTGTTTGATTTTTCTAGAAAATCACGATTTCTAGAGAAATTCATTAAAGAAAAATTAAAAAAGGATAGACGAATATTGATATTTGTTCCTGAAATAGGTATGTGTGAAACAGCGGTAATATATTTTAAAAAATATATTTCCGAGGAAATAAAGATAGATTTCGTCTATAGTGGAGATGAAAATAGAAGTGAGAAAATCAAAAAGTTTTATAATAGAGAGCTAGATATTCTCATTACGACAACTATATTAGAGCGTGGTGTGACTTTTGATTATTTAGATGTAGTGGTTTTTGATGCGAAACATGCAAATTTTACAAAGGCTGCATTAATTCAGATATCAGGTAGGGTAGGTAGAAAGGACTATGATAATTTAGGTGATGTTGTATTTTTAGCGGATAGTATAAGTAGGGATATGAAAGCTGCTATTAAAGAGATTGAGTATATGAATAATCTTGCGAAATATAGAAAGTTGAACAGGAGGTAAGATATGAAGTGTAGTTTTTGTAATTTAGAAACAAAGAAAAAGTTGGGGTTTGATACATTATTTGCAAAAAAAGAGGATTTTTATCTTTGTGCTAGCTGTAGGAAACATATTGATATAAATGTCTCAGAAGTAGGAGAATATACTTTGTATTATTTTGCTGACTATGAATTTTTTAAAGATGAAATCTATTCTATAAAATATTTCGGAGATGTGGCTTGTGCAGTAAAATTTAAAAATCTTCTAGATAAGTTTTTTTCTTTAAATAATTTTGATTTAGTGACGATTGTTCCAGCAAACGAGATTCGGGAGATTATTCGAGGGTTTGATCATATTGAACAAGTTTGTAAGTTGTGTGATGTGGACTATAAGAAAATTCTTAGTTGTGATTATAGAAAGAAACAGTCTAAACTTCATAAAGAAAGAAAGGAGAATAGGTATCATCTTTTATGTGATGAAATGACTCTAGGAAGTATTAAATCTGTTTTGATAATAGATGATATATATACGAGTGGAAATACCTTATTAGGATGTGCTAAAACTATAAAAGAAGTCTATCCAAATATAAAAATAAGTTTTTTAACGTTATCGAAAGTAATCTAACAAATAATTTGAGTATTTTTTCTTAACAATATATGATTTTATGGTATAATGTTTAAGTTGAATTTTAAACATAGTTATACTACTTTAGATTCGATATTTTATAAAAAATTTATAAAAATTACATAGTTAGGAGATGATTAAAACAAAAATCTTATTTTCACTTATAATGATCGCATTAATTCTAATTCTGGTAATCTTTTTATCTAAGAAATTCGAATTGAATAAAGATCAAATTATTATATTTTGGATATTAGTTTTATTCTGGTCTGCGATAAGTATTATACGTGCTTATAGAAAGTTATACGCGATTACGCCGATAGAACAAGGTGGACTTTCTTTAACACCGGTACTCGCAGCCCAAATAGCAGCTGGATATGGACTTATGAGTTTAATAGTAAGGTTGCCAATGTTTTTGGCGAGCGATATTTTCAAAAGACGTAAAATATTCGTTCAAATTTCTCTATTTTTATTAATAGTAACTTCATTTTTAGTAGCATTTAACGGTAGCTATATAACTTTATACTTATCTTCTTTATCATTAGGGATAAGTGCCACAATGCTTGCTTTGTTCAATGTTATTTTCTCAGAAACTTTTTCTAGAGATAAGGCAGCGGTATCCGTATCGATACTATCTGTTGCACCGTTATTAGCTGAATTTATCGCAGCACCTATACAATATGTCTTTACTATGAATACATATAAACATTTTGACTATATGTGGATAGTAGCAGGTATTATCGCGATAATAACATTTATATTATCATTTATGATGAGAGATTATCGACCTGTCGATAGTGATTTTTCATTTGATAAAGTGAAGGTAGTAATTAAACATAAGAGTTTTATCTATATTTGTTTAATAGCGTTATTACTTTCTTTTATTAAGTTTGCTACAAGTGGAGCTAACATGATTACTTACGGTAAAACAGAGCTGAATATGACACCGTTAATGTTAGCGTATATGGATGCAGTCTTTGCAGTACCTCAGCTTATTGCTGGAGTTCTTGTGGGAGTGTATTTCACGAGAAAATGGGGTATTCAAAAAACTCTATTATTCTTACTAGGATGTTCATTATCGTTCTATATTATAGCGTTATATGTTAATAACCCGTATGTTATTTATTTTAGTTATATCTTAAATGGATTAGGATATGGTGGTGCTTATAATGCACTTATTTCTCTTGCTATGCAATATTTTGATAGAGAATATCGTAATGTTAGTATGGGGATCTATCAAGCATTCTTCGCATTAGGTATCTATTATGGTGATTATGTGTATGTTTGGATAGGTAAACATGTTAAAAATGGTTTACTTGGTTTCACACAAAGTAAATCTATTTTCCTTATTGTTATAGGAATAACTTTAGTAAGCATGCTTATGATCAAACTAAAAGTTAGAGATAATTAAAAAAAAGTTGATTCACAATGTTGTGAGTCAACTTTTTTATTGTATTCTGTTTTATTTTATTATCCGCTGATTAAATCTCCACGAATGTATCCAGTGTAGCTACCGTAATCAACATAGGCCCAAGCTTCACCAGCTGAATTTGTCTCAAGTGATCTTATTGTAACAGCTGCTCCACCTCTAATTGAAGTTATAATTCTACTAGAATCATTTTTATCACTTCTTAGATTAACACCAACAGATGGTTTTACGTAGGCTGTACGTCCGCTAATACTGTGACTTCTTTCGCTTGAAGAACTTGAAGAACTAGATGAACCTTCTTTTACAATTATAGTTTCTTTTTCTTTAGCTTTCTCATTTAATCCATTAACAGTGAATGTACGTTTAAATTCTCCTGTTGTTTTTAGTTTTAATTTATTAGCAGTATTTTTATTTAGTGTAATAGTAACTTCAACTTTGTCACCATTCTTCAGGTTACTTTGTTTATTGAATGAAATATCTGGATTTGATAATAAATTAGAAATTTCTGAATTAGAATTGGCAACTTCTGGAACTTTTTTAATATCAACTTCAGGTTTTCCTTCACCTTCTGCACCGTATGTAACAAAATTAACTTCGTAAGTAGCTAAGTCAACAACATTTTCTTTTTTAAGAAATTTGTTATATCCAAAGTATAGGACTACTACTAGAACAACGAAAGTAATAATTGCTGTCAAGACAACTGGAAGGATACTTTTTTTCTTTTCTTTAGGTTCTTCCATGTACATAGGAGGAACGTTATAGTTAGGTTGATTGTTGTAATTCTGCTGTTGATTATTATAGTTTTGTTGTTGATCAAAGTTTTGATATTGAGTATTTTGATACTGTTGATCATATCCTTGATTGTTGTATTGAGTGTTATCAAAATTTTGATTGTTGTAGTTTTGATTATTATAATTTTGGTTATTTGGACCTTGATTATTTCTATTCATTAATTTCTCCTTTTATTAATAATATTTTAGTTTGCATAGTCTCCACCAGGAGCGTTAAGGTACTCTTCTAGTGAAATATTTCTTTCATAAATTGTTTTAGCTACGTCTTCTCCTACATAGCGAATGTGCCAGCTTTCTTCCATATAACCAGTTTTTTCAACGAACTGAGGTTTATATCTAACGATAAAGCCGTATTTATGAGCGTTTTTATCTAACCATTCTGCTGCTTTCTTACTGCTTTCGCTAGTTCCTTCAGCTCCTAAAAGTTGTCCTTGGTTATCAATAAGGTCAAAAACTAATCCAGTTTGGTGCTCACTATAACCTGGACGAGCTGAAAATCTATCAGCTTCTTGTTTTCCATGAGAAGCAACATAGTTGTTGTAAAGTCCAGCTTGTGTATCATAAGCTCTAAAACCAGACACTTGGTTTGAAACGTTCAATCCTAGAGCTTGAGCATCACTAATTAATTTATTGACTTTTTGTCGTGCTGTAGGATTTTCTCCAGGGTTATAGTTAGCTGGTAGTGGGTGCTTTTTGTTAGCTAGGACAATGCCGTTGATAACAGTCGGTTGAGTAACGGTTTCTGGAGTTTTTCCATTAGTTGACGGAGTATCTTCGCTGTTTTTATTTGTCTTATTGTTTTCTTTAGTAGTAGAAGATTTTGAATTATCTTTTTGAGTAGTTTGACTAGGTGTTGTAGATTTATCATCTTTAGTTAGATAATAATAGCCACCTAATGCTAAAATTAATACTACTAAAGTAACAGTAGCAATTGTAATAATATATTTCTTCATAAAAAATATGCCTTTCACTTAATATAGTAAATGTATTTAATAAAAATTAATACAATAAATACGAGATAAAGTATAACTCTTATTAAATATCATAAGTTGAATAGCCTATTTTGTCAATTATAAACATGGTTTTTCTTAAAAATAAATGTAAAATGAGGTAGTAATCTTAAATTTCTAAAATGTTAATGGAAAATAGTTAAGTGAGGCTATATTTGCTGTATGAAATTTACAATATAAAATAAAAGGATTTGCTATAAAGGATAAATAGATTTATATTATTTTTTAATAAGATATAGAATTATTATTTGTCATATTACAAGAATTTTTAAAATATAAAATGAAAATAATTAATATATAAATCAAGATTGATTATTAATACTTGATATACAGAGGTATTAGAAAATATACTAATAAATAGTAAAAAAATAAAATAATATCAGCTATAAAATTAATTAATAGAATAGTGAAATAAATATAACACTGGAATTGTTTTGACTAATACAGTATTAAGAGATTTATTTACATAAATATTTATATAAATATGTATTTTTCGTGTGATAAAATCTGACATAAAAACATTAGTTTTTGTCTGATTTATGTCAGAATAAGTATTTTTTTACATCTAAAAAATAGAAAAAAAGAATAAAATTTAATATTTTTAAGATTGGATATACAGGTTATAAAGACTTACTATTTCTAAATGTCTATAACGTTTTCTTATAATATATGTATATTAATATGTTTTAAAGCGTAAATAAAAGCGTTTTAAATAAGTATTGACATATAGCAGATACAGGTGTATATTTTTAGATAATAATTATATATTATTACCATAAATGCTGCCGGTTTTTAGGTGAACATTTTGTGACAAATCATAACAGGTTTTTAATAAATGGACCTAAAAATACATTTATTGCAGGGAAAAGGAGTTTAACAATGAAGAATAAATCAAAAACTAATTGGAAGATAGATGAAAATACTACCGAGAAGTTTAATCGTTACGGTATTCGTAAGTATAACGTAGGAGCCGCAAGTGTTGCGATATTATCAGGGCTTTTCTTTTTAGGAGGAGCTGATGCTCAAGCAGCTGAAACTGGTTCGTCTCAAACAGCTGCACAAGCTGTTGCAACAGAGAGTGGAAGTAGTGCCACGGCTAATACGTGGGAAAAGGCTATAACAACAGTTGTAGAAAAAGAGAAAAGTACTAATGTAGCAGCTACTGGTACAGAAAATAAACCAGTTGAAACTGTAGCACCTAAGGCTGTAGAGGCAAAAACTACGCCTAAAGAAACAGTAGCTACAGCACCAAAAGCTGAAACAAAAGAATCAAGTGTAGTAACATCAAAAGCAGAAACTAGAGAAGCGAGTGTTGAGACACCGAAAGCTGAAACAAGGGAAGCAACTCCAGCACCAAAAGCTGAGGTAGCAACAGCAAATAATACAGCAAATGTAGGTTCTACTCGTAGTGTAGATAATGGTTATAGTGGTTTTAGAGCAGCGCCTGCTCCAACTAACCAACCAGTAACTAATCTAGGAAATAATACTGTTTTCACTGATATTAGTAGAGGGTCACATAGTTTTCGTGGTAATGGAAATTCACGTGGAGGAAACCCTATTCATTTTGATGTAACAACAACTAGAGTTGGGAATAGAGTAGAATTCTCAATCGCATATTCTGGACCAGGTGAGTTTGTTAACAACAACTTTATCTTAGACAAAGGAAATGGATTCGGAGAACCTTCTCGTGCAACTGTTACAACGAACAGATTAAGAGATCAAACTAAAGATATAAGAAAAGGTGCAAACTTTGTATCTCATTCAAGCTACAGTTTAACATCTGCAGTTGAAACAAACACTAATCAAACTATTAGATTTAGTTTACCTATAGCCAATCCTAATGGAGATTTATCTGTTCGTTTAAGACCGGTTACTTTTAACGTTGGTCAAGGTGAATCAGGATCTGCAACAAGTAATGATCCATACAGTAACTCTAACTATTACTTTAGAGAAAAACCACTATACTTAGATGCAAACCCATTAGGAGCAGCTAGTACACATAAAGTTACTGAAGAAATTGATTTTCAAACGGTATATCTTCCAACTAGTAAATTGGCAGAAGGACAAACAAGATTAGTAAGAGAAGGAGTAAATGGTCGACGTGAAACTACTTATAAAGTTCACAGATTAGGCCAAGAAACACTTCTAGGATTACCAATCAGCAGAGCTGTTACACAAGAAGCGCAACCACGTATTATGCAAATTGGTGTAGCAAAAGAGTTAATAGATACAGTAAAACCACGTGTAGATCAAAATAAAGTAGGAGATACTAACAATCTTACTTTCTACCTAGATAATGATGGAAATGGTGTTTACACTGAAGGTGTAGACGAGCTTATCCAAAAAGTTGCGATTAAAGATGGAGCAAAAGGAGACCAAGGGGAACGCGGATTAACCGGAGCAAAAGGTGAAAAAGGAGACCAAGGGGAACGCGGATTAACTGGAGCAAAAGGTGAAAAAGGAGACCAAGGGGAACGTGGATTAACTGGAGCAAAAGGTGAAAAAGGTGACCGTGGTGAAACAGGAGCAGCAGGACGTGATGGAGTCACTCCAACAGTTACTGTTAAAGATAATAAAGAGGATGGAACACATACAATTACTATTAATGACGGTAGAGGTAATGTAACTAATACAGTTGTTAGGGATGGATTTGATGGAGATAGTCCTTTAGTTTCTACTCAAAGAAATGAAGCTGATAAAACAACAACAGTAATATTCTACTACGATAAAAATGGTAATAACGAACTTGATGCAGATGATGAAAAATTAAGAGAAGTTGTTATTGCAGATGGAGCAAAAGGTGAGAAAGGTGACAAGGGAGCTACTCCTAAAGTTACAACTGCTCGTGGAGCAGACGGTCGTAGTACTGACATTACATTTACAGTTCCTGGAGAAGAGCCTGTTGTAGCTAACATAAAAGATGGTAAAGATGGGCGTACACCAACTATTGACTTAAATGCATTAGCAGAAGCAGCATTAAGAATTAACAATCAAAGAAGCGGAAGAGTAAGAAGAGCATTAGCAGACGCTCCATCTACAGCACCAGCAGAAAAACCAAGAGAAGGTACGCTTATAACAGCTTACTTTGATAACAATGGTAATGGTAGATACGATGAAGGTATAGATGAGTTAATTGCTAAACAACCAATTTATAATGGTACAGACGGTGCCAATGGAGCAGCCGGATCAGATGGACGTAATGGAGCTGAATTATTAAGTGGGCCAAATGCACCAACAGCAAATGATGGAAAAAATGGTGATACTTATATCGATGCAACGACAGGTGATGTTTACAAAAAAGAAGACGGAAACTGGAGGACAATCGGTAATATCAGAGGACCACAAGGATTCAAAGGTGATAAAGGTCAAGATGGAGCTCAAGGACCACAAGGTATAAGAGGAGAAGCAGGACCACAACGACCACAAGGTCTTCAAGGTCGTGATGGACGTGAAGGGATCCAAGGACCAGCAGGGTGTGACGGACGTGACGGAGCAGCAGGACGTGACGGAAGAGACGGACGCGATGGAAAAGATGTACTAAACGGAAAAGTAGACCCAACAACAGAAGGTAAAGACGGAGATAAACACGTAAATACTGAAAGTGGAGATGTATTCGTTAAAAACAACGGAACATGGGAAAAAGAAGGAAACATCAAAGGGCCAAAAGGAGACAGAGGAGAAAAAGGTCTTCAAGGTGAACGCGGACAAGATGGAGTACAAGGACCAGCAGGGCGTGACGGACGTGATGGAGCAGCAGGACGTGACGGAAGAGACGGACGCGATGGAAAAGATGTACTAAACGGAAAAGTAGACCCAACAACAGAAGGTAAAGACGGAGATAAATACGTAAATACTGAAAGTGGAGATGTATTCGTTAAAAACAACGGAACATGGGAAAAAGAAGGAAACATCAAAGGACCAAAAGGAGACAGAGGAGAAAAAGGTCTTCAAGGTGAACGCGGACAAGATGGAGTACAAGGACCAGCAGGGCGTGACGGACGTGATGGAGCACAAGGACCACAAGGACCACAAGGACCACAAGGTCTTAAAGGTGAAAAAGGAGAAGACGGAAAAACTCCAGAAGTAACTGTAAAACCAGGTAAAGATGGTAATAGCTCTGATATCACATTCACTGTACCAGGAAAAAATCCAGTGACAGTAAATGTTAAAAATGGAGAAAATGGTCTAAATGGAAAAACTCCAAAAGTAGACTTATTACGTGTTGAAGGTCAAAATGGAAACCCATCTCACACAATCGTTACATTCTACACAGATGAAAATGGAGATGGAAGATATACTCCAGGAACTGATGAACTTCTAGGATCAGAAATGATAAAAGATGGAGCAAAAGGTGCTGATGGACGTGATGGTAAATCACTATTAGCTGTTAAGACTGGAACTGAAACAAAAGTTTATCAAGAAGATCCAGCAAATCCAGGACAACCATTAAATCCTGATAAACCATTAGCGGTTATTAAAGATGGTCTAAATGGTGTATCTCCAACAGTAACTGCAGTTCGTAAAGAAGATGGAAATAAAGGTGTAGAAATCACAATAGATAACCATGACGGTTCACAACCTACTACAGTTCTTATCAATGATGGAGCTAAAGGTGAAGCAGGGCTAGATGGAAACACACCTACTGTTACAACTCAACGTGGAGCAGATGGACGTAGCACGATTGTTACATTCACTACACCAGGTAAAGATCCAGTATCATTCGTGGTTAAAGATGGTAAAGATGGACGTACACCATTTATTGACTTAAATGCATTAGCAGAGGCAGTAAGAAGAGGTGCAGGATTAGCTGTTAATCCACAACATTCTACGTCACCAAGAAGTGCAAGAAGAGCGAGAAGTGTAGGGGATAATCCAGATGAAGTAAGTGCAACTACATTAGTTTCTTCTCCAACACCAAGAAGTGCAAGAAGAGCAAGAAGTGTAGGAGATAATCCAGATGAGGTAACTGCATTAGCTCAACCAGCAGCAGCTACAGACTCAACAGGTTCACAACCAACTACTACAGATTCAACAGCTACACAACCAGAAACAAATCAACCAGCAGGAGAAAAACCAAAAGTAATTGGAACACGTATCACAGCCTACTTCGATAACAATGGAAATGGTAAATATGATCCAGGAGTGGACGAGCCAATTAGTTCAGCTGATATATTAAATGGGAATGATGGTGCAGCTGGTGCAGCTGGTGCAGCTGGTGAAGCTGGTCATGACGGACGTAATGGTGCTGAATTACTAAGTGGAGTTACTGCCCCAACTGCTAAAGATGGTAAAGACGGTGATACATTTATCGATGCTAACACAGGTGATGTTTACAAGAAAGAAAATGGTTCTTGGAACAAGATTGGTAACATCCGTGGTCCTCAAGGAACTGCAGGTGAAAAAGGAGCAACTGGTGAAAAAGGTGAAAAAGGTGACAACGGTAAAGATGGTCGCGCACCAAAAATCAAAGTAGAAGATATTACTTCACCTTCAAGATCTAGAAGAGCTACAGATGCAACTGCAACACCAGCTCGTAACGGTGTTCGTATAACAGTTTACGATGATGTAAATAATAATGGTGTATTTGATGATGGGGACACTGTATTAAATAGTAAAGATATCTATAACGGAATTGATGGACGTGATGGTTCAGCTCCAACTATTACTACAAAAGATAATGGAGATGGAACTCATACTATCACAGTTCAAAATCCAGATGGTTCTGAAGCAACAACTGTTGTTAAAGATGGTAAAGACGGAAAAACTGCTAATATCACTACAACAGAAAATCCAGATGGAAGTCACACAATTACTGTAACAAATCCAGATGGCTCAACTAAAGAAACTGTTGTTAAAAACGGTAAAGATGGTAAGACTCCTAAAGTTGAAGTAACTGATAACAATGATGGAACTCACACAGTTAAAGTTACAGATGGAGATGGTAATGTTACTAATGCTATCATCAAAGATGGTAAAGACGGTAAAGCTGCAACAGCAACTACTACAAAAAACCCAGATGGAAGCCACACAGTAACAATCACAAATCCAGATGGAACTAAGAATGAATTCGTTGTTAAAAATGGTCGTGATGGAGTAGATGGACGTACTCCAACAGCATCTGTTCGTGATAATGGAGATGGAAGTCACACTATCGTTATTACAAATCCAGAAGGTGTTACAACTGAAACAACAGTACGTGATGGTAAATCACCAAAAGTAACAATAACTGACGAACAAAATGGAACTCACAAAATTACAGTTCTAAATGGAGATGGAACAACTACTGAAACAATCATTAAAGATGGTAAATCACCAGTAGCAACAGTTAGAGATAACCAAGACGGTACTTACACTATCCGTGTAGAAAATGGAAATGGAACAGTTTCTGAAACAACAGTACGTGATGGTAAATCACCAACTGCTAAAGTAGTAGACAATGGAGATGGAACTCACACAGTTACAATTGTTAACTCTGATGGAACTACTACAACTACAACAGTACGTGATGGTAAATCACCAAAACTTGAAGTGATTGATAACAACAATGGTTCACACACTATTAAAGTTACGGGAGCAGACGGTAAAGAAACTAATACTACAATCTTTGATGGTAAATCACCAAAAGCTAACATCGTTGATAATGGAGACGGAACTCACACATTAACAATCGTAGATTCAGATGGACGTGAATACAAATCTGTTATTAAAGATGGAAAAGACGGAAAAGATGGAGTATCACCAACTGTAACAGTTAAAAATAATAATGATGGAACTCACACAGTAACAATCACAAATCCAGACGGAAGTAAAACTGATATGGTTATCAAAGACGGAAAAGATGGTAAATCACCAAAAGTTTCTGTTGAAGATAACGGAGATGGAAGTCACACAATCACAATCATCAATTCTGACGGTTCTGTTACAAAAACAGTTGTTAAAGATGGAAAAGATGGACGTGACGGAAAAGATGGAAAAGACGGACGCGATGGTAAAGATGGAAAAGACGGAAACTGTGGATGTAATGACAAACCAGTACCACCAGCAAACAATAAGCCAGAAGGGCCTAAGTTTGCAATGCCAGAACCACCAGTTCATGAATTACCAGAATTCAAAGGTGGAGTAACACCACTTGATCCTCCGGTTTATGAAAAACCAGAATTAGAAATTCCAGAAATGCCAACTCCACCAGTACACGAAGTACCAGAATTTAACGGTGGTGTACCAGGAATGCCTGAGATTACTGAAGTGCCAGAATTTAAAATACCAGAACAACCAACTCCAGAAAAACCAATGGCACCAGACAATGGAACTGTACCACCAACACCAGAAGTGGTACCAGCAGTTAATATAAATCAACCACAAGCTAAAGCTCGTGTTGAAAGATTAGCTGAAACAGGAGAACAAGGTTATAATGCTTCTATCTACTTAGGTGGAACACTATTATTCACTCTTTACTTAGCAGCAAGAAGAAAAGATGACTAGAATATATTAAGGAATAACTAATTAAATAATATTTTCTAAAATAGATATAGAAGTATCTTGATTAGAACTCTAACGGAAATTTCGTTAGAGTTCTTTTCTTTTTTATATTTTTGACAAGAGGTTAGAAAATTATATGATGTTTTAGTTTAGTGAATTTATCTACAATTATAGCTTGCTAATGTTTTTTATTTTTCTTTTAAAAAACGTTGAAATTTGGTATAATAATAAAGATACCTATATAGTAAAAAATGCTATGTGAAGGTATTATAAAAATAAAAAAGGAGTGTTAATTTGAGTAATAACATTTCAGATGTTTTAGGAAAAGAAATCGAGAAGTTAATGAAGAATAAATTTTTCTTCAAACCGCCGAGTAATTCAAAGGTTTTAACTAGTTCAGCTATTTATTTATTGTTGACGGTAATAGGATCGTTAGTGAATTTTGAAATTTTGGCAGCATTCCTTTCTGTATTTCCACTTACATATGTACTTGGTGCAAAAGGATTAAGATATTATCTCCCATTAATTATTACTGGGGGTGTGATTTTATCGGTAGTTGCCTCTCCGAGTATGATAGTTTGGTATATTATACACATGGCTATAGCATATATAATTTATAAAACTATATTATTGCGAGGTTCAAAAATATTTTTAGTTGCAGTAACAGCTACGATAATATTTTCAGGTATAGCTTTGTATATATTTGTATCAATAAAAATTGGAAAAATAGTTATTGATAGTAAGCAAATATTAGAGTTTATTAATACTTATGTTAATTCTATGGTAGAGATGAATCAAGGTGTTGATAAAAACTTAGTTTTAGAAAGTTTTTCAAATATACAAAAATCATTCCCTGTAACATTATTTATCATGTTACTTGTATATAGTTTAGTATTGGTGCATTATACATTATCGATGTTAGCTAGAGAATTTGTGATTATTCCAGTATTTCCAAAGTTTAGTCGCATAATGGTTAGTTCAAAAAGTGCGTATACATATATTGTAGTTACTATAATAACTTTCCTTGTTGAAATGGAAGCCGGAAGTAATACATACAGTTTTTGGAATATTTTATTCCAAAACATAACAGGAATATTATCATTAGCATTTATTTTAAATGGATTGTTTACTGCATTCTTCTTTTTAGAGCAAAAATCAAAATCAACTATTGGTAAACCTATATTATTCTTGTTGATGTTGATTTTTAGTCCTATCTTCGAATTACTAGGATTTATTGACAGTGTATTCAAGTTAAGAGAAGGATACATTATTATGAAGAGGGGGAGATAAGTGTGAGTGATAAGAAAAAGTATGAGTTAATTATCATAACTACATTTTTAGTAGGTGCGATTCTGAGTGGTATCTTTAGTATTTATAGCTTAATAGTATACTTATTGATGGGCTTACTTATTCTCGTTCTTTATAACACACAGAAGAAAAAAACTGTTGAACAAACAGAGCGTTACATTAGTAAACTGACTAATAGAATTAAAAATTCTTCCGAAAAAGGTATCAATAAGTTTCCTATAGGAATAGTCGTAATTGATGAAGATAAGAATATAGAATGGGCTAACAATTTTATATACAAGAATATCAAGGTTGAAGATATAAAGGGTATGAATATTGTAGAACTTATGCCTGAGATTAAGGAGTTGTTTGATCTTGAGACACCTGTAGATAATCAGTTTGAAATTTTTGGTAAACATTATAAAGTAAATTATCAAAAAGATAGCGGTTATATATATTTCTTTGATATTACAGAAAGTAAAGTAGTAATGCAAAGATTTAGAGATACTCGACCGATTATACTTAATTTGAGTCTTGATAATTATGAAGATGTTTATGATTCGCTAGATGACGAAGTTGCAAGTAGATTAGATGCGACAATAGTTATTACTTTAACAGATTGGGCTAAGAAGAATAGTATATATCTGAAAAGAATAGATGAAGATAGATTTATCGGACTTTTAAATGTTAAAGATTTAAAGAAAATTGAAAAAGAAAAATTCCAGATTTTAGATACTATTAGAAATCTAAAAGAAGATTTTGATGCACCGATTACTTTAAGTATAGGTGTAGGTATGGGAACAGATTTCTTACCAGAATTAGGAGAACTTGCGAAGAGTTCACTAGATCTTGCATTAGGTCGTGGAGGAGATCAGGTTGCCATGAAGGATATTGATGGTACGATTAGATTCTATGGAGGTAAGACTAATCCTCAAGAAAAACGTACTAGAATTAAGGCCCGTGTTGTTTCTAATGCGTTGGCTGATATTGTAAGTGATAGTGATAAGATAATTGTAATGGGACATAAACGTCCTGATTTCGATGCTGTTGGGGCATGTGTAGGGATATATACCTTCTCTAAGTTTTTAGGTAAAGAGTGCTATATTATCTTAAATGAAAGTGATCGTGATGAGACTATTAAAAAAGTAATGTTTGAAATTGATAGTCATGATGAACAATTGTCAAAAGTATTTGTAGACAGTGATGAAGCTTGGGAACTTATGACTCCACAGACAACTTTAATCGTTGTAGATACTTCAGATGCTTCACGAGTAATTGATGCAGCTATATTATCTAAAGCTAATAGAAAAGTTATAATTGACCATCATAGACGTGGAGAAGATATAATTACGAATCCATTATTAACTTATATTGAACCATATGCTTCGTCTGCTTCTGAATTAATAGCAGAGTTAATAGAATATCAAACTAAGATAGAAAAAATTACACCTACTGCTGCAACAGTTATGCTTGGAGGAATAGTAGTAGATACTCAGAACTTTTCTGTAAGAACGGGGTCTAGAACGTTTGATGCAGCTGCATATTTACGTAGCAATGGAGCAGATCCAATAAGAGTTAAAACAATTCTAAAAGAACCATTTGAGAATTTCATGAATAGAGTAGAAATAATTAATAATTCTATTCAGAAATCCCCAGAAATTATTATGGCAAAAGCCCCTGAAGATAAATATTATACAAATGTTATGCTTGCTCAAAGTGCCGATTTACTTCTGACTCTTAAGGGGATTGAATGTAGTTTTGCTATGGGATATCTAGAAGAAGGTAAAGTAGGTATTTCGGCAAGATCATTAGGTAATATAAATGTTCAACTTATCATGGAAGAACTTGGTGGCGGTGGTCATCTTGCTAATGCAGCAACTCAGATTGAGGGGATTAACTTAGATGAAGCATTAGAACGTTTAAATGATGCTATTGATAAAATAATATCTTAAAAATAAATCATAGAAAAAAGGAGAAATTATAATGAAAGTTATATTCTTAGAAGACGTTAAAGGAAAAGGTAAAAAAGGAGATGTTAAGGAAATTGCTGATGGATATGCAAAATTCTTAATAACTAACAAAAAAGCTGTAGCAGCAACAAACGCTAATATGGCAACACTAAAAGGACAACAAAAACGTGTTGAAAAAGATAAACAAGAAGAATTAGTTCAAGCTAACTTACTTGCAAAACAACTAGAAGGTTTAGAAGTAACTATTAAAGTTAAATCTGGAGAAGGCGGAAGATTATTCGGATCAGTATCTTCTAAACAAATTGTTGAAGAACTTAAGAAACAACATGACCTAAAAGTTGATAAGAAAAAAATTGACTTACCACACGGTATTCAATCTCTAGGTTATACAAATGTTAAAATTAAACTACACTCTCAAGTAGAAGGAACAATTAAAGTTCACGTGGTGGAACAATAGTAAATAAGTTGAAGGTGATAATATGAAATATCATATAGATTCTGTTGTTATGGCAGAACAATCGTTATTAGGGGCTCTAATGCAAGAGCCTGAAAAATTAGTAGAAGTGAAAGCAACTGTTGATGCTGAAGACTTCTATGATGAACGAAATAAAGATATTTACAGTGCTATTTTACATTTAGATGAAATGGAAATAATACCTGACACCACTACAATTTTTGAAGAAATAAATAATAGTGGGGCATTCAGAAATGTGGATGCCTCATTATATATAGTGGACTTATATGATATTACTCCAAGTTCTAGAAATATAATGCATTATGCGAATTTAGTAAAAAGATATTCTATTTACAGAGAAATTCGTGAAGCATTATTAAATAGCACTGAAGAGATGAATCAAGGAAATGCTGATATTGATTCTTTAACGGCAACTTTATTCGATCAAGTTGAACGTGCTATGGAGCGCGCAAAGACATCTCAGTTTAAGAATATGAAAGATGTTACTGAAGAAGTATTTAAAGAGATTCTAGCTCGTATGGCAGGAGAAGGTGAAAATGTAGCCGTCCCAACTGGATATGGAGCTCTAGATAAGATTGTAGGTTTTGGTAAGGGGGATTTAATTATCCTTGCAGCGCGTCCTGCGATGGGTAAAACAGCATTTGCGCTAAATATTGCGCTAAATATTGCTGGAAAAAATCCTCGTTCTGAAGATGAGAAAAGAACAGTGGCATTATTCTCGTTAGAGATGGGTGCGGATCAACTTGTTTCTAGGATGATTTGTAGTGAGGGAATGATAGATTCTGAAAAAATTAAACGAGGAAATCTTGATAATGATGACCTTATGAAACTAGAAACAGCAGTTCATTTCTTAAATCAGAAAAATGTCTTTATTGAGGACAGTGCTTTTATTAAAGTAAATGAAGTAAAAGCGAAATGTAAGTTATTAAAAGCTGAACATGGTTTAGATTTAGTGGTTATAGATTATCTACAACTTCTGCAAGGAAGTAAGAGAACCGATAATAGACAACAAGAGGTATCTGAAATATCTCGTAGTTTAAAACAGATGGCGAGGGAACTAGAATGCCCTGTAATAGCCCTATCTCAGTTATCACGTAGTGTAGAATCTAGGCAAGATAAACGTCCTATGATGAGTGATCTTAGGGAATCTGGAAGTATTGAGCAAGATGCTGATATCGTTTCGTTCTTATACCGTGGTGACTACTATAGGAGTGAAGACGCTGATGAAAATGAAGTTCAAGAAACAAGCGATGTCTCTACTATTGAGGTAATTATTGCTAAAAATAGGCATGGACAAACAGGAACGGCGGAACTTGCATTCATGAAACGATATAATAAATTCGTATCAAAAACTTATGCAGAATAGGAGAGGAAGTTATGAAGAATAGAAATAATAAACAAAATAATGAAATGAATAGCAATCAAAATGGTTATTATGATCAAGAAGGAAACTATATTCCTTTTGGATATTACGATCAAAATGGGAACTATATTTCAAATGGTTATTACAATCAAGATGGAAAATTTATTCCGAACGGCTACTATGACCTGAATGGTAATTTTATTCAATATAATAACTATAATCAAAATGATAATAATTATACACCAGCGGGTTACTATGATCAAAATGGATACTTTATGGTAACTGGTTATTATGACCAGGATGGTAATTATGTTGAGACTGATCAATCTAACTTTGATCAAGGAGCAAATAATCAAAATGATCAGTTTACTGATGATAATCGGAATAATGATTTCTTAGGAAATAGTAATTATGCTAATGTGAATCAAGGAAATAATGAGGCAGAAGTTGAGGCAAATAAAAAAAATAAACCTAATAAGAAATCGTCTAAAATAGGATTTATAGTTGCATTGCTTTTAGTATGTGTACTTGCTGCGGGAGTTTATTATTTTAAATTCTACAATAAAGATTCAAAAGTAGTTCATATTGATCAGTATAAAGTTGAACTAGCTGCTTCTGGAACTAACCGAACTGGTAAGGTTGATGTTAATATTACGGAAGTTCCAGAAGTTAAAGATGCGGATGAAAATATCAAGAAATTCTTAAGAAAACCTGAGGTAAAATACTCGCCGAAAGAAAACTTGGAAAATGGAAGTAAAGTTGATGTAGAGATAACTCTTAATAAAGAGGAAGCTGAGAAGAAAGGATTAAAACTTACTGGTAGCTTTAAACGTACTCTTACAGTAACTGGTTTATTAGAAGAAAATAGCTCTAAAAAAGAAGAGATAAAAACTACAAGTAATACTCTTTGGAATAAAGAAAAAAGTAATAAACTATATAAATATGTAAAAGAATGGGAAAAAACTTTAAATCAAAGTTATAAAGAATATACACCGAGTAACCAAGTGAATTTCCATGGATTAAAACTTCCTACTGAATCAGAAATGGCGGGGGATGCACGTTTAGTTCTAGAAGGTGATAAACTAATTAGTATGAAGTGGTCACCTGAAGGGAATTATAAAGATGTATATAATATAGTTGCTGTATTTTCTGATATAGATAAACCAGTAAATTCTGTAGCACATCTATACTATTTCACTATTCTAAATGGTGAACCTATAGTGTTGATAACAGAACAAAATCAAGGGAATTCTAAGAAGTACGTATACTTCAGAAGAACTGCTAATGTGGATTTGCAAAAAGGTTTTGAAAATATAGTTAAGAGTTCATAATAATAGGCTAGGGATAGATGGCGAAAGGTTTGTTTGTCTCTGGATTTTTACAAAAAATATTATAATAAAGTTTTGGAGGAAAAAATGAATTTTAAAAATAAAAGGTTAATATCAACTGTTATTGTTGTGGTCTTAGTGGTATTTTCGTTAATTAAAGGAACTATTACATCAAGTAACAACAGTAAAAAAGATGATGCAGAATTAAATGGATATTTAACAGAGTTTTTACAAGAACAAAGTGTTACTAAATTAACTTTGAAAAAAGGTGATAGTAGTGAAGTTATTCAAAAAATTTCTATAGACGGTGAAATTAATGCAGAGATGACTAATACTTATTCAAGAGGTTCTGTTTTAAATCAAATTAAAGAAGCTAAAGGTAATCCTAATGTAAAAGCGATACTATTATCTGTGAATTCACCAGGTGGTGGTGTTTATGAGACTGCAGAATTATATAATGCTCTTAAGAATAGTGGTAAGGATGTTTATGTGTCAATGAAGAAAACAGCCGCTTCTGGAGGATATTATGTATCGACTCCTGCTAAGAAAATTTTTGTAAATACTGAAACTACTACTGGTTCATTGGGAGTAATTATGAGCTATGTATCTGCTCAAAAATTCTTAAATGATCATGGAATTAAACAAGAAACTATCCGTTCTGGGGAACAAAAAGCAGTAGGTGGTTTAACAGAGGACTTACCAGAATCAACTAGAAAAATATTACAAGAGCAAAACAAAGAAGCGTATGAAAGATTTGTAAAAGCTATAGCTGAAGGTAGACACCTAAGTGAAGATGAAGTTAAGAAACTCGCTGATGGTAGAACATATACTGGTACTCAAGCAGTAGCGAACAAATTAGCTGATAAAGTAGGTACTGAAGACGAACTTATTGATTTAATAAAAGAAGAAAAAGGATTGTCTAATCCAACTGTAATCGAGTTAAGAGCTGATAAAACTACAGAAAGTTTAATTTCTAGATTTGTAAAAGCAACAACAAAAAGTTTTATCTCTGAATTAAATAGTGAAGTAAATTCAAACAAAGTTGAGCGTAGCTACTTAGGATAGGGAGGGAATTTAAATGAACAACGATTTAAATAATAATACACCTTCATATGATCCGCTTTTTAACGGGGGTACTACAGTAGCACCGGATGAAACTACACGAAATGAAGAATTTGTTAAAGAGTATGAAGATACTAAAGAAGCACAAGAAAAAGTAGAGAAAGATTTTTCGTTGCCAACTTCATTAGAAGATTATTTAATGCTTTCTAAAAATTTCTATGCAGGTTTCTGGACTAGATTTGTTGCATACGTAATCGATATGATAGTTATTTATGCTGTATCTAGTTTATTAAATACTTTTAGTTTTGGTTTATTAAACAAGGTGTTTGATTTTCCTATTTTAGGAGAAGAGTCTTTAAGTTATGTTATTGTTATGTTTACTTACTTTATAGCTATGACTTACTTCTTCTCTCAAACCTTAGGTAAGATGATTATGAAGATAAAAGTAGAGACTAATAAAGGGGAAAAGTTAAGTTTTGCAGATGTAGTTTATCGTGAGCTAGTAGGTAGATTATTAACGATATTCTTAGTATACCTGCCGTATTTAGCCGTAGTTTTCACAAATAAGAAAAAAGGGCTTCATGACTTTATTGCTGATACTGTAGTAGTCAAAGAAGATTTTTCAAAATTACGTAGTCAGATGAATAAGAAACTAGATAGTAAAAATTAATATTGTAAAAAGCTATAGGTTTTAATAAATCTATAGCTTTAAATTTTAAATTAAATTCTAGAAAATCAGCTGAGATTGACAAAAAGGTCCTAAAATTTGACGAAGTTCATATGAGCATTCATAGGTACAGTGGTTTATTGATATCTAAATTCGCTTTATAAAAGCTTTTTAGATATCTAATAAACTGTGCGGGGGTGACTTGACAAAATCGATTTCTACGAAATCACGATTTTTGAGTCACTCCCTATATCATAATGATAGCTGTTATTGATTATTTAAAATATTGTTGACTATAATTTTAGATGGTAGTATACTTAATTTATAACAAAGACTACAATCGTAGACGAATAAGAATATTTAAAAGATAGGTGTGATTAATATATGGTTAAAAATGAAACATATTTAATTGAAGGGATGAATTGTGCTTCTTGTGCGGCGCATATTGAAGAGAGTTTAAAACAAGTTGATAACTTATCGGATGTTAATGTGAATCTTGCGACTAGTAAACTTACTCTTTCTAGAGGAGACGGAATAGATAGGACTGAAGTAGAAAAGATTGTAGAAAAATTGGGGTATAAGCTTACTTATATATCTAGTATAGAAGAGAGAACTTTCATATTAGAAGGAATGAGTTGTGCAACGTGCGCGAAAAATATAGAAGATACGATTTCATCTTTAGATGGAACAGAAAAAGCCATTGTAAATTTCGCTACTGAGAAGATGGTAGTAAAATTCGATAAAGAAAAATTAAGTGTAGCTGAGATTGAGAGAAAAGTAGAAGAAGCGGGCTATAAAGCAAGATTAGAAATAGATGATTTGGTTGATGATCAAGCTGAGAAAAAACAACAAGAAATTGACGGTATTTGGAAAAGATTTATTTATTCGGCTATATTTACAGTACCTGCGTTGTACATAGCGATGGCTGAGATGGTGGGATTACCTACGTTGGAAAGTTTAAGCCCAATGGGAAATCCAAAATTATTTTCAACTGTACAGTTTATTCTGGTGTTACCTGTTTTATATTTTGGTAGAAAATTCTTTAGTGTAGGAATTAGAGCTATTTTTAGAAGAAAACCTAATATGGATTCTTTAGTAGCGTTAGGAGCAGGGGCAGCATTCTTATATAGTGTTTATTCAACCGTATTGGTATATTTAGGTGATGAACATGCAGCTATGAATTTGTACTATGAATCTGCAGCGGTAATCTTAACATTGATTACACTAGGTAAATACTTTGAAGGAGTATCGAAAAGTCGTACTACAAATGCTATTAGTAAGTTGGTTGGATTGGTACCAAAAACTGCTAATTTAATTATAGATGGTGAAGAACATGTTGTAGCAGTAGATGAAATATCTACAGGTGATATACTACTTGTTCGTCCTGGTGAAAAAGTACCTCTTGATGGAGTCGTGATTGAAGGTCGTTCGACTGTAGATGAATCGATGTTAACAGGGGAAAGTATCCCAGTAGAAAAAGAAATAAATAGTAAAGTTGTCGGAGCTAGTATTAATAAAACAGGTGTTTTTAAAATGAAAGTTACTAAAGTGGGTAAAGACACTACTTTATCACAAATTATTAAACTTGTTGAAGATGCTCAAAATTCTAAAGCTCCGATTGCAAAACTTGTTGATAAAATTTCAGGAGTATTTGTTCCTATTGTTATTGTTTTAGCACTAATAGCTGGAATTTTATGGTACTTTGTTGGAGATGCATCTTGGAGTTTTTCTCTAAAAATTATTATCGCAGTGCTTGTTATTGCTTGTCCTTGTGCCTTAGGTTTGGCTACACCGACAGCTATAATGGTAGGTACAGGTAAGGGAGCTGAACACGGTATTTTAATAAAAAGTTCAGAAGCATTGCAATTAGCGAAAGAAGTAGATACTGTTGTTTTTGATAAAACTGGAACATTGACAGAAGGTAAAATTTCAGTAACTGATATAGTGACATTTAACGATTTAAAAGAAGAAGTTTTATTGCAACTTGCAGCGAGTGTAGAATATCTTTCAGAACACCCATTAGGTCTAGCTATAGTAGATGAAGCTAAAAATAGAAATTTAGATTTGTTAGAAGTTAAAGATTTTAGTTCATTAACAGGATTAGGTATTTCATCGACAGTTGATGGAAAGTCAGTACTTATTGGTAATGAAAAATTAATGTTGGAAAATAATATTGTTACAAAAGATTCAGTTGAAAAAGCAGAGAAATATGCTTCAGAAGGGAAAACACCATTATTCATAGCTGTAGACTCTGAACTAGCTGGGATCATAGCTGTTGCTGATCAAATTAAAGCAAGTAGTTTAGAAACTGTTGAAAAATTACATAGCTTAGGGTTAGAGGTAGTTATGTTGACTGGTGACAATAAAAAAACTGCTGAGGTAATTGCAGAACAATTATCGATAGACAAAGTTGTTAGTGAAGTTTTACCAGAAGATAAAGCAAATGAAATCAAAAAACTTCAAGCTCAAGGTAAAAAGGTAGCAATGGTTGGTGATGGTATTAATGATGCACCAGCACTAGTACAAGCAGAAGTTGGAATAGCTGTAGGAACAGGAACAGATGTAGCAATCGACGCAGCAGATATAGTGTTAATGAAACCTGATTTAAATTCTGTTGTTAATGCTATAGTTTTAAGTAAAAAAACTATAACAAATATTAAAGAAAATCTATTCTGGGCATTCTTCTACAATGTTATAGGTATTCCTTTTGCGATGGGAGTATTCTATATATTCGGAGGACCGTTGTTAAATCCAATGTTGGCAGGAGCTGCAATGAGTTTTAGTTCTATATCTGTAGTTCTAAATGCATTAAGGTTAAAAAGAGTAAAATTAAATTAATAAAAAGAAAGAAGGATTAATCATGAAAAATGAATATAGTATCGAAGGTGTAAAATGTGGCGGTTGTGTCGCTGCGATTAAAGAAAAATTATCTAAATTAGATAATGTTAATAATGTTGAGGTTAATATTCAAGAGAAAAATATTGTAGTTGAAGGAGTTGCTTCTAAAGAAGAACTTCAGGCTGCATTATCAGAAACGAATTTTAAAATAGTTTAATAAAATAATGGGAATGATTTAACAAATTTGATTTTTCTGACATCATGGTTTGGAGTCGTGTCTAATAAATAAGCACCTTAGGATTAGTTTTAACCTAATTCTAAGGTGTTTTTGTGTTTTATTTGTCGTAACCTAAATATCCTATTGCAATAGCTTTAGGTCCTGCGTGAGATCCAATTACAGGAGAAATAATTTCTGTTTCAACTTCTATATCACCAAAAGTTTTCTTGATAGATACCATTGCTTTTTCTAATAATTCATCTGTTGTATAAAGAACAAATAAACTCTTTGGATTTTTTTCTTTTATTTCTTCACACATTTTTGAAAGGACTTTATTCATTCCTCTATGTTTACCACTTACTGAAAGGAGACCGTCTTTAATAGTTATAATAGGTAGAATATTTAACAGACTTGATAGAACGAACTGAGCTTTTGTAAGTCTACCTCCTGCATATAAATATTGCATAGTCTCGACTGTTACAAGAACATTGTGTTGCTGTGAAAGTTCTAAGTATCTATTTTCTATATTTTCGAATGTTAGACTTCCTGCTGCAAATTCTTTGATAATTTTTTCGATAGCTATTCCTACCATTCTTGCTATTTGAAGAGTATCGATTATCTTGATTTCGATACCATCGATAAGCTCTTTAGCTTGAACGAAAGAAGAATATGTTCCAGATAGTTTAGAAGAAACACTGAAGGCAACGATACGCTCTACTCCTTGTTGTTTTAAATTTTCATATACACTTAAAATTTTACCTACTGCAGGTTGGCTTGTACTAGGTTTTTGTCCGTTATGTATTCTTTCGTAAAATTCGTCAGGAGTTATAGTTACATTATCCTCGAAAATCTCATCGTCAAGACGAACCTCTACCGGGATAACTGTAATTGGATTGTTATTTGCAAAATTTTTATTAATTTGTAATGCTGAATCGCACACAAAAGCTGTTTTCATAAATTTTAACCTCTTTGATTTTGTATTAAATGATTGTAGTTTAACCACGTCTATATATAATATACTAAAAATAAAATTTTTTCAAATAAAAAGTGAAATAAAAAGTAAACTATTGATGTAGCATTTTAATTTTAATACGCTTAATATATTGGTTTTAAAAGTAATATTGTATTTTGGATATTTATTAATATAGATATCGAATATCTACAATTATATTTTTATTGTTTCGGAGCAACTATACTGATAAAGAAACATTTTTCTATGAAATACTAAGTATGATATAATAATTTAAAGAATATAAAGTAATAATTTAGAAAATATAAAAGAAAAAGCGAAGGGGATAAACATGAGTATAAAAGCAGTGTTATTTGATATGGATGGACTAATGGTAGATACCGAAAGTTTGGCAACAGAAGCATTTATTCATAGTGCGAAAAAGCAAGGTTATGAAATGACTAGAGAAGAGACTCTCTTGGTGTTAGGTTTTACTACAAAGAGTATTTATGAATTTTGGGAAAATTATTTTAAGGATTCTTATGTTAGTGGAAAGAAATTAGTTGATGATCATTATGAATATATAGAGGATATATTGTTTACGACAGGTCCTAAGAAAATGCCATTTGTAGAGGAATTGTTAATATATCTAAAAGATAATAATTATAAAGTTGCGGTAGCTTCATCTTCTAATATGAATCATATAACAAACAATATGGAAAAAACAGGTCTTGTAAAATATATAGATGAGCTCGCTAGTGGGGCAGAGGTGAAAAATGGTAAACCAGCACCAGATGTGTTTTTATTAGCTGCAGAGCGTTTAGGTGTAAAACCGGAAGAATGTTTAGTTCTTGAAGATTCTAAGGCTGGTATAATTGCAGGAAGTACAGCAGGGGCAAAAGTTATTATGGTTCCAGATATGTTTGAACCAGATGAAGTTTGCAAAGAAAAAGCTTATAAAATAGTTGAGAATTTAGGAGAGGTTATTAAAATATTGGAAAATGGTGAGTAAAGAAAAAAGACTGATTGGTCTTGTTTTTGATGTGGATGATACGTTATATGAACAGATAGTTCCATTTGAAAATGCATATAAGAGTCTATTCGATATGGATATTGATATGGAACAATTTTATCTTTTGAGTCGACATTATAGTGATGTGAAATTTGAAGCTTCTCGAAATGGTGAGATAACTATGGATGAATATCATATTTATAGAATTCAAGAAGCAGCGAGAGACTTGGGTGTCTTGATAACTGATGAACAGGCATTAGATATGCAAAAAGAATATAAAAAGAATCAACAAAAATTACAAATGTCTAATACAACTATAGGTATTTTAGAACTAGTGAAAGAGAATGATGTAAAGCTAGGAATTATTACCAATGGACCAAGTGAACATCAATGGTCTAAGGTAAAAGCATTAGGTGTAGAAAGATGGATTGATAAAGAGAATATTATTGTCTCAGGTGATTATAGTATAAATAAACCAGATGTTAGAATATTTGAAATTATGCAAGAAAAATTACAACTGCCTATTGATTCTCTATATTACATAGGAGACTCATTGGAAAATGATATAGTTGGAGCTAATAATGCAGGCTGGAAAGCCATTTGGATAAATCGTTATAAGAGAAAATTGCCAGGGAATGTTATAATTTATAAAATAGCGGAAAATAATATCGAATTGTTTGAAATTATCAAGAAAATTTTTGAAAAGTGAAATAAAATAGTTTTAGTAAATTAATTTTTATGGTAAAATTAGTTATATTAATTTTATTAAAAGTTTATTAGAATATAGTTGAACTAGTAATTTATCTAAGGAGGAAAAGATATGAAATTAGTATTTTTTAATTTAAGAGAAGATGAAAAAAGTGCATTAGAAAGTTGGAGAAATGCTCACCCTGAGGTTGAAATTGATGTTTATACAGAAGAACTTACATCAGCCAACAAACATTTATTAGAAGGTAAAGAAGGTGTAGTCCTAGCTCAAAATAAACCTTTTGAGCGTGATGTATATGAATATGCTAAAGAACAAGGAGTCAAAGTTTTTGCGACTCGTTCAGCTGGTTTTGATATTTATGATTTAGAGTTAATGTCTGAGTTTGGAATTAAAATGACGAATGTACCATCATACTCACCAAATGCTATTGCTGAGCATGTACTAACTTCTGCATTACGTATTAGTAGAAATACAAATAAAATTCAACGCAACTTAGAAAAACATAATTTTTCTTGGAATCCAGGGATATTATCACGTGAACTTAGAACTCTAACAGTAGGTGTTATAGGTACTGGAAGAATCGGTACTCAAGCTGCTCGATTATTCAGCGCTTTAGGATCTAAAGTTTTAGGTTATGATGTTTATCAAAATGAAGCGGCAAAAGAAGTTTTAAGATATGTTGAAAATCTAGATGACTTAATAGCAGCTTCTGATATTATAACTATTCATATGCCAGCTATAAAAGAATATAATCACATGGTAAATGATGAATTTCTTGCTAAGATGAAAGATAATTCAATCTTGCTAAATGCTGCTCGTGGTATGCTAGTCGATACAAAGGCTGTACTTCGTGCATTAGATAGTGGGAAACTTCTTGGAGCAGGGTTAGATGTTTATGAAAATGAAGGTAAATATGTTCCTAAAAACTTTGAAGGAAAAGAGTTTGATGATGAATTGTTACAAACTCTAATAGACCGTGATGATGTAATTTATACTCCACATACAGCGTTTTACACAGAAACTGCAATTCAGAATCTTGTAGAAGGTGGATTAGAAGCGGCTGTTGAAGTAATTACAACTGGGACATCTGCGAATGTTGTAAATAAATAAAGTAAAAACTTAATAGAAATATAGAAAGTTAGTTTTGTAATGTATGATTTCTTTGATGAGAGAAAACGTTTCTTGAATATTAAAGTAGATCATATTACAGAACTAATTTTTTATTTATTTCCTATAGATAGATAAGAAAATTTCTCAAGTTGAAATTATATAAAGTGAAGTAAAAGTAAAAAAAATTTTTTTAAAAATGATGATATATTACATATTATGTTTTAATCTGATATTTAGTGATTTAATAATTTTAATATTTTTTATTAATGTGTTAAATGTATGCGTAATATTTTCTAGGATTATTGAACTTTACTGTTATTTATACATCTGCTCTACTTAAAATTTACTTTAAAATAATATTAAAGTATTGAATAGTTAAAGGTAACAGTATATAATATATTTATAATAATAAATTTTACATGAGAAATATAAGGAGAGAGAAAATGTTATTTAATAGACATGGTCTCCAACAAAAAAATTGGCGTATGGTGAAAAAGGGGAAACACATCCTTTTTGGTTGTTCGTTATTTTTTGTTGTTGGGGGGACGGGTATCGCTGGCTCGCAAGTTGTACACGCAAGTGAAATAAATAGTTCAGAAGTAATTGTAAAAGAAGGTGTAGTTGATAAAATAACTGGTGAAAAACAACGGGACAATACTTCGGTTCTAGAAAAGGAAAAGTCAGTAGAAGGTTCTAATGATAAGACGATAGAAAAAACAATACAAAACCAGGATATAGAGAAAGCTGCTGAAAAAAGAGAAGTAGAGAAATCAGAATCAAATGAATCTACAAAAAATCCTGTAAAGAAAGAAGTAAATAAAAAAGAATTAAAAGACCTGGTTGATAAGATTAAGAATACTGACATCAGTAAAAAAACTGAAAAATCAGTAAAAGAGCTTAATCTTATTTTGTCGCGTGCGGAAAAGACGTTAGATAATAAAGAGATAACTCAAGAAGAAATTGGAAAAGAAATAAAGGATCTTAAAGAAGCATTCGAAAAATTAGAGGATAAATCTGAAAAAGAAAAAGCTAAGTCTAAAAAAGAAGAGAAATCAAATTTAGAAAATAATACTAAAGAAAAACAACAAGAAAATACTACGGGAGATGTTGCTAGAAAACACAACGAAAAAATAACCAAAGTAACAGAAACTGTAACTGAGATTCACAGCATAGCTAATCAAATAAATTATGAATTTAGTGAATCTGAAAAAGAATTAGTTAAAACAGCAGAAAAATTACCAACATTTTATAATAGTGATAAATATAATGAAGAGACTATTCAAAAACTACTAAAAGAAGTAATTTATCTTCGTAATAAAGTAGCTAATCGAATGACACGTGCTCATTCAGGTAGACGTGATCCACGAAACGGGAAAATGATTGAGATCAATGGAGAAAGTACGTTTAGAGGGATTAGATTTACACCATTAGAGAATAGACAAAATGATAAAGTTGTTAGTAATGCAAATACTAATTTGACATATTTTAATTCTGATAATTTTTGGATTAGAACACAAGTTAAGGGAGAAAAATTTAGACATGATAGTTCTAATACGTATTATCTAGTAAAAAAAGTAACTCTTTCAGGAAAACCGTTCAAAGACTTATCTATAATTGTATCATCAGGAACCGGAGATCGTCGAGCACCTGTAATGATAGATAATATTAATAATCCAAATGTTCAAGCAGGTATTCTTGGGACTATAGGGTCGAATGGAATTATAACTCCTGGTAATTATCAAGTTGTTTTAACTGTTAACGATACTGTTTCTCCCGCTAATAATTATAATATTATTTATAATGTTACAATAAAACCCCAAAGTGAACGTAATACTGTTAATAATTTAACTCCTACTTACGTTGATGATGTCCGTCATTTAACGGAAACTGAAAAGAATGCTTTAATAGAAAAATTTAAAACAGAGCATCCAAATGTTGTTAATCGTGCGAATCATATCGACTTCGATCATGCTGAAGTTTCAGCTGATGGTGCAACAATGACAATCCACTTTAAAGATGGGTTTTCACCTAAAACAATCCAAACAAATGCACAGAATGATGCAATAGCCAAATATCAAAATCTTACGGCTTTATACGGAGATCCACATGATTTCTACAAAAATCCAAGAAATCTTGTGAAATCAAAAACAGGAAATGAACTTCCATCTACCGTTGATGTGCAATGGAAAACACCGTTTAATCTACAACAACCGGGAACTAGAAATGCTGTTGTTACAGTAACTTATCAAAATGGAACAGTTAAAGATGTATCGACACCATATACAGTACTAGATTTTGTAGGAAAACAAGACAAACGTATTAATCAACATCAGAGTGGTGAACTAGGTGATGCTAGAAGTTATATTACTTTATCAAATGGAACTGCGCCTGCGACTGATTTAACGATTCGTTGGAAAGGTGGTTCATCGACTGTAGATACTTCCACTGCAGGTGTGCAACATAAAGAAATTGAAATTCTTCGCGGTAATCATTTGATGAAAACTGTGACTATACCAGTAGAAATAGTGGACAATATTAATCCAACTATTACAGCACCAGATTCAGTATTATTAACAAGATTAGAAGGATTGCCAAGTGAGATAAATATTTCTGCGCAGGACAATAATAAAGGAGTGGGACTTAAAGATAGTAATCCTATAACGGTTGAAAATCTTCCAAATCCATTATTTTATAACCCTAGAACATCAAAAATAGAAATTAATGGAGTTATACCAAATAATTTCCAAAACGGTAAATCTAGTATTCAAGTAACTGTTAAAGCAGTAGATAAAAAAGGAAATACTGCGACTAAAAATATTACTTTTAATATTCAATCCCAAACACAAAAATACACAGCAGTTGCTAATCCTAAAATACAGGAAGTAAGCCATGCTCAGACCCCAGATCCAGGAACAAGTATTAATAAAAATGGATTACCTGCAGGTACAACTTATACATGGGCTACAACTCCAAGTACAACAACAGGACCTGGAGAAAAAGCAGGAGTAGTAACTGTAACATATCCTGATGGCTCAAAAGATACAGTGAATGTAACTGTAAGTGTTCGTAAGTTAAGTGATGAATATGAGCCTACAGGGAATAAAATTGTTAGAAATCAAAATGTTCCTGTAACAAATGACGACCTAAAAGCAGCGGTTACTATTAGTAATAACGGGAATAGTAAGGTGAAATCAGTTACACCTGTTGGAACAATTAGTACAACAAATGCTGGAACTTCTACGATTAAAGCGACTGTTACTTATTTAGATGATACGACAGATCCAGTTGATATTCCTTTAGAAGTGAAAGACGTAACTGCACCAACAATTCAAACTCCTAGTGATAGACAAAATTGGGATTTAATTGCATTGGATAGAACATTACCTTCAATAACAGTTACTTCTGTGGATAATAATGGAGGAACTGGTATTAAATCAACAACGGTAACAGGGCTACCAGACTTCTTAGTATATGACAATACAACTAAGACGATTAAATTTAAAAATGGTGTTCAAGAAGTAACAAAATTACCTGTTGGACAAGATAGTAAAACTTATACTGCGACTATTCAAGTAACAGATAATGCAAACAATCCTAGTCAAAGACAAGTTACGATTACAGTCAAATCAATGACGACGAAATATAATGCGACACCTAATGGGCAAAAACAAACGGTGAGTTATGGAGCTACACCAGATGCAGGAACAAGTATTAATAAAAATGGTTTACCTGCAGGAACAACCTATACATGGACTACAACTCCAAGTACAACAACAGGACCTGGAGAAAAAGCAGGAGTAGTAACTGTAACATACCCTGATGGATCAAAAGATACAGTAAATGTAACGGTAAATGTTCGAAGATTAGCGGATGAATATGCACCTACAGGGACTAAAATCACCAAAAATCAAAATGAATCTGTATCAAATGATGAATTAAAAGCAGCTGTAACTATTAATAATAATGGGAATAGTAAGGTGAAATCAGTTACTCCTGTGGGTACAATAAGTACTGCAGAGTTTGGAAATAAAACAATCAATGCAACTGTCACATATCTTGACGATACGACAGATCCTGTGACGATTCCGTTGGAAGTAAAAGATGTAACAAAACCAACAATTCAAACACCGACAGATAGACAAAATTGGGATTTAATTGCACTAGATAGAACATTGCCTTCTATAAAAGTTACAACTACTGATAACCCAGGAGGAAGCGGTGTTAAGTCAACAACGGTAACAGGGTTACCAAACTTCTTAACATATGATGAAGCGACTAAAACAATTAAGTTTAAAAATGGAGTTCAAGAGGTAACAAAATTACCCGTAGGAACTAACGAGCAATCGTATAATGTAACGATTCAAGTGACAGACAATGCTAATAATAGTAATAGTATACAAGTTACGATTACTGTTAAATCAATGATGACGAAATTTAATCCAGCTCCGCTTCCACAAACGGTAGACAATGGAACAGTGCCAGATGCAGAAGCAAGTGTAGATAAGAAAAACGCACCAAGTGGAACAACAGTAAGATGGAAAGAAACTCCAGAAGTAACGACTCCAGGAGAGCATACAGGAGTAGCGATCGTCCACTATCCAGACGGAAGTGAAGAAGAAGTGGATGTACCAATTACAGTGAAACCACAAAAAGACACGTATAATCCAGTAGGAAAACCACAAACGGTAGACAATGGAACAGTGCCAGATGCAGAAGCAAGTGTAGATAAGAAAAACGCACCAAGTGGAACAACAGTAAGATGGAAAGAAACTCCAGAAGTAACGACTCCAGGAGAGCATACAGGAGTAGCGATCGTCCACTATCCAGACGGAAGTGAAGAAGAAGTGGATGTACCAATAGTGGTCCGTCATAGTAATGAAAAAGGAATACCTGAAGTTCAACAAGCCTTACCGGAATTCAATGGAGGAGCGAATGGAGATTCAGAGGTACACCGAGCATTACCAGAATTCAATGGAGGAGTGAATGGAGATCCAGAGATACATCGAGCATTACCAGAATTCGCAGGAGGAGTGAATGGAGATCCAGAGGTACAACCAGAGTCACCAGAATTCACAGGAGGAGTAAAAGGAGAGCCAGAGATTCAACCAGCCTTACCAGAATTCAATGGAGGAGTAAATGGAGACCCAGAAGTTCAGCCAGAGTTACCAGAATTCAATGGAGGAGTAAATGGAGAGTCAGAGATTCAACCAGCCTTACCAGAATTCAAAGGAGGAGTAAATGGAGAGTCAGAGATTCAACCAGCCTTACCAGAATTCAATGGAGGAGTAAATGGAGAGTCAGAGATTCAACCAGCCTTACCAGAATTCAATGGAGGAGTAAATGGAGATCCAGAAATTCATTCAGAATTACCGAATTATGTTGGAATTGATAATAATGAGTCAGAAATTCGCTCAAACTTACGAGATAAAACTTCTAGTGTTCCAACTAAACGTTTAGCTAATACAGGTCAATCACAAAATAATAGTGAGTTAGCAGGTTTAGGATTAGCTATTGTAGGTCTATTTGCAGCAATAAAACGCCGTAAAAAAGAGGAAGAGTAATTTTAAATATTAGAAAAAATTAAAGTTCTAAATCTATATAGAAAAGAATCCCTTGGAAAATTAATTTTCAAGGGATTCTTTATGTTTCAAGCAATAAAAAAGGGTCTGACATTGTCAGACCTTAAATTTTTAATTTATTATTTTTTTAATAAATCACGGATTTCTTTAAGAAGCTCTTCTTTAGCATCAACTTCTGGAGTTTCTTCAGCTGCTTCTTCTTTAGACATTTTTTCTTTAGCAGTGTTAATAGCTTTAACGAATACGAAGATTGCGATAGCAGTAATTAAGAAGTCGATAGTGATTTGGATGAAGTTACCGTATTTGATACCTTCCCAAGCTAACTTTGTGAAGTCTGGTTTAGCTGGGAATACAAGAGCGATAAGTGGCATCATAATGTCAGTTACTAATGAACTAACGATTTTACCGAAAGCAGCCCCCATGATAACCCCGATAGCTAGGTCTAATACGTTTCCTTTAAATGCAAATTTTTTAAATTCGTTTAACATAAAAATAATTCTCCTTTTATAAAATTTTAAATACCTCAGTATAATATATCAAAATTGAAATAAAATCAAGTATAAAGTTAAAAAAAATCAAAAAAAATTTAAGTAAACGTATTTTAATCTTAATTGTCATATTATTTAAATATATTTTTTATAAATTATTTATATTTTTTTAAAAACAATATATGTATTTATTAAGTAAAATATACTGTATTTGTAATTAGTATATAAATTACCGAATAAACAAGAAAACTAACCGAATATGCATTATCTATAGATTTTTAAATATTTATTATATAAAATATAATTATGAAAGGAGCTAAAGAGATGAAAGTTTGAATTAAATATTAAATTACCGAATAAACAAGAAAACTAACCGAATATGCATTATCTATAGATTTTTAAATATTTATTATATAAAATATAATTATGAAAGGAGCTGAAGATATGAAAGTTGAATTAAATATATAAAAGGAGGTGAAAATGTGAAAGTAGAATTAAATATAGATAAGAAATTTGAAGAAATAATAGTGACTATATCAGCAAATAAAGTGAATGATGAGATTCAAAATTTAGTGAATTATATAGAAAATAAGGAAGATTACTTTATAGGAGTTTTAGATGGGAAAGTACGTTTATTAAATATAGAGGATATTATAAGGGTATATGTTGAAGATAGAAAAGTATATGTAGTCACAGTTGAAGGTAGATTTATTGTTAGAAAAAAATTATATGAAGTGCAGAGTACATTAACTAAGGATTTTATAAAAATATCTCAAAGTGAAATAGCTAATGTTAAATATATTCATAGCTTAGATTTAGGATTGAGAGGAACAATAGTTATAAGTTATAAAAATTCTGATATAAGTTATGTATCACGTAGGATGTTAAAAGAATTTAAGATGAAATTAGGATTATAGGAGGTATTAAAATGAAATTATTTCAAAAAATTGTAATATTTATGTTGTTAGGGATAGGAGCAGGGAATGTTATTAATCTAATATTCGGTATTTTGTGTGGTCAGTTTTATCCTGGTATGCCATTGTATATCCAGAGTTTTGATAATTTAAATATGGCAGTATTAATTCAAACCTTAGTATACGCTATTTTAGGTATATTACAAGGATTAGCTGGTAAAGTATTTCAAAGTAAGTTAAATGATAATATAGTAATAGTATTTGTATCTCATTATTTTCTTATTATGTTACCACTTGTGTTAGCGGGTTATTATTTGAAATGGTTTAGTAGCTTTACTACTTTAACTTTAATGCTGATTACAACTACTGTGGTTTATATTTTAATAGGAATAGTTCGATATTTTAGTATTAAAAATAGTATAAGTGAGATAAATATAAAATTAAGAGATAATAGATAAGATTTCGCTAGTAACAAAGGAGGAGCAACACAAATTAATGATTTTGTGTTGCTCCTCTAAATTTTATAACAGATTATAAAATACTTTTTAAAGAATACTTGATATAAAATATTTTTTAATTTTTGTTATTTTGAATTATTATTTTATTCCAATTTAAATATTATTTTTCTTCTTCAACTTTATCTTTCTTTAAGAATTTGTTAAGTAGATTAGAAGCTTTAACTTTATTTTCTTCTACTTTTTCAGAAAGATTTTCGATTTTTTGATCTGTATTTTTCTTGAACCCAGTAACGTTAGATTTCATATTATCTACAGATGATTGTAAACCATTGATAGATGTTGCTAATCCTTCAGCAGAATTAAATAGTGGATCTAGTTTTTCAGATTTAACTTGTAAGTCTTCTGCTAAGATGTTTGTGTTTTGCAATAAAATATTAGTTTCTGCCATAATCGGCTCTAAATTACCTTCAACCTTTTTAACTGTTTCATTAAGGTCTTTAGCAAGATTTAGTGCATCTTCTGCAATGTTTGTTACGTCTTCTACACATTCAGTAGCAACAGTTAGTGATTTTCTAACAGTTCCAAGTGTGATCGCTGCGCTTATGCATAGGATTAAGACTCCTACTCCCGCTAAAAAGATTCCAGCATAAGCTAAAATTAACCAATTTATATCTAACATAATGTTTCCTCCTTTATAAGTCCGTATAATCAATTATATTTTAATATTGATTATAATACAATTAAATTATTTTGATTTGTGTTCGATAAATTTATGACAAAGTTTATTAATATTACCAGCTCCCATAAATAGGAATACACTATTGTCAAAGTTAAGTTTATCAAAATCATTTTCACTATTTATTATTTGAGCATCTTTAGTCACTTTTTGTAAATCTTCGATTCCAACAATTTTTTCTTTCTCACGCACTGAAGCGAAGATTGGACAAAGGAATACTTTATCTGCAGTTTCTAAACTTTCAGCAAATTCATTTAAGAATTTAGCTGTACGTGTATAAGTATGAGGTTGGAAAATAGCGATAACTTCTTTGCCCTCGTATTTTCTACATGCACTGTCGATAGTTGCTTTAATTTCACTTGGATGGTGAGCATAGTCGTCTACAATTACATTATTTCCGATTTTGTGTTCGCTAAATCTTCTCTCAGCAGGTTTGTATTGATCAAGTGATTCTTTAATTTTCTCAACACTAATACCATTGATATCAGCTAAAGCTATAGCTGATGTAGCGTTAGAAATATCGTGTAATCCAAATACTGCCATAGTAAATGTTCCTAATAATTCAGAATTTTTATAGACGTCGAATTTACTGTGTTCTGATGTAGTTTGAACATTTTTTATTTGGTAATCATTTCCTTCGTTGAAACCATACTTAATTGTTTTTGCAGTAGTTGGTTTAAGCTGAGAAGCTAAACGATCATCTCCACAAATTACTACAGTATCTTTTACTTGATTTACGAAACTTTGAAATGCATCAAACATATCGTGTTCATCATTAAAATAATCAGGATGATCAAAGTCGATATTAGTAACGATAGCATAATTTGGGTGATATGCAAGAAAATGTCTGTAATATTCACATGCTTCAGCTATCATAAATTCAGAATGTTTTTCACCGTGTCCAGTACCATCCCCAATTAGGTATGATGTAATGTGGTTGTGTTTAAAGATGTTACTAACCATTGTAGTTGTGGTTGTTTTCCCATGTGCTCCAGTTACTGCAATTGATGGAATTTCAGAAAGTAATTTTCCTAAAAATTGAGAATAAGTGTAAGTTTTTAAACCTAATTCTTTAGCACGTCTATACTCAGCATGTGTTTCATCGAATGCGTTACCTAAAATTACATCATATCCTTCTTTGATATTTTCTACCCCATAGCTAAACATTGGGATGTTTCTTTGTTCTAATTTTTCTTGTGTAAAAAAGTATGTTTCTTCGTCTGAACCTTGTACTTCATGCCCCATATCGTAAGCAATTTGTGCAAGTGAGCTCATACCGGATCCTTTAATACCTATAAAATGATATTTACTCATTATTATATCTCCTAAGTTGTCTTTATAAAATAAAAAATTTCCTTATTATTTTTCCATAAGCAAATACAATTTTACAACAAAACTGATAAAAATTCAATAAATAGGAGTTTTTTTATAGTAGGCTATTTTCAAATATTAATTCCCAAAGTAAATTCCAGTTCAAACAAAAAACTGGAATTTAACTTGAAACTAATTTTTAATAAGTATAATTCCTCTTTTTTTATTTTGATGCCTTTAAAAAAACTCCCAAAGTAAAGCTTCCTTGTTTTATACCGGAACTTACCTTGGGAATATTTTTATTGTTATTTTCCTTTTTTTCCCAAGGTAACTTCCACTTTAATTTCTTACTGGAACTTACTTTGGAAATTTACCAAAATCTTGTTTTTTCAAAATCGTAATTTTTGAGTTACTGCCTTTAAAGTTTTTTATACACTAATTGATTATTTAAAAAGTTTACGTCTGACTACAAGTCCAACAAGACAGATTAAGCTTAATCCTAATGCAGCAGTGCTAGAAGAATTCATACCTGTGCTTGCTAATTCTTTAGATTTAGCTTTTGCAGGTTCAGCTTCTTTAGTTTTTTCAGATAGCTGAGTAACAGCAGGTGTTTGTCCGAAATCTACGTTTTGAGTAGCTGAAGCTCCACCAACTGATCCAAGGTTTTGATTAGGATCTACTATTTCACCAGCAGTTCCGCCTTGACCACTACCAGGAGCAGTTCCCTCTAAGTGGGGTTGAGGTTCTGGGGTAACAGGACCTGTATATTCTGGTACGTCATTTACTGCAGAAAGATTTTGAGTTAGTAAGTCGAATGCTTTTTCTAAGTCTACTAATCTATCTTTTAATCCATTGATATAATAATCTTCAGCACCGTTTTCTTCGCCATCTTTTATTTGATTTTTTATGTTAACAAGTTCATCTAATATTTTCTTGATTTCAGGTTGTTTAACTCCGAATGTAGGAATTTCATTAACAGCAGCCTCAACAGCGTTAACGCCACCTTTGAATTCTGGCACTTCTAGTTGTACAAGTGAATCTCCGTTAGATGTTTCAGGTTTTGTTGGTTTTGGAGTTTCTCCTTCTGGTTTATCAGGAACAGTTGGAGGTGTTGTATCGTTTACTCCACCAGTGAATTCAGGAACATTATTGACAGGAGCATCTTGACCATTAGAAGCAGCAGGTCCGTTGAATTCAGGAACTTCATTAACAGGGGCATCTTGACCATTAGAAGCAGCAGGTCCGTTGAATTCAGGAACTTCATTAACAGGAGCATCTTGACCATTAGAAGCAGCAGGTCCGTTGAATTCAGGAACTTCATTAACAGGAGCATCTTGACCATTAGAAGCAGCAGGTCCGTCGAATTCAGGAACTTTATTAACAGGAGCATCTTGACCATTAGAAGCGACAGGTCCGTTGAATTCAGGAACTTTATTAACAGAAGCATCTTGGCCATTAGAAGCGATAGGTCCGTTGAATTCAGGAACATTATTGACAGGAGCATCTTGACCATTAGAAGCAGCAGGTCCGTTGAATTCAGGAACTTTATTAACAGGAGCATCTTGACCATTAGAAGCAGCAGGTCCGTTGAATTCAGGAACTTTATTAACAGGAGCATCTTGGCCATTAGAAGCGACAGGTCCGTTGAATTCAGGAACTTTATTAACAGGAGCATCTTGACCATTAGAAGCGACAGATCCGTTGAATTCAGGAACTTTATTAACAGGAGCATCTTGATCATTAGAAGCGATAGGTCCGTTGAATTCAGGAACTTTATTAACAGGAGCATCTTGACCATTAGAAGCGACAGGTCCGTTGAATTCAGGAACTTCATTAACAGGGGCATCTTGGCCATTAGAAGCGACAGGTCTGTTGAATTCAGGAACATTATTACTTGAATTATTATCAGGTTTATTATCTGGAGTAGGTTTATCTTCAGGTTTGTTATTTCCTGGGACAGTTTCTTTATCATTTTTATGTTTAGTATACTCTTCTAATGCTTTATCTATGTTAGATTTTTCTTCTAAAATTTTATCTATAGATTTTTCTTCATTATATACTTTTTGAGCTTTTTCAGTAGCTTCTTTTAGTTTAGCGTGTGCTTCTTTATTAATTCCTTCTTTATCTTTATCATCGTTAACTAGGATTTTAGCTGTTTCTAAAGGTAAAAGAAGGTTTGCTCTTTCAGTAGCAAGTTTTTTAGCAACTTCATCAGTGCTTTCAGCAGGTTTGTTAGCCTCATTATTATTTGGAGTGTCAACTTTGTCATTAGGTTTGTTAACTTCGCTGTTATTAGGAGTGTCGACTTTGTCATTAGGTTTGTTAACTTCGCTGTTATTAGGAGTGTCGACTTTGTCATTAGGTTTGTTAACTTCGCTGTTATTAGGAGTGTCGACTTTGTCGTTAGGTTTGTTAACTTCGCTGTTATTAGGAGTGTCGACTTTGTCGTTAGGTTTGTTAACTTCACTGTTATTAGGAGTGTCGACTTTATCGTTAGGTTTGTTAGTCTCATTATTAGATGTCTGAGTGTTGTCACTTGGTTTATTTACTTCAGGAGCAGGTGTTTCTTTTAATTTGTTGACTGCATCTTCGATTTCTTTTAATAAACTAGAACGAGTGTCTTCTAGATTTCTTGTTTCTTTAGCTTTGTTTATGAATTCAGTTGCTTTAGTAATAGCTGTAGTTAAATTGTTTTTAGACTCATCTGAATAGTTACTTGCAGCTAGTTTGTCTTGAGCTGATTTAATAGCTGTATCTAGTTTTGAAGTATCATATCTAAGGAGGTTATAGTATCTTTGAACATCGTTAAATAATTTCAAGATTTCATTAGATTTAGGGTTGTTGTGCACTAAGTCTTCTAGTTTATCTATTTTTCCTTGAAGATAGTTATCTACAGCGTTGATGCTTTCTTCACTATAGTTTTTGCTATCTTTATCAGAATTGAAGTTTGCTACAGCTTCAGCGTTTGAAGTTCTTAGTTGAATAAGTAAATCATATTGATTTTTTAAATCTGATAGTTCAGTAAATGCAGTAGAGATTTCTTCTGTGCTTGCAATATTATTTTTCAATACATTTTGTGCAGCGTTGATTTTGTTACCGAAGTTTTTAATTACTGCCATGTCTTGGCTTACATTTGCATTTTTAAATACATTATTCCAACTATCATAGTATTTACTTGTAGTAGCTTCGAATAGTGCGTTTAGTTGTTTTTTATCTGCAGTGATAACAGCATTTTCTTTAGGGTATTTTACAGATAATACAGCTATATTTTCATGTTTATCAGTACCGAATAATGTACTGCTTGCAAAAGTGTTAAGTTTTATTGTAGATGGTTTTCCTTCAATCGGTATTCTAATTTTTGAAGGATATTTATAAGAATTAGTTACGTTATTGTAAGTAACGTCGGCAGTATCTTCTTTTAGAACTTGAACATCTTTTTCAGTATTTCCATCGAAGTATGTAAGTTTACTCATAACGGCAACATTAGTTGTTCCATTATTCATAGGAATAAGATCTAATTCTAAATAATTTTTTCCGTTTTCAGTTACTAGATACATATTTTTAATTATTCCATTAGCCATAGAAGGGCTAGTTAAATCTTGTTTTAATAATGATCCATCTAATTGAACTTTATTATTAGAATCTGTAGAAGGAGATTCTGATGAATTACTTGGTTTATTTTGAGTTGAATCAGCAGAATTGTTAAATGCATTCACAGCATTGTTAAGTTTATTTAATTCAGCTAGTAATGCTTCTTCGGTAGAAGAATCATTATTTAATAATTCTTTAGTTTTTGATAGTTCATTAGTTAAAGTAACAAAGGCTGCTGGGTCTTTTTTACCTTGTTTTATTAACTCAACTTCAGCTATTTTATTCTTAAGTTGCTCTTTGGCTGAAACTTGTTCTGCTCCAGAGTTTTGAGAATCATTTAAGTCTTCTATAGCGAATTTGAATTGTTCTTTGTAGTAATCTGTTAGATCGGTATTTATTTGATCATCAGTGTCGTTTGATTCAGGAGTTAGTTTTGCATTAGCAACATATGCTTTTGCTTCATCAATTAATTGTTTAAGTTTAAGTTTTGATTGAGTAATTTTGTTGGAATTGTTGTAAGCTTCTTCAGCTTTTTTAATTTCTCCTGAAAGTTCATCAGTATTGATGCGAAGATAGTCTCCAAGATGTTGAACTTCTCCTGTTAGTTCATCTAGTTTTTTATATACTGTTACAGTTCCTTCTTTGTCGAACTCATTTGAGTAAGTTTCTTTTTTACCTTCTATATCGACTGGATCTAGAGAGTTAATTTTACTTTCAACCGCATCTAATTTTTCTTTAATTAACGCTTTGCTTTCGCTAGTAAAGTGTGAATTGTTCTTCCAATCATTTTCGTACTGATTTTTTGAGTTTTGTAGTGATTTATAAAGGTTAGCTAATGAATCTAATTTAGTTGTTTCATCTAATAGTTTATTTATAATGTTATCTACTTCATCTTTAGTTAGTGAATCGTTATTTAAAAGTTGTTGAGCCTTAGTAATTAATTGATTGAATGAAGTTTTGAATACTGGTTTTAAATCTTTGTAGTTATCTTGTACTGAATTACTTGTATAGTAATTAATTTTATCTCTTAACGAAGCTTTCAGAGGTGATTCTTTTTTAGTTTCCAGTTTTGTAGAGTAATCGATATATAAGTCTGTTGGTTTTGTAAAATTATCGATTCCATTTTTTCCTAATGAGAACGAATCTTTAAAATTGAAATTTCCTAGAAGTGCTATTTCAATATTTTTCTTAGTAGCATCAACTGTAAGTTTTAATTTAGTAGGGTAATCACGCCCTCCAATATTTTTTGTCTCTAAAACAACGGCATCGGCATCTGTATTTCCTAGACTGTTATATTTGAAAGTATCTGCTAGAGCAAAGTCGATAGCTCCTCCCATGATTTTAGGTTCTAATGTTAATATTACTTCATTTTTACCGTTTCCTAATTCGTGAACTTCTACATTTTTTATAAGTTCTGTCAAATCACGACTGTATCTTGTTTTTATAGGTTTGTCGCTACCTCTTTCTACGAATTTTGCAGTTACATTATATGGTTCTGCTGGTTTAGTAGTGTTCTCAACAGGTGCGGCAGGAACTGGTTCTCCTTTTTTACCGTCTTTTGTAGTAAGATTGTTGATAGCCTCAGTTAATTGTTTAACAAGGTCTGATGTCTCATTAATTTGAGGATTATAACTGCTTGTTTGGTTAATCCAGTCTTTAGCGTGATTTAAAGCTTGATCAAATTTTTCAAGAGACACGGGTTCGTACTCACTTCTGATTTTTCTGTCAGCAATATTGATTATTCTTTTTAGTTCTGTAGTATTGTATCTTAAGTATGTGAAGTTCGCGTTATCGAAGTCTTTAATTAACTGAACTAGTTCTTTTATGTTTCTTGTATTTTTCAATGAAGGAACACTTTTAATATAATTTCTGTAGTTTTCAATACTTTCTTTAGTGTATGTTTTTTCGTTATAAAGGTCAAAATATTCTAATAGTTTTGCAACCTTAATATCTAGTACTTCTCTTAATGTTGCAATGTCTTCCATTTCATGAATCGGTGTAGAAATTTCATAAAGTTTATCGTAATTAGCGCTATCTGAACGTTTCAATTCTTGTAGTTTTGTTACAGCTTCGCTAATTTTAGCTCTTTGTGAGAAGTCTGCAGCTGTGTCTGAAGTATTCTCTTTTGTTAGTAACCATTCATTAACCTTATTACCACGATCAATCCAATTTTGAATTTTTTCGTTTAATTTTTCTCTATACTTAGGGATAGCTTCGTTACTTTTTTTAGCAGCTGAGTAGTTAATATCTAAAGCAAATGGACCTGTTTGTTGTTTAGCGCCGTTTTTATCAATATAAGTCATATTTGAAACAACCAATTGTTCAGCTTTTAATTCACCAGGAACACTAAAGGCTACGATATGTTGATCTTCAGCAGAAGGACCTAGTTTAACATTTGTATCTAAACCAGAAACTTTATTAACAACAAAGCTTGTAATTTTGCTAACTTTATCAGGGTTAGCAACAAGATTAATTTCTATATCTTGACCTTGTTTGTAGATACCTGCTAAAGACTCTTTAAATAGATTTTTAATTTCTTCTTTATTATCTACTACTTTTTTATAAAAATCTTGTTGACCATCGCTAGATACAGTTACCATTGTTGGAGTTTTAAAATCGGTAGTAGTATAAAAACCGTCATCTTTTAAATCATGGTTCACATCAAAGTTATAAAGTTGAATATAATATTTTAAAGTGTTTATTGCATTTTGTGCGGTTTTTTCTGTATATGAATTAGCATCAAGTTTTGCTTTTGCAGCAGCAGCTTCGCTCCACATGTTATACCAAGGGGTAGTGTCAATAACATCATCGGGAACTTGGTGATTTTCAAATGTTACATGGTAATAAGGGAAGTTAGAAGTTTTGTGGAAAAAAGTAGTTCCTAAGTATCTATTTGTGATAGACTGATCGTTAAAAATTTTATTTATTATTTCATTTAGTTCAGCCTTAGTTTGTTGAGTGGCTGCTGTATCTCCGAAATCAGCTTTTGCTATATTGCTATTTGTTGGCCAAGCTTGAGCTGTGATAGAAGATATAGTAAGTGCCAATGCAACACTCATACTTGATTTTAATAATTTATTTGTTTTCATGGAATGTCTCCTTTTGTATATAATGTAATAATTTATTCTAATATTAATTTTTCAAGGTTAATTAAATATAAATCTAGTTTTTTATCTCATTTACATAAAGACTATTAAATCAACCTTTGAAAAATAATAGACACCTATACTATAACATAAAAACGCTTTAAATGAAATAGATTATCAGTATCTTTTATGTAAAAAATAAAATGAAATTTCTTGAATTAATGAAAATTATACTTACTGATTTTAAATAATATTTTAAATTTAGTTTTTTTATTATTTGTAAAAAAGTTAAGAAAATATTTGTATAGACTTATTTATGATTTTTCTTGTTTAAAAAATGTATCTAAAGTAAAAAAATAATTTTTCTTAGTTTATTTTAAATTTTCTTTTTAAAAATTTACTTAATATTTTCTATGTAGTATAATTTTAGAGTAAATATTTTTGTAAGGAGAATATGATGACTAAATTTTATGCGGTAAGAAAAGGTAAAAAAACTGGAATATTTTCAACATGGGATGAGTGTAAAGAACAGGTTACAGGTTATAAGGGTGCGATATACAAAAGTTTTAAAACTATAGAAGAAGCAGAAGAGTTTGTAAAAGGTAATGAAGAAAAGATAGAGAATGTGGAAACAGTTGATGGAGTGTATGCATATATAGATGGAAGTTTTGATAGAGTACAAGGTATCTATGGTTCTGGAGTAGTTATAGTAGATGGTGATAAGAAATATGAGTTCAAACATGCTGGAAATAGAGAAGATTATGCTCAATTACACAATGTTGCTGGAGAATTAGAGGCGGCCAAATATGTTATGTGGTACGCAGTAGATAGAAAAATTAAAGAGATCACTCTATTTTATGACTATCAAGGAATAGAATCTTGGGCAACTGGTGATTGGCAAGCGAACTTACCTTATACACAGGATTATGTGAAATTTTATAATAAGGTAAAATCAGTAGTGAAGGTAAATTTTGTAAAAGTGAAGGCACATACAGGTGTTGAACTTAATGAGGTTGTTGATAAACTTGCGAAGGATGCAATAGCGGAGTTTAAAAAAGAAAAATAACTAAGAAGTTGATGTTTTGAATTCGGGGGACACATCAAAATCTCAATTCTTGAGTTACTCCCTATAGTTAAGTAGACTAAGTCGAAATTAATTATATGTTATAATCATATATGTTCAAAAAACGAATAGGAATAACTGGAAAATAAGAATTTTTAGTTATTCCTGTTTTATTTGCTTTTTAATAAAATTAAGTGTTTAAATATGTTATAATTAATAAAATATAGTTCAATAGATGAAAAAAGGAGGGTGAAAAATGGACAAAACGATAAATAATAAGCAAATATTTAATAAAATAGCAAGCCTTATTTACAGAGATAAAAAACGCATAATAATTGCACTAATAGTTTCTATTGCGTCTTATTATTTTTCGTTATACCCAACTGATAGGTTAAGTTATATAGTTGATGGTATAGCGGGAGGAAATATTGATTTTGATGGTGTAGTTAATGAAATTCTAAGAATTGTTTTGGCTGGAATAGCACTGTATATTGTCTATTTCTTTAAAGAATACTATACGTTTATAGGATATGATAAAGTTATTAAAGATATGACCTATGATATTCAATATGATATTTATAGACATACTCCAGTATTTTTTAATAAATTTAGTATTGGAGAAGTTATTAGTAGATCGACGAATGATATTACGAATTATATTGCGCCGCTTTTTGGTTATGGTATTCTATTAATTTTTGATGGAATAATCTACAATTTATTTATAAGTGTTCTTATATTTAACAAATCTAGTTTAATTTATTTATTACTGATTCATATACCATTGATTCTTCAGACTATTTATTTAGTTAGAAGACGTAAGGTACAGGAAAAATACTATAATGAGATGGCGAAAACTATGGATGAAATTACAGAAGAGACTTTAGAAAATGTTAAGGGTATTCGTGTAATTAGAGCCTATAGCTTGCTAGATAAAGTGAGAAATAGTTTTGTAGGAAAACTTAGAAGCTATGCTAGAAGTAATGAAGAATATATGAAAAAAACTCTTGTTTATCAACCACTTAATACAGTATCGTTAGCGGCAAGTTACATCATAGCTGTAGCTTGTGGATTTTACTTTATTAATTTAGGGATGATGACATTAGGAGAGTTAATTTCTGTCTGTGTAGTTATAGGTATGATTCAGTGGCCATACATTGCTTTATCGGAGTTAGTTATTATGATTATAGAAGTGCGTCAAGCTACGAAAAGAGTTTTAGAAATCTCTGATAAAAAAGCTGATGTTAATAATGACCTAGCTGAAAGTAATTTTGAGTTTAATAGTAGAATTGAATTTAAAGAATTTAATTTTAGTTATGGGGATAATAATCATGTGCTAGAAGATATTAATTTTACAATTAATAAAGGTGAAACTATAGGTGTAGTAGGAAAAACTGGTAGTGGGAAAACGACATTTATCAAGCAACTGCTTCGATTATATCCAATAGAAGAAAATACGCTACTTCTTGACGGAAAGGGAATGGAGCGATATTATGATTATTCTGTTAGAGAAAAAATAGGGTACGCACCACAAGAATATCAGTTATTCTCAAAATCTATAAAAGAAAATGTATTGTTTTATAGATATGATTTAGAGGATAGGTTAGATGAGGTGCTGGAACAAGCGGATATCAAGAAAGATATTAGTAGATTTAAAGATGGTATTGATACTCTTGTAGGAGAAAATGGTTTATCTCTATCAGGTGGACAAAAACAACGTCTAGGTATAGCGAGAGCGTTGTTATCTAATCCTGAAATCTTAATACTCGATGATAGTTTAAGTGCAGTGGACTCTAATACAGAAAAAGCTATTATAGAAAATATTAAGAAAACTCGAGAAGGTAAGACTAATATAATAGTAGCGCATAGAATTTCTGCAGTAAGACATGCTGATAAAATAGTTGTATTAGATAATGGTAAAATATTAAATTTTGGAACGCATGATGAGCTTCTTGAAAAATGTTCTTGGTATAAACAACTAGATGAGTATCAAAATAAGGAGGTAGAAGATGATGAAGAATAAAAATCCGTTATTTCAATTTCTTCCTTATATGAAAAAAGCAAAAAGATCTTATATAATAGGTTTTGTCTTTTCACTATTAAATGTTGGGTCAGGTGTTGCTGGTGTGTACGTATTGTCGAAAGTTTTTGATGGAATAACTGGAGATTTAACACATCAGATAATTCTAAAATCCTTGGTAGTAATAGCAGGGTATGGACTCATACTATTGTGTTCAGGTATATCTAACTATATTAGAAATATTTACTTAGTAAAAGGTGCTAATGAGGTTTATGTTAGAATCCAGATGCAGGTATACGATCATATTCAAAGTCTACCGATTAAGTATTTCGATAATATGCCAGCTGGTTCTGTAGTATCTAGGATAACGAGTGATGTTAACCAAATTAGAACATTTTTCGTTTCGACATTTGTGCAGATATTAATAATTGTACTTAAGATTATTTTTTCTTATATTGTATTATTTTATGTAGATGTACGTTTTGGATTATTTATGCTGGCGTTATTCCCGGTAATGTTTATAGTATTAAAAATTTACAACAAGTTATCTATAGATAGTATTAAGGGGTATCGACGTAAATTTTCTCAAAGTAACGGTATTATAAATGAGAATTATCAAAATTTAGAAATCATCAAAGCTTTTAATAAAGAAAAAGAGAGTATTGAAGACTGGAATAAGCATAATGAAGAACGCTATAAATATTGGAAAAAACTAAATCTAGTAGATAGTCTATTACTTCATAATATAACTGGAGTATTTAGAATTGTGATTTTCATAGGTATTGTTTATTACTATTCGTATTCACACTTTAATAATGTTTATGGAATTACATTGGGAATGGTATATCTATTTATAAATTATACTACCGATATAATTTATAGAATTGCAGACTTTACAATGGGGATTTCTAATTATATCAGAGCGCAAGGTGCAGCTATAAATATTCAGGAGATACTTAAGTTAGAAGTTGAGGAAGACAATCATAACGATATTACTGAGGATGATTTCCGAGGAAATATTAAATTCGAAGATGTGTATTTTTCTTATAAAGATGATTTTTATGTGCTACGTGATTTGAATCTTGAAATTAAAGAGAATCAAACTGTAGCATTTGTAGGACATACGGGAAGCGGTAAGAGTACTATTATGAACTTAATTGTTAAGTTCTACAGTGCAACTAAAGGTAATGTCCTAATCAATGGTAGAAATATAAATGATTACAGTAAGGAGTATCTAAGAGAAAAAACGGCTATAGTACTGCAGGATTCATTTTTATTTGAAGGTACCTTACTCGAAAATATTACTACTTCAAATGATGAGGAAATTGCTAGAGAGGCCTTATCTAGAGTTGGAGGAGATTTCATATTAGAAAATCGCTCGTTGGACTCAAAAGTAGAAGTAGGTGGAAATAACTTTTCTACAGGTGAGAAGCAACTTATTTGTCTAGCTAGAGCTTTGGCTAAAGATCCTAAGATTTTGATTCTTGATGAATCGACGGCTAATATCGACAGTGAAACAGAACAAAATGTTAGTCGAGCTATAGAAGAATTAAAACAAGGTCGAACAACGCTTATAATAGCTCATAGATTATCAACTATAAAAAATGCAGATATGATTTATGTTCTTAGAAAAGGAAAGGTCATAGAAAGTGGAACACACGAACAATTATTAGCTCTTGAGGGGAGTTACAAAAAAATGTATGAAACGCAAGTAAAAGGATAAAAAAAGAGTGATTCGAAGAATCAGATTTAAATGAATCTTGATTTACGAATCACTCCTTTTTTAATAATTATTTTTTGAATACAAATTCGTATGCTAAGTCAATATCTTTGAATGAAATCATTACTGTTTCATAACCAAGAGGTTTGAATAGTTCATTAACAGCAGTAGCAACTTTTTCGCAAACTTCAACAGGTCGGTGAATCCAACCAATTTCAAGATTTGCTCTGTTGATTTCTTCTCCATCAAGAATAGCAACACTTTCAATTAAATCTAATGTAAAAGCTTCGCGCGGTCTTTCGATTATTTCAGCAATAGTATCGAAAAGTTCAGCACTAACTTTTTTTAAATCTTCTTTTTTAAATCCTCTAGCAACTATACGTGGCATAATAGACCTCCATTATTTGAATTCGTTTACTATAATTATATCATAATATTTTATATTTTTGTTGGTAAATGTTTTGAGATACGATGTTTAAAGTTTTATGAAATTAAATTTCTGTTTATAATAAATATTTATAAATTTCATTATATGAGTAATTTGAAGAAAATATTGTGTTTTTTAGATGGTTAGTAGAATATTAAAAGTATCTTTTTGGTTATTTTACTTACAAATATTACCATTTATTAAAATTATATGGTAATATAGAAAGTAGGAAAAAAATATTAAAATAAATACTAAGGAGAAATTTTTATTAAACTTTTATATAAGAAATACTTTTCATTAATAATATTAATTTTAATTTGTATAGTCATATTTTTATTTTCTAGTCAACCTGGAGAAGAGTCATCGAAGATTTCTAATGACTTAATCATAAGAAAATTAGGCCACTTTAGTGAATATATGACTTTGGGATTTTTTTCATGTTCATATTTATCGAATTTATTTATAGAAAATAGCAAGATAAAAGATTTTAAAAAAACTGGTATATTAAGTTTCTTGTTTTCTGTTATCTATGCCCTAAGTGATGAATTTCATCAAACTTTTGTACCAGGTAGAGATGGAAATATTGTTGATGTATTAATAGATAGTAGTGGAGCTTTAGTAGGAATATTAGTTTCATGTATTGTATATTTTCTTATAATGAAAAAATAGAAGAAAATATTGTAGTTTTTAGTTGTATTTTTTTTAGAAAAGATATAAAATAATTATTTAGATAAATAAAAAATAAAAAGGAGGAGTTATTGATGCTTAAAGCACTTATTGTAGAAGATGACAAATTATTAGCTGCATCATTGAAAGCTGCAATTTCAGAGAAATTTGATGCGGATGTTTGTTATAATGGATTAGATGGACAAAAACTTGTTGATGAAAATAAGTATGATTTTGTAATAGCTGATAGTATTCTACCGGGAATGGGCGGAATAGACCTACTTGATTATATTCGAGAAAGCAACGAACATAAAACTCCAGTAATTATTATTACTATAGCAGAATCAACAGAAGAAAAGGCTAGAGTCATGAAGCATAGAGTGACGGAATATCTACCACGTGTAGCGGATGCTTCTCTTTTACTGACAACAATTTCGAACTTACTTCAACGTGAAAGTAACCTAAAAGGTGAACATGAAATTACATACAAAGATTTAGTGTTAGACCTTAAAAATGAATTGGTATCATCAAATGGTGGGACATTAGATACAATTAAAGGGAAATACCTTGAATTATTATCATTCTTTGTAATCAATAATAATATCGTACTAGAAAAAGAAGAAATATTTGATCGTGTGTGGGGTGTTGATTCAGAAACAACGATTAACGCTATCGAAGTTTATATTTCAGGATTAAGAAAAGAGTTACGAAAAATTGGTTATGATAAAAACCTAAGAACTGTTCGCGGTGTTGGTTATACATTTGAGTAGGTAAGAGTATGGAATTTAATTATCCAATAGATTATACATTATATAATACGGATGAGATAACAATTATTATTAAATTTTTAGATTTAGTAGAAGAATGTTATTTATCGGGAGTAGAACTATCAGAATTTAAAGCTGCATACAAAGACTTTAAGAGTGTAGTTCGAGCTAAGTCTGAGGAGAATTCTTTGTATCGTGATTTCAAAGAAATCACTGGATATGATGGTTATCAAGCTGTAAAAGAAATGAAAAATGAAAAACCAAAAATTAAGCTTTAAAGCTTAGTTTTTGGTTTTTTGATTTATATCGAGGAATCCGAAGTGGAATTTAGTGTTTTTTCTAATTATTCTTGTAAAGTTGTATCTTTCAAATACATTGTCCTTGAAGTGAGCTTTAATAATAATCTTACCTCTTGCAACCCGATATGCTTCTTTTATAAATTCATCATATTTGAAATGACTATCGGCAAGAGGAGTTATTCCTGAAAGATTGTTAGATTCGGCTATATCATGTGAAAACATAGGGTCAAAGTATATTATATCGAATGCATTATCAGGAGTTTTCTTTAAATAATCTATACAATCAAAGTTATGAGTAATGATCTTTCTCATCGCTTTGTTTATCTCTTCGTTAGGGGAAGCGTAGTGTTTTAGTCCGCTACTTGTAATGAGATGTATAATCTTATTTTTTTCTAGAGAAGTAACATTGTGGCTGTAATAGCTTAGGAGAATACTATCTCCTGCAAGCCCCATCGTACAATCTAGAACATTTTGCTTTTCTTTACCTATTATTTCAACTAGAGGCTCATTGTCCGAATTTTTAATTTTTAATGCAGTCGTATCTAGATGGAAGAAAAATTCTGAATCATTCTCGAAATAACTTAGTTTATTTTTGTATACTACGAGTGCACCTTGAGCAGATTCTAGTAATTGTTTAATTGTTTTTTTATTTCTTATAATATATTTTAAATTTAATTCGTTGGCAAGATTTTGTGCCTTAGTGTTGAGTTGGGGTGTTGTTTTTACACTAGTCGTTACTATTATATTTTTCATTGATTATTAATGTTTGCTCCTCTGTTATTATAATGTCTACCTTTTTATCATATTTATCAGTAGGGACTTTTTCTTGAAGAAGCTTATCATATGATAAACCGATGCTAGTCTTATGCTTATTTGTTGTAAAATATTTATCATAATAACCTTTGCCATACCCAAGACGATATCCATTTTTATCGAATACTATAGAAGGGGTAATTACTAAATCAATGCTACCAGTATAATAGCTACAACTAGTAGGTTCTAGTACTCCAAAGTGTCCTGGAGTTAAGTTTTCTATAGATGTTATATGTACTAGATTCATAATTTTATTTTCGATTTTTGGTACAAAGATCTGCTTTTTACCAATCCATTTATTTATAAATGATAGGGTAGGTACTTCACTACCAAATCCTACAAAAATGAATATTTTTTCTGCAGACATAAATATTTTGTTATTTTCAAGTTTAGAGAGTATTTTAGCGGATGCATTATTTCTATAATCTTCAGACAAATTGTTTCTTTCAATAATAAATTTTTTTCTAAGTTCTTTTTTCAAAGTATATTCACCTCAAGTTATATTATATCATAAATTTAAATGTAATTTTAATTTGATAAGAGTGTTTTGGATAAATAAGGTTATGTAAATGAAAAAAAGTATATTATATCTGTAATAATAAATTTAATAGGTTATTATTTATAAAAGTTATTATAAAAACAAATATGGATTTTAATAGCAAATAAACTTATAGTGTAAATAGTAATGTTATGTATAAATTTTTAGAATTTTTATAATAATGTATGTACAAGTATAATCAAAATTTTAAGAAAATATAATTGTATGGAAAAATGATAGATGTTGATGTAGATGGCTTTTAAACTTTCACAATTTAAAGGTAATTATATAAATAAAAAAATCTTAAATAATGGTTTATGATATGTTAATAGGTAAAGTAGTAAAATAAAAAATAATTATTCATTATTTAATGGAAATAATAGTATAAATATGATATAATATAAAAGAAAATTTATAAGAAAGGAATCTTCTACAAATAATGACAAATTCAGAAAAAAATAAAGATATATTAAGTAATGATGAATTGGGAAAAAATAGTAAAAAATCAGATGATTACTCAAGTTTACTAGAAAAAATTAGAAAACAGGTAGATATAGAAAATTCATCTACATATACTAGAAAACCGCTTGGTGAGCAGGAGAATTTAGAAGAGACGGTAATTATGCCTACTATTACTGAAGAGACAGATGTTCATGCGGAAACGGTTGTATTAGATAGAAATGAGTTAGTTCATGCAATCGAAAATGAACAAGCAAAAGAAGTTAAAAAAGAAGAAGTGGAAGAAAGTCCAGTTGTATTAGAGGTTTTAGGACTTAAAAAACGTATTGGATTAAAAACAATAGTTGAGGATATTACTTTTGACATGCGTAAAGGTGAAATTATTGGACTATTGGGGCCAAACGGAAGTGGTAAGACTACTATAATGAGAATGATGGTAGGATTAACTAAAATAACTAAAGGGGATGTTTATTGTTTTGAGAAACCTTTAGGTTTAGGTAAAACTGCTATGCTTAAAGAAGTTGGAGCGATGATTGAAACACCAGAGTTTTATAACTATATGTCTGGATGGTCTAACTTAAAACAAATTGCTCGTGTTTGTGGTAAAAAAGTAACAAGAGCACGTATGAAAGAGTTAGTAGAATTCGTTGGACTAAAAAAAGTTATTAGAAAGAAAGTTAAAACTTATTCTCTAGGTATGCGTCAACGATTAGGATTAGCTCAAGCATTACTTAATGATCCTAAGGTACTTATTCTTGATGAACCTGTAAATGGTTTAGATCCACAAGGAGTTCAAGATTTCCGTAACAAACTTAAAGAAATCGCATCAACTGGAGTATCAATCTTAATTTCATCACACTTACTAGATGAAATCGAAAAAGTTTGTGATAGAGTTATCGTAATCGAAAAAGGTAGAATTATTGCAGATGATAAACTAGAAAACCTAGTAGCAGATGAAATTATTAAAACATTAATGAAAACACATGATGTAGAAAAAACAGAAATATTAGTGAGAGAATTAGGTGTTAGATATGAGTTAACTAACGATGGATTTGTCTTTGAAAATCTTGATCGTGAAGAGAAAGCTCGTATTATTACATATCTAGTTAATAACAATGTAGAAATAGATACAATTCGTGAACTACATACATCATTAGAGGATCGATTCCTACAAATTACAGGAGGGGAGAGAAAATAATGAAATTATTTATAAATGAATTTATAAAAGATTACAAAAAGAAAACTACATGGTTATACTTATTACTATTGTTTGGGATTATCTTATTAAATAGTTATTTTACAAAAAGACAGTTTGAAGATGGCATCGATGCTGTGAAAATACTTAGCGGACTAACAGTGGTTTCAACTTCAGTAGCTATGATATTCTCACTAATTATGTTAGCTAATAACTTGTCTCAAGAGTATTCAAAAGGAACTATTAAATTCTTATATACAAAACCAAAATCTCGTTCTGCAATACTTACTGCGAAAATAGTTTTAGCGTTTATTAACTATATTATATTCTTAGTAGTGGGAACAGTATTTGACTTTTTAACAAAATATTATGTATTTTTCAATAGAAAAGTAGGTTTAAATCATTTGAATGATACTATAGAAGAAGGGTATTTTGGTAGAACAGTTGCTAAACAATTAATTATTACAAATTTAGCAGACTTAGCAGTGTTTATCTTCTTTGTTGCTATGGTAGTATTAGTTTGTGTAGTGTTTAAAACACAAATTCTATCATTGGTATTAGTTATGTTATCACTTTTAGGAACTGGATTAATTCAAGCTTTAACAATATTTGCAGTTTCAAAATTCTCATGGGCAAAATACCATATGTTCGATGTACCGCTATTTAGCTCATATTATGCAAGTGAAGCAGGACGTCACACTGTAAAAGAAGTATTTAAGTTTGATAATGCAAATGCATTAATTATTATGTTAGTAGCATATAGTGTTGTATTCTTTACAATTTCATATATTGTAAATGCAAGACGTGATATTACAATAGACTAAAATTAAAAGTTGTTAGGAGGTAGGTAAGATGAGAAGTTCATTAAAGAAAATTGAGCGAATTAAGGATATTTTAGATTTAAATGGAGATGTATTAACTTATAAATATACGGATGAAGAAATCCGACTTAATTTAGGGGAAGAACAGTTAAGTAGTATTTTTAGTAGATTTATTAAGAGGAATTTATCAAAAGTAAAAGAAGGATTAAAAGCTGGTAAGTTAGTGAAATGTCAAAGTGGATTAGGGATTTCTTGTTTATTTATTCCGAGTGAAAACGAAGAAGAGTTCTACTTAATTACTCCATTTTTAGAGTACTTAATACCAACAAAATTATTCCAAGAATCTCTAACTAAGTACGGAGCAAGTATTAATGAATTAATTTGTGATGTATATTTTTCATTACCAATTACACCACGTAAAAAATTCAACTACTTAATCGAGTTATTAGTTGAAGATGAAAATGTAGATTTCTTAGATGCAATCGTCTTAGTAGAAGACTCAAGTGTTAAAAATGTAAGAAGAGCATCATCGAGAAAAAATACTTATTTAAACGGTATTTTAGAGAGTGAAGTTAAGTTTAAACGTGAAATATTAGAAGCTGTAGTAGATGGAAATATTTCTCGTGTGAATATGTTGTTTGATCTTCGTCATAGAAATCATGGAGTAGAAGAAAATCATATAGAACAGGGTGTTAATGTTCGTCGTAGAAAATCATATAATATGAATGATTTATTACGTTATGCTTTAGAACAACATAATGATGATTACCTAGGAATTGAAGAATTATGGGTTAAAATTAAAAACAAACTTGATAACTACGATTTATCAGAAGATGTTATTAGAAGTTACTGTTTACTTGTAGACAGAAATAAATACAAAGATAAACAAGCTGTAGTTCGTAACTGTATAGCGTATATTAATGATCGTATTTCTGAGAAAATTAGCTTAGATAACGTGAGTGATTACCTAGGTGTTAATAAGAGTTATCTATCTTCAATTTTCAATAAAGATATGGGGATTAGTATCGTAGATTATATCCACGATAAACGTATTTCTAACGCTTGTTACTTATTAGCGAATACTGATTTTTCAATTTCAGAAGTAGCTGATTATATTGGATACTTTGATACAAGTTACTTCATTAGAATATTCAAAACTCTAGTGAAAATGACGCCTCTTAAATATAGAGAGTCGTTATCAAAAAGATAATAATAAAAAAATTGTTGGCTAATGTTTTAGTCAACAATT